>NZ_CP108518.1:7996319-8328205 GCF_035989885.1 Streptomyces sp. NBC_01232
AAAGTCCGCGCTGGCAGTTCATCCACGGCCGGGCGGAGGACGCCGAGGAACTGGTCTCGTCCGTCGAACAGCGGATCGAGGACGAGAAGGGCGAGCCGCTCCCGCCGCCGGCCGGTGAGATCACCATCCAGCAGCGCAAGAGCATCGGCTTCGGCCTGATCGCCAGGACGGTCTTCGGCCGCTACCCGCGCCGCGCCGTCCTCGGCCTGTCGCTCTTCATCGGGCAGGCGTTCCTCTACAACGCCATCACCTTCGGCTTCGGCACCATCCTCACGACGTTCTTCGACGTCCCCACGGGCCATACCGGCTACTACTTCGCCGTGATCGCCGCGGGCAACTTCCTCGGCCCCCTGCTGCTCGGGAAGCTGTTCGACACGGTCGGGCGCCGGATCATGATCTCCTCCACGTACCTGCTCTCGGGCGTGCTCCTGTTCGCGACGGCCTGGCTGTTCGACCGCGGCTCGCTCACGGCGACGACGATGGCGGTCTGCTGGTGCGTGGTGCTGTTCTTCGCGTCGGCGGGTGCCTCCAGCGCGTACCTGACCGTCTCGGAGGTGTTCCCCATGGAGACCCGTGCCATGGCCATCGCCTTCTTCTACGCGCTCGGCACCGCGGCAGGAGGCATCAGCGGTCCGCTGATCTTCGCGGACCTCACCGAGTCGGGCGTGGTCGGCGACACGGCGCTCGCCTTCCGGATCGGTGCCGCACTGATGTGCGCGGCCGGTCTCGTGGCGGCGTTCCTTGCGGTCAAGGCCGAACGGCGCTCGTTGGAGGACATCGCCGAGCCCCTGTCGGTGGCGAAGCCGGCTCCGACCTCCGCCTCCGGCTGACCTTCGCCCCCGTGCCGGACGCGCCTCCGGCTGATCGCCGCCCCCGTCCAGGACCCGCCGCCGGTCAGTCCCGGCCGCCTCCCGCTCCGTCGAGGGCGCTGAGCGTGCCACCGCCGGCCAGGGTTCCCGTCAGGGTCACCGGCCCGTCCGCGCCGGACCAGGGAGCCGCCAGAGTACGGGTGGCGGCTTCGGCGCGGACGGCCCCCGTCGCCGTGATGCCCGTGACCTGACGGCTTCCGGCGGCCAGCAGGTACCAGCGGCCGGCCGGTGAGCGCCAGCGGAAGCCCGCGAGCAGGTGCTGCCCGAACCGTCCGCAGGCGGCGGTTGACCGGGCGCTCGCCACGTCCTGCGGAGCTCCGGACTCGGGGCGCAGCCGGACCAGCACGTCGCCGGGCCCGGCCCATCCGGAGGCCCGCGTGCAGGACCAGACCGCGCGCCCGCCGCCGTCGGGCAGCTGGCCGGCGGCGAAGTCCCAGACGTTGACGGCCCGGTACGCACCGCCGCGCAGTTCGCCGAGCCGGCAGGCCTGGGGCGCCCAGGCAGCTCGGGCCTCGGGGCCGGTGGCCTCGCGCGGCTGGCGGGCGGGCGCCGCGCCGGGCCCGTCCGGCAGGGGCGTGTACGTCAGGTGCACGGGGGACAGCGCGCCGAGGTCGGCCAGCACGAAGGAGTGCTTCTCGACGACACGGGTCGAGGAGGTGAGTTCGAGGACGGGCCAGGACGCGCAGGGTCCGGTGGCGGCGGGTACGGCGGCCGGGGCGGTGACCCCGTCGGCGGCCACGGCGAGCGGGCGGGCCGGGTCGCCCGGCCGCTGCAGGTCGTGGGTGGCGGCGCGGGCGATCCAGGGGGCGAGGAGATAGCGGGCCGCCGCCCCGCCGGGGTCCCGGGACAGGCTGAGGGCGGCCGCGGTGGTGACCCCGGCCTCGTCGGTACGGGCGACGTCGAGCGTGCGGGCGCCGGACCCGGTGGCGGGCTCGGCGTAGCGCACCATGCGGTCCCCGTCGCGCAGCAGCACCACGGCCCGGCCGTCCAGCTCGCCCGCGTACAGCAGTTGGGGCGGCCGCGCCGGCGGGTCGGCCGTGGTGCGCGGCGTCGTGGTGACCGGGTTCGTGCCCGGGGCGGCCCATACGCGCAGGGCACGGGCGAGCAGGTCGCGGTCGCCGGTCCGGCCGCCTCGGGCCGGCCAGGCGGTGAAGTCGACGCGGGCGGTGTCGGCCCATGCCTCGGCGGGCACGCGCTCGAGCCGGGCGGGGTCCAGCACCCCGGAGGCCGCGGGGCCGGCCGCCGGCCGCATGCCGGGACCCTGGGGCGGCCCGTGGAGGGAGAGCGCGGTGAGGGTGACCGCAAGGGTGGCGAGCGCGGCCCAGGCGGCCCGCGCCCGGCGGCGACGGCGCAGCAGGTCGGTCGGGCGGGCGCTGACGACGCTCGCGTCGAACTCGGGCCGGCGCAGGGCCAGTAGGAGCGGCTCCCCGACCGGCAGGGTGAGGGCGTCTTGCACAGCGCCCGCCGGATCGGCGGCCCCGGCCCGGGCGAGGAGACGTACGGCCTCGTCCTCGGCGAGGTCGTCCAAGTGGTGCAGGACGAACGCCGCCCGGACCGGGGCGGATGCGCCGGCCAGCGTCCGGGCGGCCTCGTCGATCCCGCCCGCGGGCGGCCACAGCCGTAGCCCCCACACGAACGGCGGGACCGGTGGCCATCCGGCGCGGGCCCGTACGAGGGCCGCGGGACCCGCGGGAGTGAGGGCGGCGCGCAGGACGCGGGCACGTACCAGCGTCAGGGGCCCGTCGGGGTCGCCCGCGGAGCCTTCGGCCGGTGCGGAGGCCACCGGAGAACCGGAGCGGGGCAGGGCCCGCTGCACGGCCTTGTGGGCCAGCAGGACGCGGGTGTGCCGGCCCAGGGAGTCCGGGAGCGTCAGGTAGGCGAGCCGGACCAGGCGGGGGTACTGCTCGACAAGGACCGCCTCGGCGTGCTCGACGGCGGCGGAGCCGAATCTCTGAGAGGTGCTCACGCCCGCGTCAAACGAGTGAATCCTGCGATGGTCACACGTCGCGCGCCCCACCCGTACGGAGCCGGCCCGGTCACGCTTCGGGGCGGGGCCGGTCGGGGACAGTCCGCATGCGCGCGGTGTGTCTGCGCGGCCCGTGGTGCCGAGGTCCCCTTCAATGGCGCCGCATGACCTTCTCCGCACTGCATCAGCCGCCGGAGCGCGCCGCGGCCCCCCACACCCGCCGGTCGCTGCTCACGGGGGTCTTCGCCCTGGCCGCCGCCGCGGCCCTGCCGCTCGCCGCGGCCGGGCGGGCGTACTCCGCCGCCGCGACCCCGGACATCATCGGCTGCGCCGCCTGGGGCGCGCGGGCGGCGTCCGAACCCGTCGCCATCCTGGCCAACCGCCCCGAGCGGATCGTCGTCCACCACACCGCGACGGCGAACGTGACGGACTACTCGAAGCAGCGCGCCTTCGCCCTCGCCCGCGCGATCCAGACGTACCACATGGACGCGCAGGGCTGGATCGACACGGGTCAGCACTTCACCATCAGCCGCGGGGCCTTCGTACTGGAAGGACGCCACCACAGCCTGGCGGAGCTGCGCGGCGGCACCCGCCAGGTGCGGGCGGCGCACTGCGTCGGCCAGAACACGGTGTCGATCGGCATCGAGAACGAGGGCACCTACACCTCACAGGTCCCGCCCGCGGCGCAGTACGCGGCGCTGGCCGACCTGTGCGCCCACATCTGCGACCAGTACGGCCTGCCCGCCTCGGAGATCTACGGCCACCGGGACTTCAACGCCACCTCCTGCCCCGGAGACCGCCTCTACGCCCTGCTCCCGACCCTCCGCAAGGACGTCGCCGCCCGACTCGGCACGCCGGCGCCGGAATCCGAGGAGGCCGCCGATCCCATCGGGGACCTGATCCGCCAGGCCACCGGCGGGTCGGCCTCGACGTACGACGAATACCTCCCGGCGGGTCTGCTGCCCTGACGGGACGCCGCCCCGGCGCACCGCCGGGGTGGCCGCCTGTCCACGAAACGAACACATGCGTTCCTTCGTTTCCGGGGCTGTGCGCCGCCCCGGGCCCGGATAGCGTCGTGTCCGGGTGGTCGCCGGCGAAGGTCCACCCGTGCATCGACGGGAGGAGCGAGATGAGCCCGCTGGCCGACCACGGTCCGCACAGCGTCACGGTCGTCACCGGCGTCGACCGCAGCGTGGTCACCGTGACCGGTGACATGGACCTCGACCACGTCGACGCGTTGAACAGCGCGCTCCTGGGGGCGTGCGCCGATCCCGGGGCTCCGGAGCGGGTCGTCATCGACCTCACGCGGCTCGCGTTCTGCGACTCCGCCGGCCTCAACGCCCTCTTGCGCGCACGCGCGTTGTGCGAGTCGAACGGGCGCACCCTGATCCTCGCCGGCCCCGGGCCCCAGTTCATGCGCCTGCTGTCCATCACGGGCGCCGATCTGCTGTTCAACCTGGGCGTCCCCGGGCCGGGGGAAGCGGGCGACGGGACGGCCCGCGCGACGCCCTGACCGCGGCGCCCCGACCGTCGTCGCGGTCGGGTCAGCCGGGTCCGGCGGCTCTGAGGGTGACGGACGGCGCCACTCCGTACGTCTGACGATAGGCGGCGGCGAAGCGGCCCTGGTGGGCGAAGCCCCACCGTCCGGCGACGGCGGCGACGGTCGTGGGGCCGAACGGCTCGGCGGCGCGGAGTTCGGCGTGGGCGCGGGCCAGCCGTACGCGGCGGAGGTGGCCGAGCGGTGTGGTCCCGGCGTGGCGGGTGAAGGCGTACTGGACCGCACGCGGCGTGACCGGTACGGAGGCGGCGATGTCGGCGAGCGTGATGTCGCGGTGGGCGTTGGCCTCGATGAACGAGACGGCCCGGCGCAGGGTGTCGCTGTGTGCGTCGCGCGTGTCCGCCGGGGTGGCCCGGTCGGCCCGGGCGCTGTTCGGCAAGGTCCGGAGCACCGTGGCCGCGAGGTGCTGGACGGCTGTGGACACCAGCAGGTCGTCGCCGTCGCCGTCACCGTCGGCGTACGCGGCGGTGTCGTCGAGGACGTGGTCGCGGAGGTAGGCGACGGCCGCGCCGAGCCGCCGGTTCTCGGCCGGACCGACCGGCCGGGCCCCGGTGATCCGTACGTCCTTCTCCCCCGGCAGGGAGGCGACCCGGTTCAGCAGGCGGGGGTCGAACATCGTGATCGTGTACCGGGCCGCGCGGACCTGCCCCTCGTAGGGCCGGTCGTGGGGGGCGAGGAGGAAGGTCTCGCCGGGACCGTAGATCTCCTCGCGGCCGCCGGTGGTGTCCACGATGCTGCCGCTGTGCATCGTTACCAGGCACACTTTGCCCAGGCAGCCCGCGTCGTAGCCCATCGTGTAGCCGAACGACAGACGGTCCACGCTGAGCCCGCCGACCGCGGTACGGGAGATCCGTGCCCTGGTGTCGGCGGGACGGCCGCCGATCTGCATGGGGGTGTACGCGGAGGACAGGAAAGCCTCCGTGGCCCCGAGGTCACCGCTCTCGAACAACAGGTGCGTCATCCGAGCCCTCCCTCACCGGTCTGCTCGGCGTGGCCTGCCGACGTCATTCGCCTGTCAGTATGCCGTGGCCCGGGCGGGAGGGGTGGGCCGAGGGGATACCCGGCGGGCCCCCACCGGGCGGGAGCGGCACGGGGGTTACAGCCGCCAGTACGCGCCGGCGCGGGAATCGACGTGCACCACGTGGCGTCCGACGCGCACCACGTGATGGTCCTGGCCGGACCAGGAGCCGCAGACGCCGTCGGCGTCGGCGTCGGGCAGAGGGGTCCAGATCTCCAGGAAGGTGGAGCCGTCCGGGTTCGTGCCCCGCTCGACGAGGTTCGCACCGTCCCACCGGAAGGTACCGGCGTCCTCGCCCGGCTCGCCAGTGAGGTGGTGGAAGTGCACCTGGGAGCCGTCGAAGGACGTCGTACCTGCGAAGCCGCGGCTGTCGGCGTAGTACGACCCGGCCTGCAGCCACACCACTTCGCGGTCCTCGACGAGGGGTCCGCCGTTGCGGCTGATGCCGCGCCGCAGCCAGGCGCCGTGGTCGGGCACGCGGACGCCGGGCACGTCCGGGCCGTCCGGGAGGTCCGGCCGGCGCCCGGCCGGCCCGGGCTCAGGCGCGGTCATCGGCGGCGGGCTCGTCCACGGCCAGGAGCGTCAGCGGCACGTTGCCGCGCACGGCCTGCGAGTACGGGCAGACCGCGTCGGCCCGGTGGAGCAGGGGCTGGAGGTCCGCCGCCCGCCACCCGGGCAGGCCGACGGTGAGGGTCACCGCGAGGCCGTAGCCGGCGGGTGTGTCCGTGGTGCCGAGCTCCACCTCGCAGGCCACCCGCGCGGCGGAGGCGTCCGCCCCGAACTCGGCGGCGACCTCCGCGAGCGCGGAGGTGAAGCAGGCGGCGAAACCGGCCGCGAACAGCTGCTCGGGGTTGGTGGTGCCGGGCACCTTCTTGCGCGGCGGGGCCAGGCGTACGTCCAGGCGTCCGTCGTCCGTGCGGACGGATCCGGTACGGCCCCCCGCGGCGTGTGCGGTCGTCCGGTACAGGCTGCGGGTGAGTGGCACGGTCATGGCGTTCGGCCCATCTTGCTCGACGAGGACACTGCCCGGGTACGGACAGCGGACGGCGCTGCTCGTGCAGCACCTCGCGCGTCGTCGTGCGTAACCGGGTACGGCGCATCTCGTCCGGGGCCTTGGACCGGCCGCCGGACAATCTAGCAACGAGGGCCGCGGTCCGGGGGCACCCCCCGCGGTGAAGTTCCTCACCCGGCCGCCTACCCGCCGGACCTGCGGGCGGCGGGTAGGCGGCCGGGTGGGTGCGTTGTGGCCGTGGCCCGCTTCCTAGACTCGACCCGTGGACGCGATGAGATGCACGTACTGCGATGCCGTCGGCCTGGAGCCGGGTTTTGTGGAGGACACGGGGGAGGGGGCCCGGGGGTACGCGCGCTGGATCGCCGGGCCGCTGGAACGCGGTCTGTTCGGCGGTGCCAAACGGCTGGGCAGGCCCCGGCGGCGCATCGAGGCGTACCGCTGCCCGCGCTGCTCCCACCTGGAGCTCTTTGCGACCGACCCCGTCTGAGGACGTCCTGGCCCGGCGGCGGCCCGGGGGTGGGGCCGCGCTCTGCGCGCCCGTACGTGCGCCCGCGCGCCTCCGCACGCCCCCGCGGGAGGGGATGACCGCGGACGGCCGCCCCCCGACGATGGCCGTCATCACCACGGTCCGGAACAACTCACTCGTCACGGGGGAACGATGGGACGACGCTGGCTGGTCACGGGATGCTCCTCCGGCCTCGGGCACGCGCTGGCCACGGCCGCGGCCCGGGCAGGGGACGAACTGGCTGTCACCGCCCGCAAGACCGCAGACCTGGAAGACCTCGCGGCCGCCTGGCCCGGCCGCATCGTCCCGGTGCCGCTCGAACTGCGGGACGCCGCCTCCTGCGAGGAGGCCGTCCGTAGCGCCGTCGACCGTCTCGGCGGCATCGACATCCTCGTCAACAACGCGGGCATCGGAATGTTCGGTGCGGTCGAGGAGGTCTCGGACACCGAACTGCGCGACCAGTTGGAGACCCTGGTCGTGGGCCCGTGGCGGCTCACCCGGCTCGTCCTGCCGCTGATGCGCGCCCAGGGCCACGGCCACATCGTCAACATCTCCTCCGTGGTCGGCCGGATCGCCTTCCCGGGCCTGGGTGCCTACGTCGCCGGGAAGCACGCCCTGGAAGGCATGAGCCAGACCCTGGCCGTCGAGGCGGCCCCGCACAACATCCGCGTCACGGTGGTGGAGCCGGGGATGTTCGCCACCCGCTACGGCACGTCCATGGCCCAGTCGCAGCGTCGGGTCCCGGCCTACGACGTGACGAACCGCGAGATGCTCGAGGGCGCCCGCGGTCTCGCGGAGAACCCGGAGACCGGGCGCCCCGAGGACTTCGCCGCGCGGGTCCTCGACATCGTCGCCGCCCAGGGACCCACGCCGTTGCGGATCCCCGTCGGCGACGACGCCTACGGCTACCTGGAGCTGGCCGAGGAGGCCTCCCGCGAGGAGTTCGCCGCGGCCCGGATCCTCGCGCAGGGCCCGCTCGTGCCCCAGCTCCCGCCCCCGCCGTCGGTCTGACGGCGGGGGCGTGCGGCCGCAGTCCGTCCCGCCGTCAGCGCGCGTGGTGCTGGATGCCCCGCTGCGGGGGTACCCGGTTCGACCGGGGAGTGCGCGAGCGGCGGTGCCCGGCCCGCTGTCGGCGGCCCGGGAAGGGGTTGCGCCGGACGGTGGCGCTGGGGGCCGCGATCAGAAGTCCGACAACTGCGAGGACCACGACGAGGATGAGCACGGTGCCGAGGGTCATGTTCCTGCCTTCCGTCGGGTATTGACTGCCTGTCACTACTTCTTGTTACCGAATTTCGGGCCGCTAAACACAGAGGGTTACCGGACGTGTCGTCATCGGGACCTCAGCGGCCCGGGGCGGCACGGATCGTCAGGCCGTGGAGACGGCGCGGACGGTGCATTTCCCAGCAGGCCAGGGCCGTGAGGGCGACGGGGGCTCCGAGGGTGAACAGGGCCCTGGCGCCCGCCGGGACCTGGGGGTGGGCGCCGGGGATGACGTCCAGGAGGGCCATCCCCCACACCAGGACGCCGGCCAGCACCGGTGGCACCACCTCGTGGATGTTCGGCGGTACGGAAGACGTGCACGAGGGACAGGGCGATGCCGTAGAGGGCGATCCTTCCGGGCGGCCCGACGGCGTTGTAGGTGACCATCAGGCCCACCAGGGTGCCGAGTCCCGGCCCGGTCCGCCACCGCTGGAGCCTGCGGACCGCAGGTCGGTCACGAGGCCCGGGCGCGGGGGACGGGCGTGGGGGACGGGCGCGGCGGCGGAGCCGACGGGTCTCACCGCCGCCGCGGTACCCGTCGGCCGCCGTTCGGGCCTCGAGCGGCGCGCGAGCGGCTACTTGAGCGCCGAGAACGCCTTGGTGAAGGCCAGCGGTTCCTGGAGGATGGAACTGCACGTCGCATCCGCGTGGTTGACCGCACCGGCCGCGCACTGCTTGTCGCGCGTGGAGGACCACATGGCCAGCCGGCCGATTCCCTTCGACGCCGCGAAGCCCACGAGCTGCGTCGCGTCCTCCACCGTGAAGATCTCGCTCACGACGTCGTTGACGCCGATCATCGGGGTGACGGCCACGGCCTTCCACGCCGCAGCGTCGGAGAGCCCGAGCACGCCCTTGATCTGCGCCTGGGTGGCGGTCGCGGCCGAGATCGCGTACTGCCCCATGTCCCCGCTGTACGCGGGCCCGTAGTCCATCGCCATGATGTTGACCGCGTCGACCCGCACGCCGTTCTTCTTCGCGTCGGCCAGCAGGGCCACGCCCGGCTGGGTCAGGCCCTCGGGCATCACCGGCAGCGTGAAGGCGACGTCCAGACCCGGGTGGGACTTCTGCAGCCGGGCGATGGCCTGCGCGCGGCGGGCGTTGGCCGCGGTGTCGGGCAGGGCGGCGCCCTCGATGTCGAAGTCGACCTTGGTGAGCCGGTAGTGGTCGACGACCTTCCCGTACGCGGCGGTCAGGTCGTCCACGGTGGCGCAGTTCAGGGCCAGTTCGTGCCCGGCGGCCCCGCCGAACGACACCCGTACGTCGCCGCCCCTGGCGCGCAGCGCACCGATCTGGGCGGCCACCTTGTCGTTCGCGAGATCCGTGACGCCGCCCCACAGCGGTGCGCAGCCGCCGCCGGAGGTGATGAAGGCGAGGTGGAACTCCTTCACGCCGGTCTTCGTCGCGGTGTCGAGCAGGTCGTACGAGGGGTAGAGCGAGGTGTCCACGTACGGGGCGAAGCGCGCGCCGCCGCCACCGGGGGCGGGAGTGGGGACGGGGGCGGTCGCCGTGGGGGAGGGCGACTTGGTCCCGGTGGGCGCGGCGGACGTCGCGGGTGCGGTCGGCGCCGGGCTCGCGGTGACGGTGGGCCGGACGGTGGGGCGTCCGCTGGGCTGGGCCGTGGCGCCCTGGTCCACCGAGCACTTCACCCCGTTGATCAGGCACCCCGTCGGGTCGCCGAGGGTACCGGTGCCGCTGGTGACGAAGCCGACGGTGACGGAGGCCCCGGCGGCCAGCTGCGCGTTCCAGGCGGCGGGCTTCACGGTGACGCGGCTGCCGGAAACGGTGTGGGTGCCGTTCCACAGCGAGTCGATCTTCGTTCCTGCGGGCAGGTCGAACTGGAGGGTCCAGTCCGACTGCGCCCGGCCGGTGCCGTTGGTGATCACGTACTGGCCGGTGTAACCGCCGCTCCAGGAGCTGGACTTGGTGTACACGGCGCCGACGGAGGTCGCCTGCGCCGTACCGGTGAACGCGAAGGCCGCCCCACCAATCACCGCCGCGGCCACGATCGCGCCCGTGACCTTCGCCGTACGACTCGTCCTGCGCCGGTGCCCGACTGTGCTGCCCATCACGTGCCTGCCTCTGTGTTACTGGGGAGTTGGGGGATCGAGCAGCACGCTAGCCGCACCGAAACGGACATTCGTTCGTTTCTGTACGGCGGCGATGAGCCTTAGGTTCCACTTAAGGTGGAGGTAAGGGCGGGCTACGGAAGCCGGGGGGAAGCCGGGGGAGGGCACGGTTACGGCGCCCGTCGGGGTCGGTGACGGACTAATATCCACCTGCCCGGCCGACCGGGCGCACGGGGCGATTTCGGGGGAAGCATGGCGGAGATGGTGGACACGTCACTGAGTGTGGGTGTCCTGGCCGTGGCCGGTCCGGCGCTCGTGGTGCGGCTGTTGTCACTGCCGCTGCTCCTGCGCGCCCAGGATGCCGTGCGCGAGCGGGTGTCGGCCGCCCGGGACGGGCGTGCGGCGCCAGGCAGAGCGGCCGTCGTCGGGGAGCTGGTGGTACAGCTCGGCGGCGGCGCCGTCCTGGTGGCGCTGCTGCTGATGCTGCGCCGGTCCCTTCCCGGCCTGGACATGCTGGCGGAACCGGCCGCCTGGGGGCAGGCGTTCCCCCTGGCCATCGAGTTCGGCCTGCCTCTGACGCTGGCCCGGACCTACTTCGTCGGCGGGGCGATCGTCGCCCTAACGCTCTGGCTCCTGCTGTGGTTCCTGACGCAGCGCAGCCTGCTGACCGCCGGTGCACCCGCGCAGCCCGGGGCGCCGTCTCCGAACGGCCCGCGGACGGCCGCCCTGCTCGCCCTCCGGGTGGCCGTCGGCGTGTTCGCACCCGTCGGGGTGCTGCTGGCCGCCCTCGTGTTCCAGGCCGTCGCCCTCATCGCCAGCTCCAGGGCCCGGGGGACGGCCCGTGCCGGCGGAGGTCTCCCCGTCACGGTCACGCCCTCGGTCGCGCCTTCGATCGCTCCGTCGGTCACGCCCGCGGCCGCGGCCACAGCCACGGCCCCGCCGCTTGCGCCGCTGACCCCGCTGGTTCCGCCGGCGCCCTCGTTCCCGCCCGCGCGGCAGGTCCCGTACCTTCCGACGCAGGCCGACCGGAGCACCGGAGCGGTGCCGCAGGTCGCCTGTCAGGAGCTGAACCCGAACGAGCCGCGCACGATCGCCGGATACCAGCTGCTCGGCCGGATCGGGGCCGGCGGGATGGGAACGGTGTACCTGGCCCGGCGCGAGGGGGCGGCGACCCAGGTGGCCCTGAAGACGATCCACCCCGAACTCCTGGACCACGCCGAGCTGTTGCTGCGCTTCGAGCGCGAGGTGGAGGTGCTGTCCATGGTGTCCGGCGCCTACACCGCCCGGGTGCTCGACGCCGGGGTGGACGCCGGACGCCCGTACCTGGCCATGGAGTTGCTCGACGGACGGCCCCTCGACGTCCACCTGCGGGAGCAGGGCCCGATCCGCTCCCCGGAGGCGCTGCGCGCCCTGGCCCTCGCGCTGGCCGTGGCGCTCTCCGGTGTGCACAGGCTCGGCCTCGTGCACCGGGACCTCAAGCCCGCCAACATCATGCTCACCACTGCCGGACCGCGCCTGCTCGACTTCGGGATCGCGGCGCTCGTGGACGGCACCCGGCTCACCCGCACCGGCGGCGGACCGGGCACCCTGACCTACATGGCACCGGAGCAGTTCGGCGACGAGCGTGTCGGGACGGCCGCCGACGTGTGGGCGTGGGCCTGCTGCGTGGTGTGCGCGGCCCACGGCACCAGTCCGTTCTCGGCGACGAGCACGGGCGCGGTGATCCGCCGGATCGTGGACACCGGTCCCGAGCCCGCCGCGCTGGAGGCGGTACGGGCGCTCGATCCGGCCCTCGCGGCCGCCGTCGGGCGGGCGTTGACCGCGGATCCCGCCGGGCGCCCGGCGGACGGCGCGGCCCTGGTCGAGCTGCTGACCGGGCCCCAGGGGCCGGACCCGAGGCTGCCGGACGCGGGCGCGGTCCGCGAGCAGATCACGCAGGGCTGGCGCACGCTGACCCTCTGACCCTCTGACCCTCTGACCTTCTGACCCTCTACCCCCTGGCCCTCTGACCTGACCCGGCCGACTCGGTCGTCCGGACCGTTCCCGTTGTCCCGGCCGGCCCGGGTCAGCCGTGCGTGGCGTCGATGACGCAGAAGCGGTTGCCCTCGGGATCGGCCAGCACGACGAAGTCGGGGTCCTCCGGATAGGAGTCCCAGTCGACCTGCCGGGCACCCAGTGACACCAGTCGCGCCACCTCCGCCCCCTGCTCCGCGGCGTCCGCCGCGTACAGGTCGAGGTGGACGCGCGGGTGTTCCTGTACGGGGCTGACACTGCGGCCGAGGGCCAGGCCCGGACCGCCTGCCCCGTCGGCCGGGACGAGGACGGTCCAGCCGTCGTCCACCTCGCCGTCGCGGGGTACGTATCCCAGCGCCCGGGTCCAGAATTCGGCGGCCCGGCGCACGTCCGCGGCGCCCATGACGATCGTTCCGAGGGTCAGCATGATCCGATTCTGGCAAACCGGGTCCGGCCCGACACCCCCTAAGGGCGCAACGGACGAGAGATGGCCACCATCGCAGCGTCGTCGTCGAGCCGGTGCCCGGCCGCGTGCGCGAGCAGGTCCTCGCACAATCGGTCCAGCAGGGCCTGCGGCGCCAGGCCCGACCACGCGGTCACGCGCTCCGCCAGGGGGTAGAAGGCGCCCGACCCGTCGCGCGCCTCCAGGACGCCGTCCGTGTAGAGGAGCAGGACGTCGCCGTCGCCGAAGGCGAAGGTCTGCGCGGTGACGTCCGAAGCCACGAGTCCGGCGAGACCCAGCGGCGGCGCGGGCCGCGGCACCTCCAGCTGGACGGCTCCGCCCGCGCGCAGCACGAGCAGCGGCGGCGGATGGCCGCAGCTGACGAGGTGCAGCACTTGCCCGGCGTCGGGGATCTCCAGGACGGCCGCGGTCACGAAGCTCTCCCCCTCGTCCCCGGCGCCGCCGTCCAGGTCCGCGGAGACCGCGGCTTCCAGGTAGTCCACCAGGCCCGGCAGCCGGGCCTCCTGGTGGGCGGAGGCCCGGAAGGCGCCCATGACGAGGGCGGCGTCCCCGACCGCGTCCAGCCCCTTGCCCCGGACATCGCCGATGATCAGCCGCGTTCCCGTGGCCGTCCGGGCGGCGGCGTACAGGTCGCCGCCGATCTGGGCCTCGGCCGCGGCGGCGAGGTAGACGGAGGCGACACCCAGCGGACCGATCCGGTCCGGCAGGGGCCGCAGGACCACCTCCTGCGCGGTCTCCGCCACCGAACGCAGCTGGACCACTTCCTTCTCGTGCACCTCGCGCAGGTGGGCGAAGAAGGTCACGAACACCGAGATCATCACGAGTGCGATGATCTGGAAGGTGTGGTTCAGGTCGGTCACGGTGGTACTGCCCACCGCGACCACGATCTGCGCCAGTACGGCGACCACACCCACCAGGGCCGTCATCCGGGGACCCGCGAACGACGCGGTCACCGCCGGTGCCGCGGCCAGGAAAGGTCCCAGGTGCACCTCGGGGGGAGCGATCAGGTCGACCGCCGTCACCAGGGCGATCAGCGCGAACGGAACCGCCAGCTGTGCGTGCCTCACCTGCGGGTGGTGGTGTCGTGCGTGCGACCGCCGGAGATACATCCCCCCTGCATACACCGAGAGGCGATCCGGACCCCCGAAGCCAGGCCGTCACGGGCCCAGCCGGTACTGGACCGGGCCCATCCCGTCCTCGGTCCGTACGGGCTTAGCTCCCCAGGCCCTACGTCCTCCTACGGACGGCGCCGGGGCTTGCCGCTCTTGCCGCCGCCCTTGGGGGCACCGGAACCGCCGCGGGTGTTCTTGCCCGCCGGCTTCCCGGACCCCGACCTGCCGGCCCCGGACTTGCCGGCCCCCGACTTCCGCTGAGCCCCGCCGGCGCCGCCCGCTCCCGCACCCGTTTCCGGGCGCTTGCGCTTCGTCTTGGGCTGCGGCGGGGTCGGCGCGCGGCCCCGCGTGCTGTTCACGGTCCGGCCGCGGACGATCCCGATGAACTCCTCCACCAGATCGGTGGTCTCCTCCTGCGGCCACGACAGCGCGACCCGCGATGCGGGCGCGTCCGAGACCGTCCGGTAGGTCAGGTCCTTGCGGTGGTGCAGACGGGCGAGCGACTGCGGGACGACGAGCACGCCCACCCCGGCCGCCACCAGCTCGATCGCGTCCGCCGTCGTCTCGGGGCGCTCGATCGCGGGCTTCCCCGGCAGCTGCTCCCAGGCCAGGGTGTCGTCGAGGGGGTGGAACACGATCTCGTCGGCGAGGTCCTCGGTGGACACCTCCTCGGCCGCGGCCACGAGGTGATCCTTGGGGACGACGACCACCGTGGTCTCGGTGTAGAGGGGGATCGCGCTGAGGTCGTCACGGTCGACCGGCAGCCGGACGAACCCGGCGTCGGCGCCGCCCGCCCGCAGTACGCCGAACGCCTCGGTCGGGGACACCGCGACCAGGGTCAGGGGGACGTCGGGCAGCCGCTCGTTCCAGATACGCACCCATTTGCTGGGTGTCACCCCGGGGACATAAGCGAGCCGGAACGAAGGGGGTACTGGTACTTCCGAGCCTGTCACCCCGCAAGGTTACCGGTCGTGGTCGGAGGTAGCGCACACGCTCGATACTCTTGACACCATGACGTCGCACCAGAACACCCAGACGATGAAGCCCGCGACCGCGGCGAAGAAGCTGGGCGTGTACCTCGAGGCCACCCCCGCAGAGTTCCAGGAGGGTGTCGTCTCGCGCAGCGAATTGAGTGCGCTCCAGGCCGAGCCGCCCCAGTGGCTGCAGGAGCTGCGCGCCAACGGTCCGCACCCCCGACCGGTGGTGGCGGCCAAGCTGGGCGTCTCCATCGCCGGCCTCGCCCGCGGCGGGGTCACCGAGCCCCTCACCACGGAGCAGATCGAAGCGCTGAAGCAGGAAGCCCCCGAGTGGCTGCAGCGCGAGCGCGCCACCCAGGCCGAGGTCCGCAAGGAAACGGTCCGCATCAAGGAGAAGAACGCGGAGCGCGCCGAGAAGGCCCGCGACCAGCGCTCCTGACCTGCGGCTCCGCCTCCCGCCAGGCCTGGCTCCCCCACGGGGAGGCCAGGCCTGACGCCTTCCCGCGTCCTGCGCCCGCGCCCCGCGCCTATGGGGCGTCCTCCCGAAGCAGCCGCACCGCCCGGTCGAGCCGGGCCCGCCTGGTCTCCGGCGTGAGCGCCTGGAGCAACGGCAGGATCACCTGGTAGCGCCCGGTCCGGTCGAGCGCCTCGAACGCCTTCCGGGCCTCCGGATCCGCCTCGAACGCCGCCGCCAGATCGGGTGGCACCGTCGCCGTCCGCTGGGACTCGTAGGCGTGCGTCCACCGTCCGTCGGCCTGCGCCCTGCGCACCTCGGCCAGACCCGGCTCGCGCATCCGCCCCGCGGCCGTCAGCTCCGCGACCTTGTCGACGTTCACCTGCGACCACAGGCTCCTGGGCCGGCGGGGTACGTACTTCTGCAGGTAGTGGCGCTCGTCGAGGGCACGCCGCTGCCCGGAGATCCAGCCGTAGCACAGCCCGATGTCGACCAGCTCGTCGTCGGTGACCGACGCGATCCCGGACTTCTTCTTGGCCAGCTTGATCCACACGCCCTCGTGGCGCGTGTGGTGCTCGGCCAGCCAGCTCTCGAAAGCCTCGGCGTCCGCGAAGCCGACGATCTCCACCCCACCCAGTTCCTCCATGCACCCAGGCTATCGGCCACCGTCCGGGCGCCGACGCGTTCGCCCTCGTCATGGTGTTCGCGTGGAGTGCCCGGACGCCGCACTGCTGTCGGTCGGCCCGAACGGCTCGATGAACACGAGCCTGATCCCGTACCTGTCCCTGGGTGTCGCCTGCATGACCGGCCATCGGTTCCGTGAACACCGGCAGCACACCGCCGAGTTGCGCACGGAAGACACCGCATGCAGCTGACGGGTCATCGTGCCCGGCAGGGCACGGCCGTCCGACAGGCCGCGTTCAGCCGCAGCTTCGTCCGCGCGTCCGGGCCCGCGGAGCCGCAGGAGCGGGGCACCGCGGGCCGTGGCGAGGGATTGCCGAGCGCGACCCCGGCGGGGCAGGGCGTTCGAACGGTCAGATGGCCGAGGAGCTGTTCATCTAGGCGGTCACGGTCTCCGGGCGGTTCTCGTCCCGGCGTCCGACCGAGGCCGAGGACCGCGAGGAGAACAGCCCGTCCACCGCCAGCGCGCCGGGGCCGGTGAACACCAGCAGGAGGAAGGCCCAGCAGAACATCGCCGAGGCCTCGCCGCCGTTCTGCAGCGGCCACAGCGCACCCGGCTGGTGCACGGTGAAGTACGCGTACGCCATCGAGCCGGAGGCGACGAAGGCGGCCGCCCGCGTGCCGAGACCCAGCAGGATCAGGGCGCCGGCGACGAGCTGGATGGCGGCGGCGTACCAGCCGGGCCAGGTTCCGGCCGCGACGGTGCCACCACCGTGCGCACCGCCGAGGACACCGAAGAGGGAGGCCGCCCCGTGCGAGGCGAAGAGCAGTCCGGTGACGATCCGGAACAGGCCGACGGCATAGGGCTGGGCATGGTCGAGACGGGCGTTCATGGGGGAGGCTCCTTCGGTAGGGGACGGGTCCCGAAGTCGTGCCGAGGCCCTCGATCGAGGGCGAGCCATAGGTTAGGTAGGCCTTACTGGGCTGACAAGCGCGAGTTCCGGCCACCACCGAGGGCGTCCGACGCTACAGCGCGCCCCTCGGGCCACGCCGTCGGCGCGCGCGGCGGCCGGCGGGCCGGGGACCCGGGCGGCCCACCCTGACGCGGCAGCGCCCGCCCGGCGCACGGGGGACGGGGACCCGCCGGTCCGCCCCCGGTGACGGACCGACAGGTCCGCGCCCGACTCCGATCCCAGGACCGGCCCGGATGCCCGCATGCGCATCGCGCGCAGGCTCGCTCGAACCGGCGCGCAGGAACCATGCCCGCCCGGCCGTGTGGTTCCCGCGCCGGTCGGCCCTGTCCACTGGCGGCCCGCGGAACGGTGGGGTCCGCTGGAGGCGTGAGCATCCTCCCCGGCCGTGACTGGTGGACCGGACTCCCGCCGGCGGCGGGAGCCGCCGTCATGGCCACCGGCATCATCTCCGTCGGCCTGCACCTGACCGGGTACGAGGTGGTGTCGCTGGCCGCGCTCGCCGTCGCCGGGGCGCTGTGGCTCGTACTCGCCGCCGACTTCACCTTCCGGCTGCTGGGCGACCGCGGACGGTTCCGGGCGGAGGCCGACACCCCGGCCGCGCTGACGGCCGTCGCCGCCACAGCCGTCATCGGAGCCCGGCTCTCGGCGCAGGGGTGGCAGACGGCCGCTGCCGTGCTGCTCGTGCTGGCGACCGTGGTGTGGCCGGGACTGCTGATCAACGTCGTCCGGCACTGGGGGCAGCGCATGCCCGGGGCGGCGTTCCTCGGCTGCGTGGCCACCCAGGGGCTCTCCGTCCTCGCCGCCTCCCTCGCCACCGCCGAGCATGTGGACTGGCTGGCCTGGGCGGCACTGGCCGCCTTCTGCCTCGGGCTGTTGCTCTACCTGGCGGCCCTCTTCCGTTTCGACCTCCGAGAGGTGGTGGGCGGGGCGGGGGACCACTGGGTGGCGGGCGGTGCGCTTTCCATCTCGGCCCTTGCCGGATCCAAGCTCACGGCCTCACCCGTATGGACCGGTTCGGCGCACGGCACCCTGCGTACCGTCACGCTGGCCCTGCTCGTCCTGTCCCTCGTCTGGTACGTCGTCCTCCTCGCCGCCGAACTGCGCCACCCGAGGCCGCGCTACGACATCCGGCGCTGGGCCACCGTCTTCCCGCTCGGCATGACGGCCACCGCCTGCCTGTCCGTGGCGGACCCGGCCGGCATCCCCTGGCTGCGCCCGCTGGGCGAGGTACTGCTCTGGGTCTCCGTGGGCGCCTGGCTGCTGACCTTCGCCGCCCTGGTCGCCTCTCATCTCGGCGCCCGGCGCGGGGCGGAGCGCCGATGACGCGGCCCCGGTTGGCGCACGCCGCCGTGTGGCAGTCACGACGGCACCTCAGTAGGGTCCCGGCATGGCCTACACATTCCAGGTGACCATCGACTCGGCCGACCCGCACAGCCTCGCCGACTGGTGGGCCGACGCCCTGGGCTGGGAAGTGGAGCCGAGCGACGAGCCGTTCATCCGCGGCCTGATCGAAGCGGGCCACGCGACCGAGGACGACACCAAGACCCACCGCGGCACCCTCGTCTGGAAGGTGGGAGCCGCCATCCGCCACCCGGAGGGTCTGGAGGGCGCGCCCCGCGTCCTGTTCCAGCTCGTTCCCGAATCCAAGACCGTCAAGAACCGGGTCCACCTCGACGTCCGGACCGGCTCCGACGACCCGCAGACGGTGGTCGAACGCCTCGTCGCCCGCGGCGCGAAGCACCTCCACGAGGGCCGTCAGGGCCCGAGCGTCTGGACGACCCTCGCCGACCCCGAGGGCAACGAGCTCTGCGTCTCCCACTAGGTCGTCTCTTCGAGATCCTGCCGGACCGGGTCGTCCGGCGAGATGTCGGCGAGACGCCTACGCTGCCCGTGTGAACGTCATCCTCTTCGGTGCGACCGGCATGCTCGGCCGGGGCGTCCTGCGCGAATGCCTGCGCGACGATGCGGTCGGGAGCGTCCTCGCGATCGGACGCACACCGCTCGGAGTCAGCCACCCCAAGCTGCGCGAGTGCGTCCAGGACGATCCGTCCGACCTTGCCGCGGCCGGGGTCGACCCGGCCGCGTACGACGCCTGCTTCTTCTGCCTCGGCGTCTCCTCCGTCGGCATGACGGAGGAGGCCTACCGGCGCGTCACCCACGACCTGACGCTCGCCGTGGCCCGGCCGCTGGCCGCCGCCAACCCCGGCATGACCTTCGTCTACGTGTCCGGCGTGGGCACGGACAGCACCGTGCAGGGCCGTTCCATGTGGGCCCGGGTCAAGGGGAAGACCGAGAACGACCTGCTGGAACTGCCCTTCCGCGCCTACATGTTCCGCCCCGGGATCGTCCAGCCGGTGCGCGGCGTGCCCTCGAAGGCCCGCATCTCCCGGATGTTCTACGCGGTCCTCGGCCCCCTGGTCCCCCTCGTCCGATGGGTCGCCCCGAACAGCGTCATCACCTCCGAGGCCTTCGGCCGAGCCATGATCGCCGTCGCCACGCCCGGCACCGAGGTCCCCGGCCACATCCTGCGGCCCGCCGACATCAACCGCCTGGGCGGTGCCCCGACCAGGCATAATTGACTACCGGGCACACCCTCCCGCACGTGAGAATGAGCCATCTCAAACCGGGAGGACCCCATGAGCCAGGAGACCCTGACTCTGCATGACCTGCTGCCCGCACAGGCGCTGGCGGACTCGATCGACGCCGGGTACGTGACCCGCAAGTCGCACCCCGAACTGCCGCTGTCCATCTACACCTACACCCGGACGGCCCAGTACGAACGCGTCTGGAACGAGGTCACCACACGCTGCCGCGGACTCGTCGCCGACGACACCACCGGCGCGATCGTCGCCCTGCCGCTGCCGAAGTTCTTCAACGTCGGCGAGCACGAGTCCGGCCAGCCGTACGCCCCCGCCCTCCCGGACGAGCCGTTCGAGGTGTACGACAAGGTCGACGGCAGCCTCGCCGTCGTCTTCCACTACGCGGGCCGCTGGCGGGTCGCCTCCAAGGGGTCCTTCATCAGCGCCCAGGCGACCTGGGCCCAGCGCCGGCTCGACGGCCGGGACACCGCCGCCCTGCGTCCCGGCACCACGTACTTGGCGGAGATCCTCTACCCGCAGAACCGCATCGTGGTCGACTACGGCGAGCGCCGGGACCTCGTCCTCCTCGCCGCCTTCGGCCAGGACGGCACCGAGGTCCCGCTCGCCGAGGCCGCGTCCCACTGGGAGGCGATCGGCTCGGTCGTCACGGTGTGGCCCGCCATGCCCATCGACGAGCTGGTCGCACTGACCGAGTCCAACACCCTGCCCGGCGGCGCCGCCGCGACCGGCACCCAGGCGGAGGGCTTCGTGCTGCGGTTCGCCTCCGGCGTGCGCGCGAAGGCCAAGCTGTCCGAGTACGTACGGCTCCACCGCGTGCTCACCAAGGTCACCGAGCGGGACATCTGGCGCGCCCACGGCATCCAGCGCTTCGCCGGCCTGCCCGCCAAGCAGGTCGCCCAGGGCCTCGGTTCCACGGTCGCCGAGATCGAGGCCTCGGGCGGCAAGCCGCTGGACGCGCTGCTGGACCAGGTGCCGGACGAGTTCGACGCCTGGGTGCGCGAGGTGATCGACCGGATTGAGGGCGAGGCCGCACGGCGCGAGCGCGCCATCGACGAGGCGTACGCGTCGCTCGCACACCTGGCCGCCGACCGAGGGGCCTTCGCCCGCGCCGTGAAGGAACTGCCCGACCGTGAGGTCAGGCCCGCGATGTTCCTGCGCCTGGACGGCCGGCCCACGGAGCTCGCCGTGTGGCGCAACGTACGGCCGGAGACCTCCGACCCCTTCACGAACGACGAGGAGAACTGACCCGTGTCCGAAGAGACACCCGTGGCCGCTGCCGAGGAGGCCCCGCTGCCCGTCGTCCACCTGATGACGGGCCTGCCGGCTTCCGGCAAGACGACTGCCGCGCGCGCCCTGCAGGCCGAGGCCGGCGGCCGCATGCGCCGCGTCAACCTCGACGACCTGCGACTCATGCTCGACCTGCCCGACCCCGGGCGGGGCCGCAGCTACGCGCACGAGCAGACGGTCCTGACCGTCCAGGACGCGGCGGTCCGCGCGGCGGTCGACGGCGGTTTCGACGTGGTCGTCGACAACACCCACCTGACCAAGCACATCCCCAAGCGGCTCAAGGCCGCGGTCGGCGGTCTGGCGACCTTCGTCGTGCACGACTTCACCGACGTCCCGCTGGAGGAGTGCCTGCGCCGGGACGCCGCCCGGGAGCGTCAGGTCGGCGAGGAGATCATCCGCATCCTGGCCGAGAAGCACGCGAAGGTCCGCAAGGGCGGCTGGCGGCTGACGGCGGAGTGGATGAACGGCGGGGCGAGCGGAGTGGCCGCGCCTCCGGTGACGGAGTACGTCCCCGACCCGGCACTGCCGGCCGCGGTGATGTGCGACATCGACGGCACCCTCGCCATCACCGGCGACCGGGGACCGTACGACTTCTCGCGCTGCGAGCTCGACCTGCTCAACGAGTCGGTGCGGCACGCGCTCGACGCCTTCCGGCGTGCCGACGGCGACGTGATCGTGCTGCTGTCGGGGCGCGGCGAGGAACACCGCCCGCAGACCGAGTCCTGGCTGCGGCGCCACGAGGTGCCGTACGACGAGCTGTGGATGCGCGCGGCTGGTGACACGCGCCGCGACGACGTGGTGAAGGCGGAGCTGTTCGACGCGCACGTGCGTCACCGGTACGCCGTACGGGTCTCGCTCGACGACCGCGACCGGGTGGTCGCGATCTGGCGCCGGATGGGCCTGCCCACCTGGCAGGTCAACTACGGCGACTTCTGAGGGTCCGGCCACGTGGCGAGCGTGCTGATCGTGGACGGCGCGAACGTCGTCGGCTCGGTGCCGGACGGCTGGTGGCGGGACCGGCGGGGCGCGGCCGTCCGGCTGCGCGACCTGCTGGCCGCGCGGGGCGGGGACGAGGAGATCATCCTCGTCGTCGAGGGCGCCGCCCGGGGCATCGAGTCCGTTCCCGGCGTACGGGTGGACCCGGCGCCCGGGAGCGGGGACGACCGGATCGTGGAGCTGGCCGCCGCCCATGCGGAGCGCGGCTGTGTCGTGGTCACGGCCGACCGCGAACTGCGGGAGCGGGTCCGGGCGTACGGAGTGCGGTGCGTGGGCCCGCGTGCCGTACGCCCGGTGGACTGACTGCCTACTGCCTACTGCCCCATGCCGACTGCGGTCGGGTCAGCGGCAGTACTTCACCTCGGAGAGGTTCTTGACGTAGCGGGCGGAGACCCATCGCTCCTTGTCGTACGCGATCTTGGGCATCGCGGCGTCCTGGCCCCAGTCGCTGTTCCGCTCGGCCAGGCGGTACCAGATGCTGTTGCCGTTCACCTTGTCGCCGTGCTTCTTGCAGGCGATCTGGACCTTGGTGTTCGGGTACACGTGGCCGAGGGACTGCGCGCGGGTGCTCGGCCTGCTGCGGACCGTCAGCGGGCCCTTCGACACGACCCGGCCGGTGGCACGCTGGGCGGGGTACACCCCGGGCTGCGCCCCGCCCACGACGATCTCCTGCGGCGCCGGATTGTCCGTCGGACCGTCGTCCGCGACGGCGCCGCCCGCTCCGACCAGACCGAGAACCAGGCTGCCGGTGGCGAGAGCGAGGGTGGTTCTGGTGGGCTTCAGCATGAGCCGGCTCCTCTACGAAGACATCCACCCGGCCGCGACGCGCGGCACGGGGCGGCAACCAGGTGGTTGCCAGGGACGACTATGGAGAGGACGGGGCGCTTAGTGCCGGTGGCTCACCGCCGTTTAACCCGATATGACCAATTTGGCCACTCGGGATGCGCCGGCCGCGCCCTCCCCCGAACGGGCACGGCCGCGCACGCCGGGACCCGTGAGTACAGGGCCTGTACCGGCCGGTGAACCGGCAGAGGAAAATCTACGGGCGGACCGCCCCCACCGCGCCCCTCCACGGGTGGAGACCCGCCTACTGTCCTGGGGGGCGACGCCATACAACCTGGGGAGTACGCGCAAGGGTTCGCGTGCACGTCACCGCCCACCCTGCGGCGTGACAACGCAGGTGCACCGCTGCGGGGGCAGGGCGGTATGTCCGGCCACGCCGGGCCGGGGTCCTGGCGTACGGGTCCGGGCGTGGCCGCCCGGATGCTACGAACGCGCGGTTCGGCGTGCGGGAGGCGATGGCCCGCGCCAGAGTGGGGGCCATGGGTATCGAAGACTACGGCGGCGGCGCCGGCGCGCACGAGAGCGGCGTCCTCGTCGTGACGACCAATGACGTCCCCGGCTACCGGGTCGAGCGGGTGATCGGCGAGGTCTTCGGCCTCACCGTACGCTCCCGTCACCTGGGCAGCCAGATCGGCGCAGGCCTGAAGTCGATGATCGGCGGCGAGCTGAAGGGCCTCACCAAGACCCTGGTGGAGACCCGGAACCAGGCCATGGACCGCCTCATCGAACAGGCGAAGGCGCGCGGCGGGAACGCCGTGCTGATGATGCGCTTCGACGTCACCGACGCGCAGGACGTCGGCACCGAGGTCTGCGCGTACGGGACGGCCGTGGTCCTCGTCCCCGCCTGACCCCTCCGGCCGGACGGCTGTGCGGCGGGGATGCGATGCTCGGTGGCGTGAATGCTCAACGCGAGGTCGTCGTCGTCCGCGTGCCCGGCAGTGCCCTCGCCGCCCGGGACGGGCTGGCCGAACTGCTGGCCGCCTACCATCTGCGGACCCAGGCCGAGAAGGGCGAGGCCGTGGCCGGGGTGGAGGAACTGCCCGGCCGCTACCGGGCGGAGATCGCGGATCCACGAACCGCGTTCGCCGCGGACACCGTGCTGCTCGCGATGAGCGGGGACGCCGCCGTGGGCTGCCTGGTGGTGACCGCCCCGGCCGAGGGGCGGTCCGAGGTGAAGAGGCTCTGGACGGCCCCGGAGTTCCGCGGGCTGGGCATCGCGTCCCGCCTGGTCGCCGCCGCCCTCGCGCAGGCCGCGGAGAGCGGGACCGGTGCGGTGCGGCTGTCGGTGTGGAAGTGGCGGGCGGGCGCGATCGCACTGTACGAGCGGCTCGGGTTCGCCCGCACCGAGTCGTGGGACGAGCGGGACCTGCTCGTCTGCATGGAACGGCCCGTGTGACAGGCGTGCGGGGCCGTGGGTGCATGGCCGCGACGCCCCGTCACGGGGCCGGCCGCCGGTCCCCGCGGTCCTCGGCGCTCCCGCGGGCGAGGATCGTCCTCAGCGCCGCCAGGTCGGCCGGCTCGGTGCGGCGCAGACGGCCGCGGCCGTCCGCGTCGAGGTCGGCGGGGCGGACGACGACCAGCCGCAGCCCGTGCGCCGGGATCTCCACGTCGCGCCGCGCGTCGTACAGGGCACGCTGCTCACCGCGGTGAACGCCGCTGATCGTGAGCCGGTCCGGCTTGTCGAAGTGGGGCACGGGCCGGTCGTGCTGCAGTTCGCGGTATTCCACCACGAGCTCGTGGCCGGGCCAGTAGGCGTCGACCGGCAGCCTGGCGCGGCGACCGCTCGTTCCGGGGTCGCCCAGCAGCCAGTCGAACCTGTGCTGCGGCAGGGCGTCCTCGCCGAGGATCCGGTCGCACAGTCCGATGACGTACGCCTCGTCGCTGTCGTCTCTCGTTCCCATGGCCGGGCATCCTGCCACTCCGGACCGGCCGATGCCCCGTCTTCGGCA
Organism: Streptomyces sp. NBC_01232; assembly: GCF_035989885.1. Classification (GTDB taxonomy): domain Bacteria; phylum Actinomycetota; class Actinomycetes; order Streptomycetales; family Streptomycetaceae; genus Streptomyces. The sequence goes on from NZ_CP108518.1 coordinate 8,020,863, forward strand.
GCGACTACCGCTTCCAGAGCGTCACTTCGGTGAGGTACGTCGGGACCTTGTGCAGCCTGTCCGTCGAGGGTTCGACGCCGACGATCTTGATCATGGCCAGGTTGCCCTTGGACGTGACGGTGCAGAGCAGGTCGCCCTGGACGATGGCGCTGTCCGCACCGCTGAGGTCGGACTGCGGCAGGCGGTCCGGGATGGGATCGGTGGCCGCACCGGTCTCGCACGCCTCGGGGGTGGCACCCTTGCTCTTGCCGAACGAGGTTCCGTTCTTGATGTCCTCGAAGCCCATGGCCAGTTCCCGGTCCTTCCAGCCGATCTCGTCGGAGGTGGCCACCTTGGGGAAGTCGAGGTCGACGTCGTTGACCTTGCCGAACTCCCTGGGTGCCAGGAGCTTCAAGGGCCTGTCCTTGAACACCGCGGTGTAGGTGCGACCGGAGGGCGAGGCCGACGCCGAGGCGGACGCCGAGGGGGTCCGGCCGTCGGCCTGCGCCACCGGCGCCGCGGAGTCCTTCGGGGCGTCCGCCGTCTGCTTCGCGCCCTTGTCCTCCTCGCGCGTCAGGTACCAGGTACCGCCCGCGGCGACGGCGACGGCCAGGACTCCCGCACCCACGGCCAGGGGTACGCGGCTTCGGCGCGCCGGGGGAGCGGGCGCGGGCGCCGCCGGAGCGGCGTGGGCGGAGGAGTGGGCATAGGCCGGTGCGGTGGCGGCGGCGGTGGGCGCGCCGTACACCGGGGCCTGGGTCGGCGCGTAGGCCATGGGGACCGGCCCGGAGGCCTGCGTGGGCGCGTACGCCGGGGGCGGGGGCGGGGTCCGAGCCGACGCCGGGGCAGGCGCGGCGGCAGGCGCCGGGGCCGGGGCCGGAGTCGTGGACGGAGCCTGCGCCTGGGCTTGTGCCTGCGCCGACTGCTCGCGGCGGGCGATCTCCGCGGCCAGCGGCCCGGGCAGCCACCCGTTGAAGTCGCGCAGGTCCCGTCCCGCCACTCGGCCGCACCACTCCGCGAGCTCGGCCGGGCGCGGCCGCTGCTCGGCGTCGGCGTGCAGGCAGCGCTCCAGCAGCTGTCGCAGCGGCTCCGGGTAGCCGGTCAGATCCGGCGCCTGCTGCGGGGTGTTGGCTATCGCCGCGGCGATGGACAGGCCCGCCCCGTCGCCGTACGGGTGGCGGCCGGTGGCCACGACCGCGGCGATCAGCCCGAGGGCGAAGACATCGGTCGCCGGGGTGACCGTGCGGCCGAGCGCGTGCTCGGGCGACATGTACTGGGGCGTCCCGATGAACCCGCCGCTGCGCGTCAGCTGGGTGGTGTCGGTGGCCCGTGCGATCCCGAAGTCGATCACCCAGGGGCCGTTCGAACCGAGCAGGATGTTGCTCGGCTTCAGATCGCGGTGCACCACCGAGGCGGCGTGGACGGAGTGCAGGGCCTGCGCCGTGCAGCCGATCAGCTGGAACATCGCGGGCAGCGGCAGCGGGCCGTGGGTGGCGAGGGCGTCGTCGAGCGCCAGGCCCGGCACGAACGCGGTCGCCAGCCAGGGCTGTTCACCGCTGGTGTCGTGGTCGAGGACCGGCACGATGTGGTAGCCCTGCACCCGGCGGGCCGCCTGCACCTCACGTTCGAAGCGGACCCGGAAGTCCTGCTCCTGGGCGAACTCCCGGCGGATGACCTTCAGGGCGACCGGCTGGTTCCCCCGGGTCCGCGAGAGGTAGACGGAGCCCATGCCGCCCTCACCGATCTTCGCGAGCAGCCGGTATCCGGAGATCTCCTGCGGATCCTCCGGTCCGAGCGGTTTCAGTACGGCGGCGTCGGCGTTGGACATGGGCTCCCCCTTGATGATCACTGGCACCAGATCCTAACGGGGGCGTCGCCCGCCACCGCACCGGCCGGTACGGTGGTCGCCCGAGACGAAGGGGCGGCCCGATGAGTCAACGCAAGTCGGCGGCAGACGTGTTCGACGAGCTGGGGGAGCGCTACGAGGAAGTGTTCGGCCGAGTGCCCGGTCAGCTGGCGGCACTTGACTGGCTCACCGCCCGACTGCCCGCCGGGGCGCGGGTGCTGGACGTGGGCAGCGGCACGGGACGGCCCACCGCCGAGGCGCTGGTCCGGGCCGGCTGCGCCGTCACCGGTATCGACGTGTCGGCGGCCATGGTCGAACTGGCCCGCGCCAGAGTCCCGCAGGCGAACTTCGAACAGGCCGACGTACGCACATACACGCCCCGGCGGGCCGGCTTCGACGCCGTCTGCTCCTTCTTCCCGCTCCTGGTGATGGACCAGCCCGAGGTCGCCGGAGCACTGGACCGCATGGCGTCCTGGGTCGCCCCGGGCGGGTACTTCGTGATGGCCACGGTGCCGGGGGACATCCGGGGCCTGGACATCGAGTGGATGGGCCACGAGGTCACCGTCAGCAGCCTCTCCACGGCGGACCACCTGGCCAGGCTCGCCGACCGCGGCCTGGAGGTGCTGCACCACCACACCGCGCACTTCCAGCCCGCCGACGACCGGGCGGGCCCCGAGGAGCACCTCTTCTGCTACGCGCGCCGGAGCATGTGACCGGACGCCGGCCGCGCCCGGTACGGACTGCCGTGCGCGGGAGCGGACCGCCCCCGCCGTCCCCGCCTGCCGCCCGGACAGGCGGCTGACGCGGGCCGGATCCTCGTCACCGGCCCGCCGGGCGCCTCAAGGGGACGCGGGAGCCCGGTCGGTGCGGGGCTCCCGCGCGTCCGCCGACGGGGCACGTTCCGGACGCAGGCCCGCGGCCAGCCCCACGATCACCACCAGCAGACCCACCCACACCGTCGGGCCCGGGACCCCGCTGCCCGCGAGGACCCCGGCACCGGCCGCGGCCAAGGGAGCGATCCCGGTCAGCAGCCCGGCGCGGCCCGCGCCCACGGCGGCCACCGTGCGGTACCAGAGCAGGAAGGCCACCGCCGTCACCATGACGGCGAGGTATGCGGCCGCCGCCCACTGCGACCGATCGAGCGAGGTCACCTCGGCCGGGCTCTCGAAGAGGACCGTGAGCCCCACCAGCATCAGCGCCCCCAGCCACACCGCGTGCACGGACACACCCCACGCGCCGTGCCGACGCAGCACCGGCACCGCGAGCAGGGTGAACGCCGCCTCGCAGCCCAGCGCGAGCGCCGCCCAGGCGACCCCGGCGGCGTCCGTCCGGCCCGTCCCCTCGACCAGTACCGCCCCGGCCACCACGACCGGAGCCGCCAGCAGCACCCGACGGCTGGGCCGCCGCCCCTCCAGTACGGGCCCGATCAGACCCAGCAGAATCGGTACGGAGGCCACCGCGACGGCGATGACGGCCGGTTCGGCATGCGCCACCCCGCGGACCACGGCCACGTTGAACAGCACCAGCCCGGCCGCCGCGATCCCCGCCAGCCACAGCCACTCCCGGCCGCGCGGCAGGTGGACCGGCACCCGGGCGGCCCGGGCCAGGGCGAACAACAGCAGCGCGGCGGCCGCGTACCGGACGGCCTGGGTGGCGAACAGCGGGGCGTCGACGAGCGCCCGCGAGACCGTGACGCTGCTGCCGACCAGTGCCATCCCGGCGATGCCCGGCGCCAGGTCCCGGAGCGCCGTGGAGGCGGGCGCGGCACCGGAGTCTGATGCGGAGCCGTAGCCGGGGGAGGGGACGGGGCCGGCGGTGGGTACGGAGCCGGAGGCAGAGGCGCGGGGTGAGTGCATGCGATCCAGCGTGGCCGCACAATGGCCCCATGAGCAGGTCCAATGAGGGTGCCTCCGAGGGGTCCAAAAGTCCGAGCGGTTCGGACTTCCTCCAGCTCGACGTGGGTCCGGTCCCGCCCGGCGGCCGTACCGAATGGCTCGCGGGCCGGCTGCGGGCCGCCATCGCCGACGGCACCCTCCCCGTCGGCAGCCGGCTCCCGGCCAGCCGCGTCCTCGCCGCCGAACTGCGCGTCTCCCGCGGGCTCGTCACCGAGGCCTACCAGCGCCTCGCGGAGAGCGGCCAGGTCAGCGGGCGGGGCCGGGCCGGCACCGTGGTCGTCGCCGCCCCACCACCCGTCTCCGCCCCCGCCCCTTCCGCCCCCTCCGCCGCCCCCGCGCGCGGCGGGCCGGTGGACGCCCTGCGCGCCGTACCGTGCCGGATCGACCTCTCGCCCGGGGTGCCCGACCTCACCGCCTTCCCGCGTACCGCCTGGCTGCAGGCCGAGCGCCGGGTGCTCGGCGCGCTCACCTCGGCGGACTTCGGCTACGGGAACCCCCAGGGCGCGCCCGCGCTCCGCGAGGCGGTCGTCGGCTGGCTGGCCCGGAACCGGGGGATCCGCGCCGACCCCGACGAGGTGGTCGTCGTCGCGGGCGTGGCCCAGGCGCTGGCGCTGCTGGCGCACGTCCTGCGGGAGGAGGGCGTGCACCGGGTCGCGGTCGAGGACCCCGGCTCGCTCGGCGCCCGGCAGCAACTGGAGTACGGGCGGCTGGAGACGGTCCCCGTACGGGTCGACGGGGCCGGGCTGGACGTGGCCGGGCTCCGGGCGAGCGGGGCCGGCGCCGTCCTGCTCACGCCGGCGCACCAGTTCCCGACCGGGGTCGTCCTCGACGGCGAGCGCCGCCGGGACCTGCTCGGCTGGGCGGCCGCCGGGGGACTGGTCATCGAGGACGACTACGACGCCGAGCATCGCTACGACCGCGCCCCCGTCCCCGCCCTGCGCGCCCTGCTGCCCGAGGGGGTCTGCTACGCGGGGAGCGTGTCCAAACTCCTCGCCCCCGCCCTGCGCCTGGGATGGCTGCTGGTCCCGCCGCGCCTGCTCGACGCCGTGACCGCCGCCAAGCGCTACGCCGACCTCGGCAACCCGGTCCTCGCCCAGCTGGTCCTGGCCCGGCTGATGGACTCCGGTGATCTGGAGCGGCATCTGCGCTTCGTCCGGCGCCGCCACCGCCGTCGCCGTGACGTCATGCTCCGGGCGGTCGCCGAGCTGTTGCCCGGCGCCCGGGTGCACGGCGCCGCGGCCGGACTGCACCTGATGGTCACCTTCGACGGAGCCGGATTCGAGGACACCGCCCTTGCCTCGGCGGCCCTGGCCCTGGGCGTCAAGACCCACCCGCTGTCATGGCACCGAGTCCGGCCGGGCCCGCCGGGCCTGGTCCTCGGCTACGCGGCGGGCCCGGCCGGTGAGATCGAGGAGGGCATCGCGGTCCTGGCCACGGCCCTTGCGGGTGTCCTTCCGGAAAGCGGCCGGAAAGTTCTTCCGAAGCGGCGGCAACCTCCCGGGGGGTCGCGCGTCGTGCGGGGGTGAAGGGCGTGGTCCCGCGCCCCCGACCCGACCGTGGAGAACCACCGTGAAGAACCTGAAGCGCGTCCACCCGGCCTTCCGCCGGACGGCCGTCACCGCTGCCGCCGCCGGGGCGGCCGTCGCCCTCGCCGGCCCGGCCTTCGCCGCCGGCGGTGGCTCGGCCGCGCCCTCCCCGGCCGTCAGTGTGCCCGCGAGTGCCTCACCCAGCGCGGGCGTGGCCAAGCCCTCCCCGTCGGTGAGCACCCCGCCGAGCGCGGGATCGGACACGAGGAGCGCGTCCCCCAGCGCCGCCCCCAGCGCCAGTCCGTCGGCCCCGGGGTCGAGCGTCCGCCCCAGCGCGTCGCCCTCCGAGCCGGCCGCCGCCCCCGGCACCCCGGAGCTCGCGCATACTGGCTCCTCGGCGACCACCGTCGCCATGGGAGCGGGGGCCACCGGTCTGGTCCTGGCCGGCGCGGGAGCCCTGTACGCCGTGCGGCGCCGCGCGAACAGCTGAGGAACCCCGTGCTCCAACTCGCACCACACGTCGGCCCCCTCACGCCCGGCTTCGGCCGGGGGTGGCGGGGCCTGTGGTCGTTGCTGCGGCGCGAGCGGTCCGCCCCGCCCGTCTCCCCGCGGCCGTACGGCGGCCCGTACGGGTCCTCGTACCCGCACGACCACACGGTCCACGCCGACCTGCGGCCGCCCACCGTCACCGAGCTCTACCACGCGCACCGGCTGCGGATGGTCCGGCTGGCGGTGCTGCTCGTCGACGACCTGGCCACCGCCGAGGACGTGGTCCAGGACGCCTTCACCGCCCTCTACCGGCGGCACGGGGAACAGATCACCGAGGTCGACAACGCCCTGGGCTACCTGCGCACCGCGGTGGTCAACACCTCGCGCTCCGTCCTGCGCCGCAGGCGCACCGCCCGCGCCTGGACCCCGCCCGTGGCGGCCGACATTCCGTCCGCCGAGGACCGCGTGGTCCTGGACGAGGCGCACCGCGAGGTGCTCGCCGCGCTCGGCCGGCTCACGCCGCGCCGCCGCCAGGTCCTGGTGCTGCGGTACTGGGCCGATCTCAGCGAGGCGGAGATCGCGACCACCCTCGGGATCAGCCGGGGAGCCGTGAAGTCCAACGCGAGCCGCGGCCTGGACTCCCTGGAGAAGATTCTGGAGGGACGGATATGACGGGTGACGGCGAACGCCTCGCCGAGCGTCCCGTCGAGCGCAGGCTGCGGCAGGCACTCGACGCACGCGCGGACAGCATCGACGTCCGTGGACTGCGGCCCGCGGATCCGCCGGGGGCGCGGGCCGGACGGCTGCCGATGGCCGGGCTGCGGAGGTTCGCGCTGCCGCTGGCGGGCCTGGTGGCGGCCGCCGCAGCCGCCGGGGTCGGCTACCTGCTACTGGCCCCGGACGCGTCGCCGGGCCCGGGGCTGCCGGCCACTCCACCGAGGATCACGGCCCCCGGCCCGTCCTCGGAGCACTCGAAGTCGCCGACTCCGGCGCCGTCCGGATCCGGGCGGCCCACCCCGGGCGTGGACTCCTCGGGGAGCCCGTCCGCTTCCTCGCCCCCCTCCCGGTCGGGGAGCCCGTCGGCCACGGTCTCTCCCCGGTCGCCGGGATCGGCGAGCCCGTCGGCGAGCCCGTCCGGCGCGCGCGGCGCCTCCGTGACGCCCTCACCGCCGTCGGCATCGGCCTCGCGCTAGGTCCTGTCGTCGAAGGAGCGCCGGTTGGGCCGCCGGACGCCCGTAGCTCGTCGCCCGGCGTCCGGCCCTCAGCGGCGGAGGTTCTCCACCGCCGCCACCAGCGGGGCGAGTTCCGGCTTGCGCGAGGCCTCGTCGAGGGCCTCGCGCAGCGCGGTGTCATTGGTGGGGCGGGCCGCGGCCAGGAGGGCCAGGCCCGCCTCGCTCACGTCGGTGTAGATGCCCCGCCGGTCGGTGTCGCAGATGTAGCGGTTCAGCAGGCCGCGGTCCTCCAGCCTGCTGACCAGCCGGGTCGTCGCGCTCTGGCTGAGGACCACCGATTCGGCGACCTGGTGCATGCGCAGGTGCCCGCCCGGTCCGCTGTGCTGGCGGCTGAGGACGTCGAGCAGCGAGTACTCGCGCACGCTGAGGCCGTGCCCGGCCTGCAGGGCCCGTTCGATGTGCGCCTCGATCCGCCCGTGCAGGAGGGAGAGGGCGCACCAGCCCTGGGAGAGGGCGGTGAGCGCGCTGTCCGTGGCCGTCATGGGCTCCTCCATCGAAGCGTCCCGGGCTGGGTCTGTGTCCACCAGGATAGTCCACATGTGCAATAGCCCGCGCTTGCAAATATCCCGCGTCTGCAATTAATGTGGACGCATGCAAGTGGCGAGCGCAACCAATTGCGTCATGTCGGCGCCCGCCCCCGCACCACCCCCTCCCCTGAAGGACACCTCCCCCATGCCTCTCGCACTCCTCGCCCTTGCCGTCGGGGCCTTCGGGATCGGCACCACCGAATTCGTGATCATGGGCCTGCTCCCCGAGGTCGCCGGCACGTACGGGGTCTCGATCCCCACCGCGGGCTTCCTGGTCACCGGCTACGCCCTCGGCGTCGTCCTCGGCGCGCCGCTGATGACCGTGCTCGGCACCAGGATCCCCCGCAAGCGCATGCTGATGCTGCTCATGGGCCTCTTCATCGCGGGCAACGTGCTCTCCGCCCTGGCCCCCGCCTTCGGCTTCATGCTCGCGGGCCGCATCGTCGCCTCACTCGCCCACGGCGCCTTCTTCGGCATCGGCGCGGTCGTCGCCGCCGAACTCGTCGCCCCCGAGAAGAAGGCCGGCGCGATCGCCATGATGTTCACGGGACTGACGGTCGCCAACGTCGTCGGCGTCCCGCTCGGCACCTTCGTCGGGCAGACCATCGGCTGGCGCGTCACGTTCCTGATCGTCGCCGCGCTCGGCGTGGCCGGTCTGCTCGGCATCGCCCGGCTGGTCCCCGATCTGCCCAGCCCCGAGGGCGGCGTGCGGATCCGCCGCGAGCTCGCCGCCTTCCGCAACGTCCAGGTGCTGCTCGCGATGGCGATGACCGTCCTCGGCTTCGGCGGAGTCTTCGCCGCGATCACCTACATCACCCCGATGATGACCAACGTCGCCGGCTTCGCCGACTCCTCCGTCACCTGGCTCCTCGTCCTCTTCGGCCTGGGCATGGTCGCCGGCAACCTCATCGGCGGCCGGTACGCCGACCGCGCACTGATGCCGATGCTGTACGTGGCCCTGGGCGCCCTCGCCGTCACCCTCGCCGTCTTCACCCTCACCGCACACACCAAGGCCGGCGCCGCCGTCACCGTCGTCCTCATCGGCGCCCTCGGCTTCGCCACCGTGCCGCCGCTCCAGAAGCGCGTCCTCGACCAGGCCGCCGGGGCACCCACCCTGGCCTCGGCCGTCAACATCGGCGCCTTCAACCTCGGCAACGCCCTCGCCGCCTGGCTCGGCGGACTCGTGATCACCGCCGGCCTCGGCTGGACCGCCCCCAACTGGGTCGGCGCGGCCCTGGCCGCCTCCGCCCTGGTGCTCGCCCTCGTCTCCGGCGCACTGGAACGCCGTACGGCGGGACGCCCGGCCCGGGGCGAGCGCGGCGACGGGCCCGAGCGCGGCGCCGTCGTGGCGGCCGGAGCGCCCGAGCCGTCCGAGGCCGTCCCCGCCCGCCACTGATCCATCCACCGGTCCCTCCCGATCGCGCGTAGGCACCCCCCCCCGCAAGGAGAAACACCCCGTGTCCACCCCCACCCCCACACGCACCGCCGTCGCCCCCCTGACCACCGAGGACGCCGACCTGCTCGTCGCCACCGCCGCGTCCGCCGCCCAAGCGGCCGGGGTCAGCGTCAGCGTCACCGTCCTCGACGCCGGGGGCCACCTGCTCGCCTTCCGCCGCGACGACCGCGCCGTGCTGATCTCCGGCGAGACCAGCACCCGCAAGGCCTACACGGCGCTCCAGCTGAACGCGCCCACCGCCGACCTCGTCGAGGCCGTCCTGCCCGGTGGCCCCTTCCACACGCTGCCCACGGCCCTCGACCGCCCGCTGCTGTTCATCGCGGGCGGGTTGCCGGTCCACCGCGAGGGCCGTCTCATCGGCGCCGTCGGCGTCGGCGGCGGCGCCCCCGACCAGGACCACCGCTTCGCCGCCGCCGCGCTGGAAGCCCTTGTCTGAGGCCGCCGGGTCGCGCGCCCGTGTCCCCCGTGCCAGGTTGGTACGGGGGAAACAGGCACATGATGAGCAAACCGAGGCGGAACAAGAGGGTCCACGTCATCGCGACGGCCACGGTCGCCGCGCTGGTCACCCTTGCCCTCCCGGGCTGCACGGCCGCCTCGGACGAGGTGCGCACCCCGGGCGCCCGGGACTCCTCCTCCACCACCGCCGCCCGCACCACGGCGGCCGCCCCGGCCGAGGCCGCCCCCACTCCCACACCCAGCCCGACCCACGCCCTGTCCACGGCCCCGCGCACCATCCCGGCGGTCCGGGAGCACGTGCCCGCCCGCGGCCCCGGCTGGAAGCCCGCCCCCGACGCCCGTGTCGTCGTCGCACCGGACGACACCGCCGCACTGTCGGACGAGGCGAAGCTGCTCGCCGGTGAACTGCGCATCGGGTACGGAGAGTCGGCGGCGCCGCGCGCCGGTGACGTGGAACTGTCCCTGGACGCCGGGGCGGCGGGAGGTCCCGAGTCGTACACCCTCGACGTCAAGGACGGCCGCGTCCGCATCAACGGACCCGACCAGGCCGGGGTCTTCTACGGCACCCGCACCCTCAAGCAGGCGGTGAAGAGCGCCGGATCGGCCCCCGAGGGCACCGTGCGCGACGCCCCCGCCAAACCGCAGCGCGGCCTCAACCTGGACATAGCGCGCAAGCACTTCACCCCCGAGTGGATCAAGGACCGGCTGCGGGAGATGGCCGACCTCAAGCTCAACCAGCTGGGCCTGCACTTCTCCGACGACCAGGCCTTCCGGATCCAGTCCGACACGCACCCCGAGATCGTCTCCACCCCGCACCTCACCAAGGCCCAGGTCCGCGACATCAACGCGCTCGCCGCCCGGCTGCACATCACGGTGGTCCCCGAGATCGACTCGCCCGGCCACCTCGGCGCGGTGCTGCGCGCCCACCCCGACCTCCAGCTCCGCGACACGCAGGGCCGGGCGGTCAAGGGCGCCGTCGACATATCGAACCCGGCGTCCGCCAAGCTCGTGGACGAGCTGCTGCGCGAGTACATTCCGCTCTTCCCCGGACAGGCCTGGCACCTGGGCGCCGACGAGTACCAGGCCCTGGTCTACCGCGACCCGCAGGCCTCCTTCCCCCAGCTCGCCCGCGCCGCCCAGCAGCGGTACGGGCCCTCGGCGCGGGTCCAGGACCTGGCGACGGGCTGGCTGAACGACCGCGCGGACGCCGTCCGGCCGTCGGGGAAGGCGCTCAAGGCGTGGAACGACGGGTTCTTCGCGGGCGGGGTGACGAGCGCCGCCAAGGACATCCAGGTCGAGTACTGGACCGGTAAGGAGACGGGCGCCCGGCCGCCGCTGGAGTACCTGCGCGAGGGCCGCAAGGTCGTCAACCTCAACGACGAGTTCCTGTACTACGTGCTGGGGGAGCCCAACCAGTTCACGTACCCCACCGGGAAGCGGATCTACGAACAGTGGACCCCGCTCGTCCTGCGCGGCACGACCCCCGTCCCGGCCTCGTACGGGCCGCAGATCCTGGGCGCGCGCCTCGCCGTCTGGAGCGACCTCGCCAACGCCCAGACCCAGGCCCAGGTGGCCCAGGGCATCCGGACACCGCTGGCCGCGCTCTCGCAGAAGGTGTGGGACTCCCGCACGCCCCAGCTGCCCTGGGCCGACTTCAAGGCGCTCGCCGACCGGCTCTGAGGGGCCCGGGGGGAGGGGCGCCGCCGTTCACGGACGGCCCCGGACCGGCGGCCATGACCGCGGACGGATCCTACGGCCCCTACAGCTGCCCGGTGCGCCCGCGGCCCTGCCCGCGACGCCGGAGCCATTGAGTGACCAGCGGCAGCGCCAGCAGGGCCGCCGCCGTCCACACGGCGGCGAAGGCCCAGAGCAGGAGCCGGGACACGGTGACCGAGGCCGCCACGAAGAGGGCCACCGCCACCGCACCGAGCAGCCAGGCCGCCACGGTGCGATGACGTCGGTGCGACGTGGACCGCAGGATCCGGTCGAGCGAACGGTCACCCTTGAGTTCGGCCTCGATCGCGGAGAGGGCGCGCTGCTCACGATCGGAGAGTCCGGCTCCGTCCATCACGACGTACCTCCGCCGGCTGCTGCCGTCGGGCGCGGATCGCAGCCTCTGGCCTGGGAATACCCGGCCTGACGCGGCCCAACCCCCGCAGGACGCCGTGACCGGCGGCGGCGGTCACCAGATGGAGTTGACCCACTCCGGGTGGTCGATGAACGGGTTCCGGTTGTGCTGGTACACATCGAATATGACCTGGTTGCGGCGCTGCTCGAAGGCGTCCGGCGGGTCCATCTGGTTCCACTGCTTCAGCAGGCTGATCCGCCCGTGGGCCGGGGCGGAGCCGTTGTTGACCTGGTCGTTCAGCTCCAGGTTCGCGAAGCCGTCGCCGCCGTCGTAGCGGACGGCCATGTAGAGCAGCATCCGTGCCACATCGCCCTTGACGGCGTCGCGCGGCTCGAAGGAGTCTCCGTCGGTCAGGCTGCCCGGCGCCTCGCCGACCGGGCTGCCGCCCTTGTCGAAGTCCTTGTTGCCGCGGGTGCTGTTGACGGTGACGTCCTCGGGGCGCAGGTGGTGCAGGTCGGTGCCCGGGCCGGTGGCTGTGCCGAAGTCGCCGTGGCTCTTGGCCCAGACGTGCTCGCGGTTCCAGTCGTTGGACCCGCCGCCGTTCGTCGCCTTGGACTGGGAGCGGCCGGAGTAGAGCAGGATGACGTTGCTGGCGTTCGCCGGATCCTGGTCCGTCACCTTCAGGGCGTTCCACACGCCGTCGTAGCTCACCTTGGACTGGGTCTTGATGATGTCGTGCAGTGCGCTCTTCAGGGCGGGCCCCGTCTTGCCCTGGGCGCCCGCGTAGTAGTCGGCGTAGTCGGTGTATGCGCTGTACGGGTCGGCCGCGGCGGCCGTCGGGTTCTCGGGGGCCGCCGCCGGCTGCTGGCCGGCGGACGCGGCCGCCGGGACGGCGAACAGGGCGACGGCGGCGAGGCCGGCCGCCCAGGGGGTGACGCGCGAGATCTTCATCTGGTGGGGGGTACCTCTCCAAACGCACCGTCCCCGCCCGGGGAATTGGCGGAGTGTCAGTGGCAGTGCGAGGGTCACATTGTCATGTGCCGAACAGATGAAGACCATGTGTCGGGACTGCGGATCTTCGTGTGTGCCGGCCACCCGCCGCGGGCAGGGTAGCGATGGCCCCCGGCGGGGCCGGACCCACCATGACCAGCCCTATCGGGAGCAGCCCATGGCAGTGAAGATCCTCATCGTGACCGGCGACGCGGCCGAATCGCTGGAAGTGCTGTATCCGTACCAGCGCCTGCGCGAGGAGGGGTACGAGGTCCACATCGCGGCGCCGCAGGTGAAGAAGCTGCGGTTCGTGGTCCACGACTTCGAGGACGGCTTCGACACCTACACCGAGAAGCCCGGCTACACCTGGCCCGCCGATCTGGCCTTCGTCGACGTGGTCACCGAGGACTACGCGGCCCTGGTCGTCCCGGGCGGCCGGGCGCCGGAGTACCTGCGCAACGATCCCGAGGTGCGCCGGATCCTGGCCGCCTTCGCGGAATCGGACAAGCCGATCGCCCAGATCTGCCACGGCCCGCTCATCACCGCGGCGGCCGGGGGGCTGACCGGCCGCCGGGTGACCGCCTACCCGGCACTGGAGCTGGACATGAAGGCGGCCGGCGCCGAGTTCGAGGACTCCGAGACCGTGGTCGACGGCACGCTGGTCTCGGCCAGGGCGTGGCCCGACCACTCGCGCTGGATGAGGGAGTTCCTGACCGTACTGCGGAGCAAGGCTCCGGTGGTCTGAGCGGGATCACGCGGGCGGCCGTGACCCCATGGGCGGGGTCACGGCCGTCACATCGTGGGGCGGGGGCCTATTTCAGGCCAGACGGGCGGGCGTCACCGCCGCGGCGATCGTCAGCCGACGGGGGCCACCGGCGGAGCCGGCTCGTACTTGTAGCCCGGACCGAAGTTCTTCTTCACGGCAGCCTCCCAGGCGCCGTCCGAGACCATCTTCTTCAGCGCGTCGTTGATCTTGCGCTGGAGGTCCTTGTTGCCCTTCTTGACGCCGATGCCGTAGTTCTCGTTGCTCAGGTTCTGGCCGAGCAGCTTGAACTTGCCCTCGTTGCCCTTGCGGGCGGCGTATCCGGCCAGGATGGAGTTGTCCGTGGTCATGGCGTCGACCCGGCTGTCCTGGAGGGCGACGACGCAGTCCGAGTAGCCGCCGAGCTCCAGCAGGCCCGCCTTGGGGGCGAGGTTCTTGCGGAGGTTCTCGGCGGAGGTGGAGCCGCTCACCGAACACAGGCTCTTGGAATTGAGGTCCTCGGGCTTGGTGATCGACGCGTCGTTGGCGCGGGTCAGCAGGTCCTGGTGCGCGACGAAGTACGGGCCGGCGAAGTCGACCTTCTCCTTGCGCTTGTCGTTGATCGAATAGCTCGCCACGACAAACTTGACCTCGTTGTACTGCAGGAGCAGCTCACGGTCATTGCTGTAGACCTGCTTGAATTCGATCTTGTCGGGCTTGTAGCCGAGTTCCTTGGCCACATAAGTGGCGACGTCCACGTCGAAACCGGTGAAGGTGCCGTCGGTCTCCCGCATACCGATACCGGGCTGGTCGAACTTGATCCCGATCGAAAGGGTCCCGGCCCCCTGGTCCTCGTCACCGACGCACCCGGAGGCGGTCAGGGCGATTGCGATCACTGCGGCGACCGCACCGGCCTGGGGAACCTTCATGCTGCACTCTTTCCTGAGGAACGCGGGACGCGTCACCGGGATCGCCGGAGGCGTGTGGAACCGCGCGAATAACGGGGACGTCGGGACGCGTGTACGAGGAAGCTAGGAAGCGGACGGGCACAGCGTCACTACATTTGAGGAAAACTTGAGGATAACGATCCGGTTGTGCTGCAGATCTTGCGGCCGGCCTGGCGCGGGGCGGGTGAAAAGGGCAGGCGCGGGAGCGGGTCCGGTGCAGGTGCACGGGAATCTGCTGCTCTTGGGCGAAGGGGTGTAAATCCCTTTCATCCGCACTCTCCGGTTTCCCGAATGTGAGGCACGCGTACGTCCGCCGCCCGGCGGCCCGCCGGACCGGGCGGGCGAGGTTCGGCCGGCCGAACTGGCCGGGAACGTACGATCGTTCGGCCCGGGCCCGGGGGCTCGTGGGATCATGAACGGGCAATGCCCGTGAGTGAAGGGGGAGTTCGATGACCGGTGTGCGCAAGGGCCTGGCCAAGGTGGAGTTCGCCCTCCGGTGGGATCCCAGCCCGGCCGGAACGCCCGCGAACGACCTCGACATAGTGGCCGCGGTCTACGGCGCCGCGGACCCCCACGGGGCGCCCGTCCAGCTGGTGCACTTCGGCAGCCGGTCGCCCGACGGCACCATCGCCCTGAACCGGGACAGCCATACCGGCCAGGGCTTCGGCTTCGACGAGGTGATGACCATCGAGCTGCACCGGATGGCGTCGCGGTCGAGCCGCGTGGTGGTCGGTGTGGTCATCCAGAACGCCGATGCCGGTGACGGGGGCCGTGCGAAGACCTTCGCCGACATCGCCGGCACCGGGTTCCGGATCCGCGAGGGCCACACGGACCTCGCCCAGGGCGATTTCGCCACCGTGTCCGCCGCCACCGCGGCCACCGTCGCCGAATTCAGCCGCGACGCCTCGGGTGCCTGGTCCTTCGAGCCGTGGCTGCACGGAGTCGAGGCCGATCCGGAGGAATTCGCCCGGACCATGGGCGCCCTGCGCTGAGACCGGCCGCCGGACCGGCGGGGGATCCGCACAGATCGGGCGGCGGCCACTCCTGGGGTGAGTGGTCGCCGCCCGATCCGGGTGGCGCGCTGCCGCCGTCCCCACGAGGCAGCGCGGGCAGGTCGCCGTCAGGTCATCAGGACGGCGGCCCGCCGGTTCAGGGGGCCTGACCGGCCGGGGGCCGGGTGGGGCCGGAGGGCGCGAGGCCCAGGGACGGGAGCATCACGGCGTCGACGAACCGGACCAGGTAGTCGGCGTCCGCGTACCGCCCCTCCAGTACCGGCCGGATGCGGAGCACACCCATCAGCTGTGCAGGCAGGAACTCCACGGCCGGATGGTCCGCGGCGATCTCGCCGCGCTCCACGGCCCGTCCGACCATCACGGCGAACGCCGCCAGCTCCGGCTCGACCAGCGCCTCGCGCAGGGCGGCCTGGAGCTCCTCGTCGCTGAGCACGGCGTGCCCGAGGGCCTGCGTCAGCCGGGTGTCCCTGCCCGAGGTGCCGGCGGCGATCCGGGCGGCCTCGCGCAGGTCGCCCGCCAGCGAACCGGTGTCCACGGCGACGAGCGTGCCCCGCCGGCCGGCGCGCAGGGCGGCGGCGACCAGCCGGGGCTTGGTCTTCCACTGCCGGTAGAGCGTCGACTTGCCGCAGCTGGCCCGGGCGGCGACGCCCTCCATGGTCAGGGCCTCGTAGCCGTGCTCGCGCAGCTGCTCCAGGACGGCGTCGAAGAACTCCTGCTCACGCTCCGGTGTGATCTTGGAGCGACGCGCGGGGGTCGGTGTCGACGTCATGGGATGCGGCTCTCCTCGAGGGCGTCTCGGCGGCAGGTTCCACTGGAAGAAGTGTACGGGAACGCGAGCGTATCGGTACACCGGCGTATCGATACGCGAATGTATCGATACACTGGCGTGTCGCTGTGTGCGTCAACAGGAAGAGAGACCGGGGGATGAGCTCCTACCCCACCCCTGCAGGGCCGGCAGCCGGACCGAGAGCCGCGCGCCGCCGCCTCGTACGCGAGCTGCTGCTCGTCGTGGGCTTGTTCACCGTCTACAAAGCCGGCCGGCTCCTCTCGACCGACCGCGCCGACGAGGCCCTGCGCAACGCGGCACGAATATGGGACGCCGAGCGCGCCCTGCACCTGCCCGGCGAAGGCGCGGTCCAGCGGCTGCTGCTGCACGGGGACGCCCTCGTCACCACCGCCAACACCTACTACGCGGGTGTCCACTTCCCCGCGACCGCGCTCTTCCTGATCTGGCTCTACGTCCGCCGCCCCGCCCACTACCTGTGGGCGCGCCGCGTCCTCGCCGGGCTCACCGGCGCCGCCCTCGTCCTGCACCTGGCCTTCCCGCTCGCGCCCCCGCGACTGCTCGGCGCCGCGCGGCTCATCGACACGGCGCAGGTCTACGGGCCCAGCGTCTACCGGGCCGCGCCGGCCGAGGACACCCTGGCGAACCAGTTCGCCGCCATGCCCTCACTGCACTTCGGCTGGGCGCTGATGCTCGCGCTCGGCATGATCGCCGCCACCTCCTCGCGCTGGCGCCCGCTGTGGCTGCTGCACCCGCTGCTGACCCTGCTCGTGATAGTCGGCACGGCCAACCACTACTGGCTCGACGCCGTCGTCGCCGCCGCCCTCCTCGGGGCGGCCCTGCTGTTCGTCCCGCGGCCGCGCGCGGGTGACGACCCGGGCAGGGGCTCCGGTCCGGACCCGGAAACGGGCTCGGAGACCGGCTCCGGCACCCCCGTACGAGGCCTGCCGCGCCCGCGGAGCACGGTCGTGGCCGTAGGGGCCGGGCGATGAACGACACCGCCCTCGCCGTCGGCCTCTGCCTGGCGTCGGCCGTGGCCTACGCGGCCGCAGCCGTGGCCCAGGAACGGCTCGCCCGGGCCGCCGTCGCACGCAGCGCCAAGGCCCTGCTGGGCTCCGGCGCCTGGTGGTGGTCGGCCGGGCTGAACGCGGCCGCGGCGCTGCTGCACGCGGCAGCCCTGCGGTACGGCCCGCTCACCCTGGTGCAGCCGCTCGGCGCCCTCACCCTGGTGGCCGCCGTCCCGCTCGGGGCGCGCAGGTCCGGCCGCCGGGTGGCGGCCACCGAATGGCGGGGCACCCTGGCCACCGTCGCCGGGCTCGGCCTGCTCCTGCTCCCGGCCTCCGGGCCGGCCCCCGACGACACCCTCACGCTGGTCGAGGCACTGGCTGTCTCCGGGGCGACGACCGCCGTGATCCTGATGCTGACCGCGGCCAAGGACCCGGGGGCGGGGCTGCGCCACGCGACCGCGTCGGGCCTGGCCTCCGCGGCGGCCTCCGCCCTGACCCAGACGGTTGCCGTGGCGGCCGGCCGCGGCGGAGCCCTGCTCAGCTTCCGGGTCGTCTCGGTGGCCCTGCTCGTCGTGGTGTTCGCGGTCGGCGGGATGCTGCTGTCGCAGCGGGCCTACCGCGGCGGACTCGGCGCCCCGCTCGCCGTGGTGAACCTGGCCAATCCGCTGGCCGCGGCCGCCATCGGCATGGTCCTGCTCGGCGAGCGGCTGCAGGGCGGAGTGGCGGGGCTGCTCTTGGCGGGGGCCGGAGCCTTCCTGGCGGCGCGCGGGGTGCTCCTGCTCACCCGGGCGCCCGCCGCCGGTACGGGTGCCGGTGCCGCTGCGGGTGGAGGTGCCGTCGGGAGTGCCGAACTCTCCGTACCGGCTGGGCGCGTGGCGCTCTGAGTCCGTGGCGCCCCACGTCCGCGAGGGCCTGAGCCGATGGGGGGCAGGGCCCGCGGAGAACCGATTCAGCCCAGGTGGCGTCCTCCACGGAGAACGCCCGAACGACTGAACGACCGAAGCGGAGTGACTGGACATGGGGATCGTCAGCTGGATCATCCTGGGACTGCTGGCCGGGGGAATCGCCAAGGTCCTGCTGCCCGGCCGGGATCCCGGTGGCCTGATCGGGACCACCCTCATCGGCGTCGCCGGAGCCTTCATCGGCGGCTGGCTCTCGGCGAAGGTGCTGGACAAGCCGATCCAGACCGAGTTCTTCGACCTGGCGACCTGGGGCTCCGCCATCGCGGGCTCGCTGGTCCTGCTGATCGGCTACCGCATCCTGTTCGGCAACTCCCGGGACTGACCCGCGCACCCGCCGGCCGTAGGGTCAGCCGCATGAGGAGATCCACCCCGCTCGCCCGCATCCTGGGCGCCGCCGCACTGCTGTGTGCCGCCGTCGCCCTCGGCGCCACCCAGGCCGCCCGGGCCGGAACCGCCACCGGGGCCGCCCGCCCGGACATCCTCATCCCGCTGCTCGCGGCCGGTGTCCTGGCCGCCGGCTGGGTGCTCGCCGTCCGGGCCGCGCCCCTGGTCGAGCCTCTGCCGGCGGCCCCCGCCCGTGCCGCGATACCCGCCGTGCTCGCCGCCGTCCGCCGCGACCCCGGCCACCTGGCCGGCGCCCTGCTGTTCGTATGGGCTCCGTACGCGGCCGCCGCGGCCGCCTATGCCGGCAGCGGGTCGGCCGCCGGCAGCCTGATCTGCCTGATCGCCTTCTTCTTCGCCATCGGCACCTCCCCGTACGCACTCCGCGATCTGCTCGGCAGGCAACTCGGATCCGCCGAGCGGCTGCTGCGGGAGGACGCCGCCGCCGGGCGGGTGCACGCCGTGCGCGTCCGGATCGACCGCGCCGTGCGGGAGGACCCGCCCGGCCCCGCCGCCACCGGCATCCGCCCGCCCCGGGCCGATGCCTCACGCCGCCTCGAACTCATCCCGGGTACGCCGGACGGCGCCCCGCCGCCCGTCGGGTTCCGGCCGATGTCCGGCTCCGGCTTCCGGACGCTCACCGGTGACAAGCACCTGGCCGAGGCCGCCGCCCAACTCGTCGGCCACGAGGCCTGGCTGTGCTGGCCCGCCCGGTGGAAGCTGGCGCTGGCCGCCCCCACCGACCGCAGGTTCCCGCTGCCCGCCGCCCTGGTCACCGACAGCGGACACGTCGTATGGGGCCGCACCTTCGAGGAGGACTGGGACCGCTACCTGCGTTCCGGCGCGGCCCCCGAGCACCCGACCGACCCCGGCCTCACCGCCGTTCCCCTCCCGCGCCCCGCACGCTTCGTCCCCCGGGCGCACGGCCGGGGACTGCTCGCCCTGGCCGCGGCGTTCCTCACCGCCCTGCCCTGCCTCCTGGGCCTCGTCACGCCGCCGGTGGCGCTCTTCCTCGCGGTGAGCGCGGGTCTGCTGGTCCTCGGCGCGGGCCTGTGGATCAGCGGCAGCGCGACCCGGGCGGACCCGCGGCTGTGGACCGTACGGGAACAGACGCGGCCCTGAGACGCCCCGCCGCGCCGACCACCGGCCGATTACGCTGACCGCACCAGCGCGACGGACGAGTACGAGCAGCGAGGAAACCGGTATCCCGATGAGTGTCACCCCCGTTCCCACAGCCGACCTGTACGACGAGTACGGCGAGTCCCTCGCCATCTGCGCCACCGGCTTCCGCCAGTTCGGCGGCCGCCGGCTGTTCGCCGGACCCGTACGGACCGTCCGCTGCCACGAGGACAACGCACTGCTGCGCACGCTCCTCCACACGCCGGGCGAGGGCGCGGTGCTCGTCGTGGACGGCGGCGGCTCACCGCGCACCGCCCTGGTCGGCGACCTCATCGCGGGCGCGGCCGAGGCCAACGGCTGGGCCGGCCTGATCATCAACGGCTCGGTCCGCGACAGCGTCGCCCTCGGCGGACTCGACCTCGGCATCAAGGCGCTCGGAACGGTCCCCCGCAAGAGCGGCAAGACCGGCGAGGGCGCGGTCGACGAGCCCGTCACCATCGGCGACATCACCTTCCGCGCCGGGGACACCGTCCACGCGGACGACGACGGCGTGGTCGTCCTGCCCCGCTGACGCCCGGAGCGGACCGAACGTACGGGAGCACACCGGAGCGGACGGGAGCGGCCCGCGGCGGCCCGCGGCGGCCCGCGGCGGCCCGCGGCGGCCCGCAGCGGATCAGAACCGGCCAGGGCCGGAGCCCGGGCCCTGGCACGGCCGCGGCGGGCCGGGTTTCACTGCGGGCCCATGAGACGACGACACCGCATCACCGGCCTGCTCGGCGCGATCGCGCTGACCGCCGCCACTCTGGCCACCGCGGGACCCGCGTACGCCGGGACCCCGGCGGCGGACCCGCCGCCCGCCGAGTTCGGCACCGACTGGCACGACCCCCTCACCGCGGCCCCGCCCGTCGCCCGCCCCGCGACCCGCTCCTGCCAGGTCACCCTCGCGGAGGCGCAGTTCCGCGACTTCACCCCGTACCGCGGCGGCTACACGCCGCCCGTCGGCTGCGGCACGGCCCGCTGGGCCAAGGTGGTCCTCCGCCTCGACGGCAAGGTCAAGGGCCGCCAGTACGACCGCCTCGGCCATCTCTCCCTCGGCGGGGTGGAGGTCCTGCGCACCTCCACCCCGCAGCCCTCGCCCGACGGCATCACCTGGTCCGTCGAGAAGGACGTCACCCGCTACCGCGACACCCTCGCCCGTCCGCAGCCCGTCGAGATGCTCATCGGCAACGTCGTCGACGACACCTACACCGGTGTCATCGACGTCAAGGTGGCCCTGACCTTCTACGCCGCCGACGCCCGCACCCCGGCCCCCGACACCCCCGACCGCGTCCTGCCCCTCACCTCCCCGACGGTCACCACCCCGCGCAACACCGAGCGGCTCCTCGCCGAGGTGTACGCCACCGGCTCGGGCGGTGGCTGCGAGGAGTACTGGTACATGACCACCCCGGAGGCGGCCCCGTACTCCTGCAAGGCCGCCGACGGCCCGCACCGCGAGGTCCGCGTCCTCGTCGACGGACAGCTCGCCGGCATCGCCGCGCCCTTCCCGACCGTCTGGACCGGCGGCTGGTCCAACCCGTTCCTCTGGTACGTCACCCCCGGCCCGCGCGCCTTCGACGTCCAGCCCGTCCGCTACGACCTCACCCCCTACGCGGCCCTCCTCAACGACGGCCGGCCGCACCGGATCGAGGTGTCCGTAGCCGGGGTGCCGGCCGGACAGAGCGGCTGGAGCACTCCCACCAACCTGCTGCTCTGGCAGGACGAGACGCGCAAGGTCGTCACCGGCGCCCTGACCCGGCACGAGGAGAGCGAGCCGGCCGGCCACTCCCGGTGGACCCCCGCGGCGCCCGGCGCCCGGCACCGCCTGGACACCGAGGGCGGACACGGACTGACCGTCGCCGGGTACCTGAACACCTCCCACGGCCGGGTGGCCACCACCGTCTCCCGCACCGTGCGCGGCACCTCGGTCCACCACTGGACCGACGGCGAGAACCAGGACGCGCTCAACGCCACCTGGACCGACGAAGAGAGCGTGACGCACGGGCCGGCCACCACCCGCACGGCCCGCACCTACACGATGGACGGCGAGACCACCCTCGGCGCCGGCGACCGGCTGCGCACCGTCCTGTCGCTCGGCGACCGCGCGGACACCGTCACCCTGCGCGGCGGCAGGGCCGTCGACAGCTCGCGGCTCGACGACCGGTACACCGGTGATGCCACCTACACCGCGAACGTCCCGCGCGACCAGCGGCACGCGGTCGCCACGACCTCCGCCCGCTACCGGCTGTACGGGTCGGCAGCACCGGGCGGCTGTTACGACCGCACCGTGGAGACCGCCCAGGGCACGCTCACGGTGGACCGCCGACACTGCTGAGCCGGCCGCCCCCTACGATATGCGGCCATGGACACGAGTGAGGCCGGCAGACAGCTGATCGACGGCCGTTTCGAGCTGGTCGCACCCCTGGGAAGCGGCGGCATGGGTACGGTGTGGCGCGCCCGCGACATCGCCCTGCACCGCGAGGTCGCACTGAAGGAGGTGCGCCCGCCGGACCCGGCCACGGCCGCCGCGCAGCCCGGTCTCGCCGACCAGCTGCGCGAACGGGCCGTCCGCGAGGCCCGTGCCCTCGCCCGCCTCGCCCACCCCCACGTGGTGACCATCCACCACATCGTGGAACCGCCGGACGGCGCCGACGGCCACCCGTGGATCGTCATGGAGCTGGTCCAGGGCGGCTCCCTGCACGACCGGCTGGCGTCCGGGCCGATGCCGCCCGCCGACGTGCTGCGGCTCGGCCTCGACGTGCTCTCCGCGCTGCGCGCCGCTCACGACGAAGGCGTGCTCCACCGCGACGTGAAGCCGGCCAATGTGCTGCTGCGCCCCAACGGGTCGGCCGTGCTCACCGACTTCGGCATCGCGGCCCTGCACGGTTCGACCGGGCTCACCTCGACCGGGGTGCTGATCGGCTCGCCCGAGTACATCGCGCCCGAACGCGTCCGCGGCGAGGAGGGGCTGGCCGCCTCCGACCTGTGGTCGCTCGGCATGCTGCTCTACGTGGCCGCCGAGGGCGTGCACCCGCTGCGCCGGGCCACCAGCCTGGCCACGGTCGTCGCCGTGCTCGACGAGCCGATCCCGGCGCCCGTGCGCTCCGGGCCGCTGGCGCCCGTACTGGAACGCCTGCTCGTACGGGACCCGGCGGCGCGGCCCGACGGGGCGCAACTGGAACAACTGCTCCGGGACGCGAGCGCTGCTCTCGGTTCCGGCTACGGGGCGGGCGTCCCGCCGGTCGCGGCCGCACCCGTATCGGCCGCACCGGTCGCACCGGTCGCCGCGCCGGCGGTCCCGGGCCAGTTCGGCCCGTACGGCGGCCCCTACGGCTCACCCACCCCGCCGCCGTTCGGCCCGGGAGCTTCCCCCTACGCGGCCACCACCACGCCCGTCCCGCTCAGGCCCCCGGCCCCGCGCCGGCGCCCGGCCCTGATCGGGGCCGCGCTCACGGCGGTCCTGGCGGTCGCGGTCGTCGGGATCATCCAGTGGCTTCCCGACGGGAACTCGGGCGACGACGACGCGAAGGACGCCCGCGCCACCCGGCCCGCCGTCGCCACCCAGGCCGTACCCCCGGCCTCGACCCCCGCGCCGAAGGCGAGTGCCTCCAAGGCCGGCACGGCCCGGGGCAGCATGCTCACCCCGCAGAACATCCGTACCGCCCTCGAGGCGCTCAAGGTGAAGACGGGCACCACGACCTTCGTGGACCTCAAGGTCTACGACGGCTACGTCCTCGCCTCGATCCCCACCGCCGCCGGTGCCGAGACCGTCGACGCCTGGCAGTACCGCGACGGCGAGGCCAAGCGCACTGGCCCGGACGGCACGGTCGAGGAGGGCGAGCCCCTCATCGACATGGCGACCGTCAACTGGGACGCGCTGCCCGGCCTGCTGGAGCAGTCCAAGAAGGAACTGGGCGTCGAGAAGCCGACCTCGACCTACGTGATCGTCGAGCCCTGGATGATGGACCAGGTGCCCTGCATGCGTCCCTACCTCAGCGACGAGTACGGCCGCGGCGGCTATGTGCTCGCCGGCATCGACGGCAAGGTCAAGAAGGTCGTCTCCTCCTGACATCGTGTACCCGTACGCACGTGCACGCGCACGCATGCACGTGCGTCCGTACGGTCCGACACGTCAGGGAGCACGACCACCATGCCCAGTTGGCGCACCACCCTCACGGCGGCCGGGATATCCGGCCGCCCGCTGCGGGACGACTACACGCACGCCGCCCGCCGGGTACTGCGCCGCGAGCCCGCCCCCTACCTGGCGCTGCGGCTGCTCGCCGCGCCACCGCTGGTGCCCTTCCTCGCTGCCGGTCTCGCCTTCATGAACCTGGTCGACGACGTCGCCGAGACCGGAACCCCGCAGCAACGCGCAGCAGGTCTCGCGGCGTTGTCCGAGCGGGTCGACGCGGCACTGAAGTCCGGGGACAGTCCCGACCCCCTCCTGCGGGCCTACGCGCACGCGGTGGACTCCCGCGGTCTTCCGGCGCACTGGGTCACCCGCTTCCTCACGGGCGCCGCCACCGCGGAGGCCGGCTTCGACGGCTTCGCCGCGGAGGAGGACTTCCAGACCTACCTCGACGACTACGCGTGGCCCGGTGTGATCGTCTTCACCGGACTCCAGTACCGGGGCGGCCCCGACCCCGAACAGGCCGCGGGCTGGCGGCGGTTCGTCGACGCCGCCCAGCGCGTGGACTTTCTCGCCGACCTCTGCGGGGACCTCGCGGAGGGCCGGCTCTGCATCCCGCGCGCCCGCCTCGCGGAGCACTCGGTGACCCGCGCCGACCTGGAACGGGCCCGTGACACCCCGGCCGTACGGGAGCTCCTCGCCGCCGAGTGCCTGCGTGCCCGTACGGCACTGGAAGCCGCGGGCGGCATCCTCGACCTCGCCGAACCAGGGCTGCGGCGCGTGATCGCGACCATGACGGAGCTGATGGCGCACCAGCTGACCGCGGTGGAGCGCGCGGGGATCACCGCCCTGCGCCGGGACACCGGCTACGGCCCGGCGGCGCCCGTGCGGATCCTCGCCCGCGCCGCCCGCCGCCGCCCCGCCTGACCGGTTCGGCCGGTCAGGTCCTCGGTCCGGGTTTCCAGGTGTCGCAGTCCGGGTGGAGGAACGGCAGCCGCGGAGCCCGGGCCGGCACCGAGCGGGGGAACGACGGGAACGCCTTCCTAGTAGGGTCCGTTCACGTTGTCGATCGAACCGTAGCGCTTGGCCGCGTAGTTGCAGGCGGCGGTGATGTTGGCGACCGGGTCGTAGGAGTCCAGCGAGGTTCCGGGCACGTGGTAGGCGCGGAAGGTCGGGTCGATGACCTGGAGCAGACCCTTGGACGGGATCCCGTTCCGGGCGTTGATGTCCCAGTTGTTGATCGCCAGCGGATTGCCCGAGGACTCGCGCATCACATTGCGGTGAATTCCGTTGTAGGAGCCGGGAATTCCGTGCTTCGCCATCACGTCGAGGGACTCGCGGATCCACCCGTCGAGATTGTTCGCGTAGGCCGTGGCGGGCTTGGCCGCGGGCTTGAGGGCGGTCCGGGCGGCGGACCTGCTCGCACGCTCGGTCTCCGCCTGGACGCCGAGCTTCAGTTTGATGCCGGGCCGGATGATCGACGGATCATTACCGACGACGGTCCGGTTCGCCGCGTAGAGCTGCTTCCAGCCGCCGCTCAGGGAATGCTTTGCCGCGATCTCCGAAAGGGTGTCGCCCGCGACCACGGAATACGTCGTGGGGGCGGCGGCTGTCTCCACCGCCCCGGCGGTGGTGGCGCTGATCAGCGGGAGAGTGAGGGCCGCGCCACCGGTGCCGGCGAGCGCCAGCTTGCGGGTGATCCGGTAGTGCTTCGGCCGACGGTGCTTACCCTTTGCAGGCATGGCGGAATTCCTCACGTGGGGGGACGGGAGATCCCGGGCGGCGGCCGTATTCGGCAGCTGACCACCAGGAACGAGGTGACCGTAGGCGAGCCCGCCACGCGGGAACAAGACCCGAATTCCACCGATAGATCGACATCTCGCTATCGGTCGGGTAAATGACCTTGAAGGGGTATGAGGGCAATAGCCGATTCCCTTTCCGGGGAAAGGGAATCGGCTGTTCTGCGGAAATGATGTTGAGGTGTCCGGTGTGGCTCACATCACGGGTCGTGGGACGCGTGACCAATACGGGCAAGTAAGCCCTCGGGGTGCCTCATTGGGGCGACTTGCCCGTAGGAGGCGAATCACCCATTCAGGACTCTTTCCGGCGTATTGCCGGCCGGTGCGCGTCCCGGCGTCACGCCAGGGCGTCCAGGGCGGCCGTCACCGCCTTCACCGACCCCTCCGAGGCCGGCAGCAGGGGCAGCCGGACGTCCGGGGTCGGGATCCGCCCCTGAGCGTGCAGGACGCCCTTGAGCACCGTCGGATTCGGCTCGGCGAAGGCCGCCGCGGACATCCGGGCCAGGGCGTGCCCCAGAGGCCGCGCCCGCTCCGCGTCGCCCGCGCGCCAGGCCGCGGCGAGCTCCGCGAAGCGGCCGGTCGCCAGATGGGCCGAGGCCAGGATCCCGCCCGCGGCGCCGAGGGCCAGCAGCGGGGACAGGTAGACGTCGTCGCCGGCCAGCACCTCGAACCCGGCCGGCAGATCACCGAGCAGTGCCACCGTGTCCTCGCCGATGCCGCCGCCCGCGTACTTCATCCCGGCCACCCCCGGCAGCGATCCGAGCGCCCGCAGTGCGGCCGCGTCCAGCGGCTGCCCGGTGCGGTAAGGGATGTGATAAATGATCAACGGTACGGGGCTCACCGCGGCCAGCCGCGCGAAGTGCGCCAGCACCCCCGCGGTCGCCGGCCGCACGAACGGCGGCACCGTCACCAGCGCCGCCCGCACCTGCGGCCACCGGGGCAGCCCGGCCAGCGAGGCCTCGGCGGCCCGGGTCCCGCCCGAGCCCGCGCCGACGGTCAGCGGCGCGCCCCGCTCCCCGCAGACCCGGGCGCACACCTCGGTGACGAGGTCGCGCTCGGCCTCGTCGAGACCGGCCGCCTCCGCGGTGGTCCCGAGCGCGACGATCCCGGTGGCGCCCGCGTCGAGCATCTCGTGGGCGAGTGCCTCCAGCGCCTCGGCCGCGACCTCCCCGGTGCTGGTGAAGGGGGTGACGAGCGGTACGTGGATCCCGTGCAACGGGAGAACTTCTGCGATGTCCTGTGCCATGCGAAAAGCCTCACCCGCGCAAAGGATCAAATCCAGTTCGCGTTTCTTACCTGAACCGTAAGCTGAGCCGATGCTCGATGTACGACGCCTACGCCTCCTGCGTGAGCTCGCCCGCCGCGGAACCATCGCCGCCGTCGCCGAGGCCCTCGCCTTCAGTCCTTCCGCCGTCTCCCAGCAGCTCGGCGTCCTCGAACGGGAGGCCGGCCTGCCCCTGTTGGAGCGCACCGGCCGCCGGGTCCGGCTCACCCCGGCCGGCCAGAACCTGGTCCGGCACGCCGAGGCCGTCCTCGAGCGGCTGGAGCAGGCCGACGCCGACCTCGCCGAGGCACGCGGCGGCCTCGCCGGAGCCCTGCGGATCGGCGCCTTCCCCACCGCCACCCGGGCCATCGTCCCGGCCGCGCTGATCACCCTCGCCCGGCGCCACCCGGGCCTGGAGCCGATGGTCTCGGAGACCGACCCGGCCGCCGTGGCGCACGCCCTGCGGGCCGGGGACCTGGACGTGGCCCTGGTGCACGCGTACGACTTCGTACCGGCCGAGCCCGAGCCGGGACTGGCCACCGAACCGCTCTACGGCGAGATGATGTACCTGGCCGCTCCCGCCGACGGCGCACCGGGCGACCAGGGCGACCCCGGCCGCTCCGGCGCGCCCGGGGAACCCGACCAGGGGAGCGTCCTGCGTGCGCACGCCCGGGACCCCTGGATCACCGCCACCCCCGGCACCCTCTGCCACACGATGACCGTACGGGCCTGCCAGGCAGCCGGCTTCAGCCCGCGGGTCCGTCACCAGGTCGACGAGTTCACCACCGTGCTCGCCCTCGTCGCGGCGGGCCAGGGTGTGGCCGTCGTACCCCAGCTCGGGGTCACGGGCCCGGCCGATCCGGCCGTACGCCTCACCCGCCTGCTGATGCAGCGCCGGACCAACCTCGCCTTCCGCAGCGGATCCGGCACCCACCCGGCCGTCGCGGCCTTCGGCGCCGCGCTCCGGGCCGCAGTACCGCCGGATCTGGCCGGGTCGCGCGCCGAAACGTGACACAACTCCCGTACCGGGTGCCGTCCGTGTACGTTCGTTGATCCAGACCGATTCGATCAGAGCGGGGTACGACGTGACGCATCGCGTACGAGGGGTCATCGCCCGGAGCAAGGGCGCACCGGTGGAGACGACGACGATCCTCGTGCCCGACCCGGGACCCGGCGAGGCGCTCGTGCGGGTGCAGGCCTGCGGGGTCTGCCACACCGACCTGCACTACCGCGAGGGCGGCATCAACGACGAATTCCCCTTCCTGCTCGGCCACGAGGCCGCCGGAGTGGTCGAATCGGTCGGCCCGGACGTCACCTCCGTGGCGCCCGGCGACTTCGTCGTCCTCAACTGGCGTGCGGTGTGCGGCACCTGTCGCGCCTGCAGGCGCGGACGCCCCTGGTACTGCTTCGCCACGCACAACGCCACCCAGCCCATGACCCTGGAGGACGGCACCCCGCTCTCCCCGGCCCTGGGCATCGGTGCCTTCGCCGAGAAGACCCTGGTCGCGGCCGGCCAGTGCACCAAGGTGGACCCGGCGGCCGCCCCGGCCGCCGCCGGACTCCTCGGCTGCGGGGTGATGGCCGGCCTCGGCGCGGCCCTGAACACCGGCAACGTCGGGCGGGGCGACTCCGTCGCCGTCATCGGCTGCGGGGGAGTGGGCAACGCGGCCGTGGCCGGAGCGCGCCTCGCGGGCGCCTCGCGGATCATCGCGGTGGACCTGGACGACCGGAAGCTGGAGTGGGCCCGGGGCCTGGGCGCCACGCACACCGTCAACGGGCGCACGGACGACGTGGTCAAGGCCATCCAGGGCCTGACCGGCGGCAACGGCGCCGACGTGGTCATCGACGCCGTGGGCCGCCCCGAGACCTACCGCCAGGCCTTCTACGCACGCGACCTCGCCGGGACGGTGGTCCTGGTGGGCGTGCCGACCCCGGAGATGAAGCTCGAACTCCCGCTCATCGACGTCTTCGGCCGCGGCGGGTCCCTGAAGTCCTCCTGGTACGGGGACTGCCTGCCCGAGCGCGACTTCCCGCTGCTCATCGACCTCTACCTGCAGGGCCGCCTCGACCTGGACGCCTTCGTCTCCGAGACCATCGCGCTCGACGGCGTCGAGGACGCCTTCGCCCGGATGGAACGCGGCGAGGTCCTCCGCTCGGTCGTCGAGTTCTGACAGCCCGTCCGGCCCGTCCGGCCGGACCCGGCCCCACCTAGAATCGGGCCACCACCCCGCGCCCCCGCCGCCACCCGGCCGGGGCGCGGTCCTACTTCACCTCGTACCCCTGGGGGCCGTCCGTGACCATCGCACACAGCTACCGCCAGCCCGGCACGGTCCTCACCGACCACCGGTTCTCCGTCCCGCTGGACCACGAGAACCCGGACGGGGAGCGGATCGAGCTGTACGCCCGCGAGGTCGTGGCCGCCGGCAAGGACCCCGAGGCGCTGCCGTGGCTGCTCTACCTGGAGGGCGGTCCGGGCTTCGGCGCCCGCCGTTTCATCGGCCGCCAGGCCTGGCTGGAGCGGGCCCTCACGGAGTACCGGGTGCTGCTGCTCGACCAGCGCGGAACCGGTCGGTCCACCCCGGTGAACCGGCAGACCCTGCCCCTGCGCGGCACCCCCGACCGGCAGGCCGAGTACCTCGCCCACTTCCGTGCCGACTCCATCGTGCGCGACGCCGAGGCCATCCGCCCCGGCCTGACCGGGGGTGCGCCCTGGACCGTGCTCGGCCAGAGCTTCGGCGGCTTCTGCACGACCCGCTACCTCTCCACCGCGCCCGAGGGCCTCACAGCCGCCCTGATCACCGGCGGTCTGCCGTCCCTGACCGCCACCGCCGACGAGGTGTACGAGGCCGCGTACCCCCGCATCGAGCGCAAGAACCTGGCCCACTACGCCCGGTACCCCATGGACGTCGAGCGCGCCCGCCGGATCGCCGCCCACCTGGCGGACCGCCCGGCCGAACTGCCCGGCGGCCACCGCCTCACCGTCGAGGGCTTCCAGTCCCTCGGCATCCTGCTCGGCACCGGCGACGGCAGCCACCAGCTGCACCACCTCCTCGAGGACGCCTTCGTACCGACCCCGGCGGGCCCCGCCCTCTCCGACGCCTTCCTGGAGAGCGTCCGCGGGCTCCTCTCCTTTGCCGGGCACCCCCTGTACGCGCTGGTCCACGAGGCGATCTACGCCCAGGACCCCGCCACGCCCACCGCCTGGGCCGCCGAACGCGTGCGCGCGGGCCACCCCGGCTTCGACGCGGACAAGGCCCTCGCCGGCGACGGGCCGCTGCTCTTCACGGGCGAGACCATCCACCCCTGGCACTTCACCACCGACCCGTCCCTCGCCCCGCTGCGCGAGACCGCGGAGATCCTGGCCGCCCGCACCGGCTGGCAGCCGCTCTACGACCCGGCGCGCCTGGCCGCCAACGAGGTGCCGGTGGCCGCCGCCGTCTACCACGACGACATGTACGTGGACACCGCGCACTCTCTGGAGACGGCCCGCTCCGTCCGGGGCCTGCGGACCTGGGTGACGGACGAGTTCGAGCACGACGGCGTCCGCGCCGGCGGCCCCCGCGTCCTGGACCGGCTGCTGTCCCTCGCCCGCGACGAGGTGTGACTGCTGTCCGTGCAGGTCAGAGGTGTGGTCGGGGCCTCGAATAATCGTTCCCGCAGAAGTTGATCACATGGTTAGGGTGGGCCCTCTTACCCGAGAAACCGACCGATGTGTGGAGCGTGCATGCTCAGAACGATGTCGAGCGCCGTCTCGCTGGCCCTGGCCGGCGCCCTGGCCGTGACCGGTGCGGCGGTGGGAACGGCAACGGCCGCCGCCGCACCGGCCGTCAGCGCCGCGGGGGCGGGGGAGACCCCCGTCGGCGCACAGGCCTGGACGCGCGTGTCCAAGAAGTACCCGAACCGCTCCTCCTGGAACACCGCCGACGACCTGCGCGTCGGCAACGAGGGCGCCGCGGAGGGGCTGTCGCGCGCGTACCTACGGCTGGACACCACCGCCCTGGCGGGCGCCACGGTCTCCCGGGCCACCTTCCGGATCACCAACACGGGAGCCGCGTCCTGCACGGGCCGTCCGGTGGAGCTGTGGAGCGTCGGCGCCGTCTCGGCGAAGACGACGTGGAAGAACCAGCCGGCCAAGGGGGTCCGGCTGGCGACGGTGACGGACGCCAGGGGGCGGGAGGGCTGCGCGGCGGGCGACCTCGAGTTCGACGCCACCGCGGTGGTGAAGGAGGCGGCGGCCGCCTCCCGGACCTCCGTCACCGTGGGCCTGTTCGCCGCGGACGAGTCCGACACCTCGGCCTGGAAGCGCTTCGCCCCGGCGACGGCGAAGCTGGAGACCACCATCGGCAGCCCCGTGCCGCCGGTGATCAGCTCCCCCGAGTTCCCCGACGCCTCGAACGGAGCCCCCGCCAACACCGGGAAGGCCCGTACGCCGGGCACGTTCACGTTCGGCACCGGCGGCGCCGCGAATCTGGACAGGATCGTGTACTGGTCGGACTTCGACGGGCGGGAGCGCACCGTGGCACCGGGCGCCAACGCCGTGATCACGCCCACCGCCTCCGGTCCCCACATGATCTACGCGTACAGCGTGGACAAGGCCGGGCGGCGTTCCGACCAGGCCGTGTACCGCATCTGGGTCCTCGCCAGTGAGGGCCCGGACGCCCCGGGCGACCTGAACGGCGACGGCCTGCGCGACCTGTGGACCCTCGACCCGGACGCGAAGCTCCGCTTCTCGGCAGGGCGGGCCGACGGCACCTTCGCCGCGCCCGTCGCCGGCGGGGCGTCCTTCGCCCCGGGAGCCCGGATCGCCGCCACCGGGGACTGGAACGACGACGGCTACAACGACCTGCTGGTACTCGAGCGCCCCACCGGACTCGGCAGGAACCTGCTCCGGATCCACAGAGGCGACGGCCTCGGCGGCATCCGGCCGGGCAGCGGCACCGTCCTGACCGTTTCCTGCCCGGTCGCCGATCCGGACAGCGGCTGCGCCGGCGAGGACCCGGCCTGGACCGGCGACGACCACTGGTTCAACGCCGAAGCCGTCGTGCACGCGGGAGACCTCAACGCGGACGGCCAGCCCGACCTGCTGGTGAAGCAGGGTGCGAAGCTCTGGGCGTACACCGCCAGCCTCTTCGCGAGCCTGGACGCATTCGGCGGCCCGGTGCTCGTCGGCGACGGCGGCTGGGACGCCGTCTCGGTCCTCGCCCCGGGTGACACCGACGGTGACGGCGCCGGCGACCTGTGGGTGCGCGACGACGCCTCCGGCGACCTGTTCGCCGTGAAGGGCGCCAAGGACGCCTCCGGGCAGCTCGACCCCAGGAGCTGGGGCACGGCGCAGCGCGTGAGGATCGGCTCGGGCTTCGGCCGGACGGCCTACCCGACGCTCGCCTCGGCGGCCGACTTCGACCGTGACGGACGGGCCGACCTGTCGGCCGTCGGCGCGGACGGCAAGGCCGTCTGGTTCCGCGCGACCGCCACCGGGATCGAATCGACCCCCCGTCCGATCGGCTGATCCCGCGTCAACCGGCCGGGCCGGCGTCCCCGTTCAGGGGCGCCGGCCCGGCGTCGCTTCCGCGGGCGGCTCCACGAACGCGCGGGTCAGGTGCGCGGTCGCCAGCAGGGCGCCGCGCTCCCTCGCCCGCGCCAGCAGCCCCTCGCGCGAGGCCCGGGCGGTCTCCCGGTCGCGCTCGTGGGAGTACGGCACCGCCGGGTCGCCCAGCTGCACCGCGTGCACCAGTACGTCCCCGGTGACCACCACATCGCGGGCCCCGGCGCCCTGGTCCACCAGTACCGACTGGTGTCCCGGGGTGTGCCCGGGCGTCGGGAGCAGGGTGATGCCGGGAGCCAGCCGGTGAGTGCCGTCCACCTCGTGCAGCTGCCCGCTCGCGCGCAGCGGCGCCACCGTCCAGTCCCACACCGGGTCCGCCCGGTCCAGCGCGGACACCTCCGCGCGCTGTACGACGTACCGGGCGGCCGGGAAGAACGGCTCCCCGTCGTCCCCCGACGACCAGCCCGCGTGGTCCTCGTGAAGGTGTGTCAGCACCACCGCCTCCACATCGGCCGGTGCGATACCGGCCGCCGCGAGCGCGTCCGGCAGCCGGCCCGGCACCGGGGCCCAGGCGGCGGCCGGGGACCGGGACGGCCCGACCCCCGCGTCCACCAGCACCCAGCGACCGCCGGGCCGGGCGATCGCGAAACACCGGAAGTCCAGCACCCATGCCCCGTCCGGCCCCCTCGCGCCCGGATCCAGCTGCGCCGCCCGTGCCCAGGCGGCCGCGTCCGCGCCCGGGAAGGCGGTGCGGGCCGGCTCGAAGAAGATCCCCGTGGCGTCGAGCAGCGCCACCACCTGCCCGTGTCGATCCATTCGCCTATTGTGCGAGACATGACCGAACAACCTGATCAGCAGCCCACCTTGCAGCACATGCCCACCGACTGGACGCGCGCGCTCGCGGTGGTCGCCCACCCCGACGACCTGGAGTACGGCTGCGCCGCGGCCATCGCGGACTGGACGGACGGGGGCCGGGAGGTGGTCTACCTTCTCGCCACGCGCGGTGAGGCGGGCATCGACAACCTCGCCCCCGCCGAATGCGGTCCCCTGCGCGAGGCTGAGCAGCGGGCGAGCGCCGCGGTCGTCGGCGTGTCCGAGGTGGAATTCCTGGACTACCGCGACGGCATCGTCGAGTACGGCCTCGACCTGCGCCGTGACATCGCCGCGGCCATCAGGCGGCACCGGCCCGAGCTGATCCTCACGCTCAACCACCGTGACACCTGGGGCGGCGCGCAGGGCGGCGGCTACTGGAACACCCCCGACCACAAGGCCGTCGGGCGGGCGACGCTGGACGCCGCCGGGGACGCCGGGAACAGGTGGATCTTCCCCGAGCTCATCGAGCAGGGTCTCGAGCCGTGGAACGGTGTGCGCTGGGTCGCGGTGGCCGGATCGAACACGCCCACGCACGCGAGCGACGCCGGCCCGGGGCTGGAGCGTTCGATCAAGTCCCTGATGGAGCACAAGGCGTACATCGAGGTGCTCACCGACCAGGACCCGGAGGAGTACGTCCGCACCTTCCTCACCGGGAACGTCCAGCAGGCGGCGGCCCGGTTCGGCGGGCGCCCGGCCGTGCCGTTCGAGGTCTTCCCCCGCTGACCGCCCGCCCCTAGTCTGACGATCCGTCAGGCATGTGCCTGGTGAGTGGATGTGCCAGCCATCGGGCCGGGGGTGCGGGACACGGTGATCGACACCATCTCCACGGAGATCGCGGAGGGTGAGGAGCGGATACGGCTGGAGGTCGCGGACGGCCTCGCGGTCCTCACCCTGTGCCGCCCGGACAAGCTCAACGGCTGGAGCTGGGAGTCCACCCGCCAGCTCGGCCTGCTGGCGGACCTGATCCGCTTCGACGAGTCCGTCCGGGCGGTGCTGCTGCGGGCCGAGGGCCGGGCCTTCTGCGCGGGCATCGACGTGACCGCCCCCGGCGGCGCCATCACGGGTGGATCCCCGGCCGAGCGCACCCGCAACTACTACGAGTGCATCCGCTGGGTGCACGAGCGGTTCGCGGTCCTCGCCCGGCTCCCGCAGCCGGTCGTCGCCGCCGTCCAGGGCCACTGCCTCGGCTTCGGCTTCGAGCTGGCCCTGATGGCCGACGTCCGGGTGGCGGCCGAGGACGCCGTCTTCGCCCTGCCGGAAGCCCGGCTGGGCGTGGCGGTCGACGCGGGCGGAGACCTGCGCATCGCCCGCGAAGCGGGAGCGGGCTGGGCCAAGTACCTGGCCCTGACCGGCCGCCGCATCGACGCCGCGACGGCGCAGCGGCTCAATCTGGTCCAACTGGTCGTCCCCGGAGAGGAGCTGGAGGAGGCCTCCCGCGCACTGGCGCAGGAGATCGCCGCGAACGCGCCGCTCGCGGTCCAGGGCATCAAGCGCGCGGTCGACGCCTACGCCGACGCCGCCCTCCCCGCGGCCCTCGACCGGGTGGCGATGACCGCGGCCCTCACCCTCACCTCGGAGGACTGCCGGGAGGGATACACGGCCATGGCCGCCCGCCGGCCGCCGCGCTTCAGCGGAGGCTGAGCACCGGCCTGGTCGAGAACTCCTCGTACATGCCCTCGCCGTCCGGTCCGTACGTGAACTCGGCCGCGTACGGATTGCGGTTGGCGGTGGCCAGCGGCAGCCAGGCGAGCAGGTCGCCGTACCCACCGCAGGCGGCCTCGCCGCCGTCGCCGCCGTGCACGGCGGCCGGGTCGGCGCTCAGCTCCGTCCCGTAGCAGTCGTGGGCGATGTGCAGCCCGAAGGCGTTCGGCTCGTGCCGCACACCGCCGGCCCCGTACGGCGGCTCGTCCAGGGGGCACTCGTTCCCCCACCGGAAGAGGGTGCCGGCCCCGGCCCCGCACGCATGCTCCCACTCGTCGGCGCCGGGCATCCGCAGCCCGCGCGCCGCGAGGGCGGCGGGCATGTCCGCAGCCCTCGCGGTCAGGGCCTCGTCCTCCACGGCCATGAGCACGGTGGCCAGCGTCGCGGTGCGCGGCGGGCTGAGCACATCGGCGAGATAGGACCTGAGGTCGGGCCGCCCGTACCCGTACCCCTCCTCCGCGCTCTCCGCGTAGTCGGCGCTCTGCGCGGGCGTCGGCTCCCAGGCGTCCAGGTCGAACCCGAGGCGCACCGTCCCGCCCGGTACGAGGGCGAACTCCTGCCCCTCGCGCTCGATGCGGACGCGGTGCAGCGGCCCGCCGAGGTGCTCGACGGCGTCGAACAGCACCACCCGGCCGCCCGCCTGCGCGGCGGCCTCGTGTGCGATGCGTCCGGCGGCGGCGGGGTCCAGCGAACGCCAGCGGTCCAGGGTCAGATCGGCGAGAGACATGAGGCGATCCTCGCACCGGTCACTGACAACCGGAGCCGGGGGGCCAGGGGGTGTCTCGCCGATCACGCCGGGCTCGGGGGGCTCTGGTGCGGCCTGATCGGCAGGACACCCCTTAGAGCGTGAACGGGCCGCGCCCCAGCTGGGTTCGGACCGGGACCACCTCGGGGTTGACCACCGACCGTCGCTGCCAGTTCGCCCCGTCGACCACCAGGGTGTGCCCGGTGATGAACCGGGCGTAGGGCGAGGCCAGGAAGGTGGCGGCCCAGCCCAGTTCGCGCGGCGCACCGACCCGCAGGGCGGGCTGCCGGGCGTCCTTCGCGTCGGGCGCGGCGCGGTCCAGGCCGCCCTGGATGTCCTCGGTCATGTCGGCGTGCGGGAACAGCCCGGGGACGAGCCCGTTGATCTGGATGCCGTACGGGCCCCACTCGACCGCCAGCGTCTCCACCAGGTTCTTCACCCCGGCCTTGGCCGCGGCGCTGTGGGCGAAGCCCGGCCCGCCCGTCCAGGCGTACGAGGCGCCGATGTTCACGATCGACCCGGGCGTGCCGGCGGCGAGGTGGCGGCGGCCGAACTCGCGGGTCATGAACCAGGTGCCCGTCAGGGTGATGTCGACCACCGCCCGCCAGGCGTTCGGGGAGAGGTCCTCCGCGGGGGAGGGGAAGTTGGCGGCCGCGTTGTTGACCAGAACGTCCGGCAGGCCGGAGGCCGCCTGCGCGGCGTCGAAGACCTCGGCGACCCGCTCGGGATCCCTGATGTCGCAGACGGCGGCCGTCACCCGGCCCGCACCGGGTACGGCCGCCAGCTCGTCCCGCGCCGCCTTGAGCTGTTCGGCGCGCCGGCTCGCGATGACCAGATCGGCGCCGAGCCGAGCGAACTCGGCGGCCACGGCCCTGCCCAGCCCGGTGCCGCCGCCGGTCACGAGGACCACCTGCCCCGCGTAGGTCCCGCGGGGCAGGGCGGCGGCGCCGAGCGGCGGCGGCGTGGGCAGGCCGGGCAGAGGGGTCTCCATGCGCCCATCGATAGCGTGCGGGCGCTCGGAACACCATCCCCGGGCGGCCCCGAGTGCCGCCTGGGTCCTGTCGTCAAAGTAGCGCGGGCCAGGCGGGACTTTGACGACAGGACCCAGGTCGTCTCTTTTGGATCTTGTCGGTCGGCCCGTGTCGTCCGGTGCCGTGCATCGCAAGGCGGAGGAGCGCCGTTGTACTGGACGTACTGCGGTGCTCCGACAACGCGGCGAGGTGCGGTGCCGGGCGACGCGGGCCCGGCAAGATCCGAAAGAGACGACCTAGCTGCCGGAGTTGTACGCCTGCTTGGTCGCGCAGGTCCAGATCACCGGCTTGAGCTTGCCCTTCGCGTTCACGGCCGATCCGCCGACCCGGTCGTCGTCCGAGGCCGCGTCGGCCATGCTCGCCCCGCCCCCGGCCAGCCGCGGCAGGGCCTTGACCGGACCGGAACCGGAGCGCAGCAGGGCCTGGTCCGGCAGGGTCATGAGTTCCGGGTGGAACTTGGCCGTTCCGACGCTGAGGTTCGTCGTCGCGCTGATCGCCTCGAAGGTGGCGTACGGGTGCGAGCTCAGCCCGCCCGGGGCGGTGGCGGGACCGGTGAGCGGGGGCTCCCAGACGAGCGGGGCGTACTCGTGCCACGGTCCGGCCCAGTCGTAGCCGACGATCCGGCGGCTCTCGTCGATGTCCTGGACGTAGCTTTCGTTCGCCGTGGGAGCCAGCAGCCGGGCGGCGGAGCCGTCCCCGGGCCACAGCACCGGGTGGGTGCCCTCCAGGTGCTGCCCGGTCTCGGGTACCTCGTAGTCCTGGGTGGCCATGCCGAGGATGTCGCCCTGGTTGTTGATGCCGGTGACCATCGTGATGCGGGTCCCCGGGCCGGCGTCGGCCGGGACGGGCAGTTCGCGGACCTTCTGGCCGTCCTTCCAGACGGTGCCGACGGCGCTGTCGGAGCGGGAGACCACGTACCCGGCGTCGTTCACGTCGGCCTCGAGGTCGGAGCCGTAGCTGTCCGGCAGCAGGGTGATCGCCGCGGCGCCCGCCTGGTATGTGAACAGCGAGGTGCCCGTGAAGTCGTGCAGGACGCCCACCATCAGGCCGTGCGCGTTGACGGCGAGCACCTGGCCGGTCTGGTTCTGGTCGGTCAGCGGGACCCGGTGCAGCGTGGTGCCGGTCCAGTAGACGGGCTTGCGGCCCGAGACGCCGACGGCGAGATTTCCCGCACCGAGGTCGAAGACGCCCTGGCTGCGCGGGGTGTCGCGCATGTACGACTCGTCGCCGATGGTGCCGAGCACCTGGATCTTCGGCGTGCACTTCGTTTCGGCCGCCACGGCCGGGCCGGCCGCGGTGATCAGGCCGGCCACGACGATGGCGGCGGCGGCCGCGGACATGCTTCTTCTCATGTGGTTGTCCCCCCTGGACAGGTGCTGTTCCCCGTTGAGTCATGACACGTGCACGCCACATGTTGCCTGATCTTGAGCCGAATGTGGCCTGAATGGCGCGTGCTGATGCGGACTCGAAGGTTCTCCACCTCGGCCGGCGGTTCACAGGAAGGCAAGCGACCGCTTAGTATGCGCGCGGAGTGTGATTCCTCGACGGCGGCTGGAGGCCCCGGATGCAGGCATGGCGAGTACATACCCCGGGTGAGCCCCGAGAGGCCCTGCGCCTCGAAGAGATTCCCGAACCGGTCCCGGGCGAGGGCGAGGTGCGGCTGCAGGTGCTCGCGGCGAACCTCAACTTCCCCGACGCGCTGCTCGTCCGCGGCCAGTACCAGATCCGCCCGCCGCTGCCCTTCACCCCCGGCGTCGAGATCTGCGGCCTCACCGACGACGGCCGCCGCGTCATCGCCAACCCGAGCCTGCCCCACGGCGGCTTCGCCGAATACGTGATCGCGTCCGAGCGGGCCCTGCTCCCGGCCCCCGAATGCCTGAACGACGCCGAGGCCGCGGCCCTGCACATCGGCTACCAGACCGGCTGGTTCGGCCTGCACCGCCGGGCGCGCCTGCAGCCGGGCGAGACCCTGCTCGTGCACGCCGCCGCGGGCGGGGTCGGCAGCGCGGCCGTCCAGCTCGGCAAGGCCGCCGGGGCCACCGTCATCGGGGTCGTCGGAGGTAAGGCCAAGGTGCGCACCGCCGAGGAGCTCGGCTGCGATCTGGTGATCGACCGTACGGGCGAGGACGTCGTCGCCCGGGTCAAGGAGTTCACCGGCGGACGCGGCGCCGACGTGATCTACGATCCGGTCGGCGGCGACTCGTACACCGCCTCCGCCAAGTGCGTGGCCTTCGAGGGCCGGATCGTCGTCGTCGGCTTCGCGAGCGGCAGCATTCCCGCCCCCGCCCTCAACCACGCCCTCGTCAAGAACTACGCGATCCTCGGCCTGCACTGGGGCCTCTACGCGGCCAAGGACCCGGCCGCGATCCTCGCCTGCCACACCGAACTCACCCGCCTGGCCACCGAAGGCGCCGTCAAGCCCCTGATCAGCGAGGTCGTCGCACTCCCCGGCGTCGCCGACGCCGTACAGCGCCTCGCCGACGGCACCACCACCGGCCGGGTGGTCCTGGCCATGCCCCGGCAGCCGGGTGGGGTCCGATGACCGCGATCACCGCCGACCGGCTGCTCACCCGCGTCCGGGACCTGCTCGCCGCGCACCCGCCCGCGACCACACCCCGCACCGACTTCCTGCGCGCCCGCTACGACGCCGGACTCGCCTGGGTCCACTACCCCGAGGGCCTCGGCGGACTCGGCGCACCCCGCTCCCTCCAGGCGGCCGTCGACGCCGAACTGGAGGCCGCCGGCGCGCCCGACAACGACCCGCGCCGCATCGGCATCGGCCTCGGCATGGCCGCACCCACGATCCTCGCGTACGGCACCGAGGAGCAGAAGCACCGCTTCCTGCGCCCCCTGTGGGTCGGCGAAGAGGTCTGGTGCCAGCTCTTCAGCGAGCCCGGCGCCGGATCCGACCTCGCCGCCCTCGGCACCCGCGCGGTCCGCGAGAGCGGCTCCGGCGACTGGATCGTCGACGGCCAGAAGGTGTGGACCTCCAGCGCCCACACCGCCCGCTGGGCCATCCTCATCGCCCGCACCGACCCCGCGCTCCCCAAACACCAGGGCATCACCTACTTCCTCTGCGACATGCACGCCCCCGGCGTCGAGGTCCGGCCACTGCGCCAGATCACCGGCGAGGCCGAGTTCAACGAGGTCTTCCTCACCGGTGTCCGCATCCCCGACAGCCACCGCCTCGGCGCCGTCGGCCAGGGCTGGGCGGTCGCCCGCACCACCCTGATGAACGAGCGGGTCTCCATCGGCGGAATGCGCATCCCCCGCGAGGGCGGCATGATCGCCCCCGTCGCCACTGCCTGGCGCGAGCGCCCCGAGCTGCGCACCCACGCCCTCCACCAGCGGCTGCTGGAACTGTGGGTCGAGGCCGAGGTCGCCCGGCTCACCGGCGAACGACTGCGCCAGCAACTCGCCGCCGGACAGCCCGGCCCCGAAGGTTCGGGCATGAAGCTCACCTTCGCCCGGCTCAACCAGGAGATCAGCGGACTGGAGGTCGAACTCCTCGGAGAGGAAGGCCTCCTGTACGACGACTGGACCATGCGCCGGCCCGAGGGCGTCGACTTCACCGGCCGCGAGGCCGGCTACCGCTACCTGCGCGCCAAGGGCAACAGCATCGAGGGCGGCACCAGCGAAATCCTCCTCAACATCGTCGCCGAACGCGTCCTCGGCCTGCCCCCCGAGCCGCGCGACGACAAGGACCTCGCCTGGAAGGACCTGTCCCGATGACCGCACCGACGACGCCGGTGGCACCGGCGGCACCGACCGACCTGCTCCACTCCGGGACCGAGGAGGAGCTCCGCGCCGCCGTACGCGCGCTGCTCACCGACCGGTGCGACGCCAAGACCGTCCTCGCCCGGATCGAGACCGGCCGGCCGCACGACCCGGCGCTGTGGCACACCCTCGCCGCCGGGATCGGCGCGGCCGGACTCCTCGTACCCGAGAAGCTCGGCGGGCAGGGCGCGAGCCACCGCGAGGCCGCCGTGGTCCTGGAGGAGCTGGGCCGGTCCGTGGCGCCCGTTCCGTACCTGACGAGCGCCGTGCTCGCCACGGAGATCCTGCTCGGCTGCGACACCCCCGAAGCCGCCCCGCTGCTGCGGGAGCTCGCCTCGGGCAGCACGGTGTGCGTCCCGGCCGTGCCGCTCACGCTCGCCCCGGGCGCACCCCTCCCGGCCCCCGTGCGGGAGGGGGGCGCAGGGCTGCTGAGCGGCACGGTCACGTCCGTGGCGGACGCGGTGGCCGCCGACGTCCTGCTGGTACTGGCCGACACCGGGCTCTACGCCGTCCCGGCCGCCTCGGCCCGGCTGACCCCGCAGGTCCCGCTGGACCTGACCCGCCCGCTCGCCACCGTCACGCTGGAGGCGG
Source organism: Streptomyces sp. NBC_01232 (assembly GCF_035989885.1). GTDB lineage: Bacteria > Actinomycetota > Actinomycetes > Streptomycetales > Streptomycetaceae > Streptomyces. The sequence continues at coordinate 8,061,773 of NZ_CP108518.1, forward strand.
CGGCGGGCACCCGGCTCGCCGACCCCGGAACGGCCCGGGCGGCCGTCGCCGGAGCCCTGCTCTCCGGGGCCGGACTGCTCGCCTCCGAGCAGCTCGGGCTCGCCGAGTGGTGCCTGGCGGAGACCGTCGGACACGTCCGGGGCCGCCACCAGTTCAACCGCCCCGTCGGGTCCTTCCAGGCGCTGAAGCACCGCCTCGCCCGGCTCTGGCTCGACGTGGCCGGCGCGCGCGCCGCGGCCCGGGCCGCCGCCGACGCCCTGGCCACGGCGGCCCCCGACGCCCCGCTGACCGTCGCCGTGGCCCAGGCCTACTGCTCGGGCGTGGCCGTCCGCGCCGCCGAGGAGTGCGTACAGCTCCACGGCGGCATCGGAATGACCTGGGAGCACCCCGCCCACCTCTATCTCAAGCGGGCCAAGGCCGACTCCCTGGCCCTCGGCACGGCGAGCCACCACCGCGGCCTGGTCGCGGACTTCGCGGAACTCCCCGCCCCCTAAGGGCTGTCCCGTAATCCCCGGCGGGCGCACGACGCCAGCTACGGCACCTCGCTGCGTTGTCGGATCGCCCGAATACGCCCGGTATGAGTACGACCCTCCGCCTTGCGATGCACCGCATCTGACGCCGTGCGCTGACCCACCGCGGATTACGGGACATCCCTTAGGTCCTGTCGTCAAAGTAGCGCCGGTTGGGCCCGGACCTAGGCCGTCTCTTTCGGATCTTGCTCCCCCAGCTACCGCTGGGAGGTGCCCCCAGGCCCGCGTCGCCCGGCACCGCACCTCGTCGCGTTGTCGGAGCACCGCAGTACGTCCAGTACCACGGCGCTCCTCCGCCTTGCGATGCACGGCACCGGACGACGCGGGCCCGACCGACAAGATCCGAAAGAGACGACCTAGGAGGCCGGTGTGCCCGTACCGGGCATGGGGCTCCCCTTCGGCGGTCGTTCCTGGTACGGGGGGATGCTCTGCTGGGGGCCGGCCGACAGGATCGTCGAGCGCTTGGCGGGCATCCCGTCGTACTTCCCGCCGCGGTAGTGGATGGTCTCCTCCAGCGGCCGGCGCGTCTTGGGGTCGATGATCACGCGGATGCGCGAGTGGGGGATGTCCGCTTCGACGGCGGTACCGGCACGGCCCGTGCTGTCCTGGACCGGCCCGACCAGCCGGAGCCCCGGCATGTCCGCGAGGACCTCGTACACCGCCGCACGCTGAGGCGGAGCGAGGGGCGCGAGCGTGAGCAGGCGGGTCAGGGTGCCCATGTAGGCCGTGAAGGTATCGCCCTTGCCGGGCGTGCCGGGACCTCCGGGGAAGAAGTCCTCCAGAACCACCTTGAGTGCCGCGGCGTCCGAGGGAAGCCGCTTCAGCTCCTCCCAGCTGAGGTCCTTCCTGCGGGCACCCGGGACGGAAACGATCCAATGCGGCGCGAACCCGATGGTCTTGACGATCTCCCCGTCGGCTCCCTGCTGGCCGAACACGGAATCGGACGACACCCACGAACTCCCGTCGTCGACCAGCGGAGTCTCGAAACGATCGATAGACGTGGAGTGGGGATCGCCCCAGTAGGAGTTCCGCGTGTGAGCCTTCCAATACGGCGCGTCCGTGGGCGTGGTCGTGTCCCCGGCCTCCGTCGCGGCGACCTGGCGCAGGAAGTCGGCGGCGCTGGCGGTCGCCGCGGGCGGCGACCCCCGCAGGCCGCTGACCGGGTAGATGCTCACGCCCGCCGCGATCGCGGCGATCGCCACGGCCGACACCAGAAGCCTGCGGGTGCGCTGCCCGGGGCCTCGCGGCCGGAGCGGCACGATGCCGGGCACAGCTGCGCGTTCCGCCGCCTCGGCGGCGCGTACGGCCGCGAGAGCGGCCTCCACGACTGCGGGCCCGGGCGGCGCGACCTCGCCGGCCGCGCGCAACCGGGCGGCGCCGGGGAAGTCCAGGAGGTCCAGGGGGTGTGTCGTGCGGTCCGTCATGTCATCTCTCCGGAAAGGCTGGGGGAGCTGGGGGTACCGAGGGCGTTCCGCAGGCGACCGCGGGCGCGGTGGAGCCGCGAGCGGGCCGTTCCGGCCGGGATGCCGACCACGTCCGCCGCCTCGGTGGGGGTGAGCTGCTCCCAGGCGACGAGCAGCAGCAGATCGCGTTCCACGGCCGGCAGGCCGGCGATCTTCTCGCGCAGCAGCGGCGCGCAGGCCGCGGCGTCCAGGCGCTGGTCCACGGCCTGCCAGGGGTCGCTGCCCGGTTCCGGCGGATGAGGATCGGACCGGTCCTGGCCGAGCCGCCTCCAGTGACCCGCGAGGACGTTCCGCGCCACGCCGAACAGCCAGGCCCTGGCCGTGCCCCGGGCCGCGTCGAATCCGGCGCGCCCGGCGAAGGCCTGCAGCCACACCTCGGCCAGCAGGTCGTCCGCCGCGTTCGGCGCTCTTCGTGCCAGATAGCCGTGCAGGTGCGGCGACAGTCCTACGACCAGAACCTCGAAGGCGCCGGGTTCCCGGGCCGATCTGGTCAGCAGTTCGTCTTCGTCCGCGTTCACACGCGTTCCCCTCCCCGGCCGCCTGCCGTAGCGGCCTCACCCCGTACTTGTCGCCTTCTCGCGAGAGCGTTCGCGCTTCCCGTCCTGCCCCGTCGCGATCACCGCCGTGGTGGCCCCCGGCCGACGCCCCCACCCGCCTGCGACGGGCCTTGGGCCGGTCCCTATCCTCGGCCCATGACGGCCACCATCACCGCGCTCACCGCCAACGGACTCCGCGCCCACCGCGACGAACTCGCCGCGCTGCTGCTCGCCGTGGTCGACGGCGGTTCGTCCCTCGGCTTCCTCGCCGGCCTCGACCACGTGGGCGCCGCCGCCTGGTGGGACTCCCTGCTGCCCGCCGTCGAGGACGGCTCCCTCGCGCTGTGGGTCTCCCGCACCGGCGGCGACGGCCGTATCGACGGCACCGTCAGCTGGTACCGGGAGTCCAAGGCCAACGGCCGCCACCGCGCCGAGCTGCGCAAACTCATGGTCCATCCGGCGGCCCGCGGCCGCGGCACCGCCCGCGCGCTGCTCGACGAGGCCGAGTCGGCCGCCGTCCGCGCCGGGGTGGTGCTGCTGTTCCTGGACACCGAGACCGGCAGCGGCGCCGAGCGGGTCTACCGCTCCGCCGGCTGGACGGAGGCCGGCACCATCCCCGACTACGCCACCGATCCCGAGGGCCGGCTGCACCCCACCACGCTCTTCTACAAGCAGCTCCGCGGCGCTCACGGGTGACCTCGCCCGCCGCGCGGCGTTAGACCCGTAGCCGCCGGCCACCGAGCGAGGGAGACCGTATGTCCGCAGCATCGCCCGCCGCACCACTGACCCGCCGCGCGGTTCTGCGTTCGGCCTTCACCGCGGCCGTGCTCGCGGGTACGGCCGCGGCCCTGGCCCCCGTACTGCGGGCCCGGCGCCCCCGGCAGACCCTCACACCGGCGCCGCTCGCCGAGGAGGAGACGTACCGCGGCCGGCACATCGCCGTGGACGTCGCGGGCGTCCGTATCGACGGCCGCCCGCTGCACGTCATGCGCCGGGCCGACGGCAGCTACCTCAGCGGGATCAACCACTTCCAGTCCTATCCGACGCCACTGGAACTGGCCCGGGCCGCCGTCGACGAACTGGGCACGGCCCAGCTCGCCCTCGCGGCCCCGCACCACGGCTGACACACCCACGGGAACGGGAGGAGCCCCGCGTTGCACACCCGGCAGAACCAGAAGAACCTCACCAGCGCCCAGAAGAAGCGGTTCACCGCGGCGGTGCTGGAGCTCAAGCGCGACGGCGCCTACGACGCCCTGGTGCGCACCCACGACAAGTACTTCGTGCCCGACCGTGACCGCAAGCTGCGCGTCGGGCACATGTCCCCGTCCTTCTTCCCGTGGCATCGGCGCTATCTGCTGGAGTTCGAGCGGCAGTTGCAGCAGATCGACCCGGGCGTGAGCGTCCCGTACTGGGACTGGACCACCGACACCAGTCCGGTCTCCTCCCTCTGGGCCGACGACTTCCTCGGCGGCACGGGCCGGGCGGGCGACCGCAAGGTGATGACCGGGCCGTTCGCCTACGACAAGGGCAACTGGACGGTGACCGTGGGCATCACCGAATCCGCCTTCCTCACCCGCAACCTCGGCCGGCCGCAGAACCCGATCAGCCTGCCCACCGCGGCCGAGCTCCAGTGGGCGATCGACGACCCGACCTACGACGTCTCGCCCTGGGACTCCACCGCCACCGCGGGCGGCTTCCGCAACAAGCTGGAGGGCTGGGCCGCCCCCAGGAGCGAGCGCTGGCGCAACCACAACAAGGTCCACCAGTGGATCGGCGGCCACATGACGGGCGGCACGGCGCCCAACGATCCGGCGTTCTGGCTGCACCACGCCTTCGTCGACCTGATCTGGGACCGCTGGCAGCAGAAGCACCCCGGCTCCGGCTACCTGCCCGCCGCCCCGCCGGCCGTCGGCGACCTCCAGCGCGGCCGGGTCATCGCCCTCGACGAGCCGATGCCTCCGTGGAACATCACCCCGCGCGAGATGTCCGGCCACCAGGGGCTGTACCGCTACGAATGACGCGCCACGCCACGAGGAAGGGCCCCCGCCGTCCGGCGGGGGCCCTTCCGTGGATCACGCGATCAGGGCGATCAGTGGCCGTAGCCCGAGCCCTCGGTGTGGTGGTCGCCGCCGCCGGACGCGTTGACGCAGGTGTTGCCGAACGCCGGGTTCAGCAGAGCGATCACGTTCACGGTGTTGCCGCAGACGTTGACCGGGACGTGAACCGGAACCTGGAGCAGGTTGCCCGACAGGACACCGGGGGAGCCGACCGCCGCACCGTGCGCTCCGGCATCGGCGACAGCCAGACCAGCACCGGCGACCACTGCGCTACCGGTGACAGCGGTGATGGCGAATGCCTTCGCGATACGCGACATCAAGATCTCCTCGTGAGATATGTGGGGCGCCACAGAATCTGTGGCATTTGACATGGCATACAACGCGGGGGCGGCCGAGGGGTCACGGCCCGTGCGCCTACCCGGTGACGGAAAAACGAACGGAGGCGAAGTACGGCCGCACCTGACCGACCTCGCCGGGCCGCAGGACCCGCAGGATCCGGCCCGAGCACCTGGGGCCCTCGAACAGCGTCGCCGAGCTCCCGGTCCCGTTGGTCACCGCCCGGGCGCCGCCGCCCTCCGCCTCGACACAGCCCCTCGGAGCGGCCAGGCCGTGGACCCGGTCGTCCTGGCCGACGTACTGGAAGTCGGGCCCGGACGCCGCCAGGGCCGGGGCGGGCAGGAGCGTGGCACCCGCCAGAAACAGGACGGGCACGGCATGGTGGATACGCAGGAATCGCATGCCCGTCCAACCGCGGCGGGCCCGGACCCGGTCACGCCTTGTCACCCGTTGGACGGCTGTGCGAACGTGCGACCGGCACCGGTACGGGCACCCGCACCACAGGAGGACCGATGAGCGCAGACGACGCCGACGACGGCCGAGGCAGGCCGCGGGTCAGGACTGCGGCCGGAGTCGTCGAGGGGCGGACCGGGCCCGTCGGCACGGCCGTCTTCCTGGGCATCCCCTACGCGGCGCCGCCCGTCGGCGCCCTGCGCTTCGCAGCCCCCGCGCCCCCGGCCGCCTGGGACGGCGCACTGGACGTCGGGGCCTACGGGCCGACGGCGCCCAAGGTGCCCTACCCGGACACCTTCGCGGCCCTGCTGCCCGACCCGGTGGTCCCCGGGGACGGCTGCCTGAACCTCAACGTGTGGACCCCCGACGCCTCCCCGGGCGCCCGGCTGCCCGTGATGGTGTGGATCCACGGCGGGGCGCACACCCGCGGCTCCTCGGCCGTCCCGGTCTACGACGGCTCCGCCTTCGCCCGCGACGGGATCGTGCTCGTCTCCGTCAACTTCCGCCTCGGCGTCCTCGGCTACGGGCTCTTCCCCGACGCCCCCGCCAACCGCGGCCTGCTGGACCAGATCGCCTCCCTCGAATGGGTCCGCGACAACATCGGCGCCTTCGGCGGCGACCCCGACCGCGTCACCGTCTTCGGCGAATCCGCCGGAGCCATCAGCATCGGCTCCCTCCTGGCCGCCCCGCGCGCTGCCGGCCTCTTCCACCGGGCCGTCCTGCAGAGCGGGGCCCCGGAGGTCCTGCCGCGCCCCCGAGTGCGCGCCATGGTCCGGCGGATGGCCTCGCTGCTCAAGGTGGACGCCACCGCGGCGGCCTTCACGGCCACCCCCCTGCCCGACCTGCTCGCCGCCCAGGCGGCCGTCCTGCGCAGATCGGGCCCGCTCCTCGGCGGACCCGCCTTCGGTCTGGTCACCGACCCCGGCACGATCCCGGCCGACCCCCTCGACGCCCTGTGCGACACCGCCGTCTCCGGCGAGGTGCCGCTGCTCCTCGGATGGACCCGCGACGAGTACCGGCTGTGGCTCGCCCCCACCGGCGGGATGAGACTGCTGGACCGCATGGGTCCCCTCGCCGTGGCGCTGGCCCGGGCCCGCTCCGGCAAGGACCGGGCAGCCGTACGGGCGCTGCGCGCCGCCCTGCCCGGGGTCGGTCCCGCCGAGCTCGCCGGGCAGCTGCTCACCGACCGGCTGCTGCGCGACCCCCTGCGCAGGCTCGCCGGGTCGCGGCGGCCCGCGCCGAGCTACCTGTACGAGTTCGGCTGGCCCTCCGGCATCGAGGGGCTGGGCGCCTGCCACGCCCTGGAACTGGGCTTCGTGTTCGACACGCTCGCGGTACCGGAGGCCGCCTGGCTGGCCGGGCCGGACACCCCGCAGACGCTGGCCGACGAGATGCACGCGGCCTGGGTGCGGTTCGCGGTGACCGGCGATCCGGGCTGGGCGGCCTGGAACGGCGACGGCCCGCCGAAGGTGTTCGGCGGGCCGGAGCTCGATGCGGGACGGGCACCGGTCGTTACTCGACAGGTCCTTCCATGACCTTGCTGATGTACTGGACCGGTCCCTCGCCCATGTTCGGGACATAGGTCTTGGCGTTGTGCTGTCCGCCCTTGATGACCTTCAACTCGGCATGGACGGGGCCCTTGTTGCCGTAGGTGGCGACGAACTTCTGCACGTCCGGAAGGGTCTTCTTGTTGTTCTCGCTGTCACCGACCTGGAAGGCCAGGTAGACCTCCGGACCCTTGCTGTCGATGAGCTGCTTCGCCAGGAGCTCCGGGTTGTTCTCGGCCTTCTCCTTTTCGTGGCCCTTCCACAGCGAGGAGTCCGGGACGATGTCCGGGCCGGAGGCGATCACGGCCTTGAACTTGTCCGGGTGCTTCAGCACGGCCTTCAGGCCGGCGAACCCGCCGGTGGAGGAGCCCATGAAGGCCCAGCCGTCACGGGACTTGACGGTGCGGAAGTTCGCCTTCATCAGGTCCGGGACGTCCTCGGTCAGCCAGGTGCCCATCTTGGGCTGGCCGGGGATGTCGGAGCCGTCCCAGTAGACGCCCTTGTCGTCCGGCCCCGGGTTGAGCACCGGCATGGCCAGGATGAAGGGCTTGCTCTTGCCCTCGGCGTACCACTTGCTGATGCTGGTCTGGAGCCCGAGGTCGGTGCCCATCCAGTAGTTGCTGGGGTATCCGGCGCCGCCCGGCAGAGCGATCATGACGGGGAAGCCGCTCTTGGCGAACTTCGGGTCGTCGTACTCCTTGGGGGCCCAGACCCAGACCTTGCCCTTGAAGCCGGACTTCTTGCCGTCCAGGGTGGTGACGGCCACGTGCGTCCCGTCGGGGAGCGTCATCGAGTTCTTGAACTCGGCGGCCGGCCCGGTCGGCATGAGCATCTTGGAGTTCGCCGACGGGGCATTGCCGTTCTTCTTGCCGTCACCCGCGGGCGTCTTCCCGAACGACACCGCGGAGCCCTTGTCGGTGAACGGGGGTATCTCGTAGTGGTTCAGCACGAGTGCGGCGATGCCGGCGAGCGCGAGGACGGAGGCACCCGCGATCAGCCAGCGGCGGCCCCGAGCCTTGCGGCGCGGCGGCTCGGGTTCCTCGTAGGGGCCGTGCTGCCCGTACTGGTCATGCGGTGCGTACTGGTCGTGCGGTGCGTACTGCGCCGGCTGTCCGTACGGATCCTGCTGCCCCTGCGGCGGCCGGCCGTACGGCCGGCCGTACCGGTCGCCCTGGGGCGGCTGCGGTATCTGTCCTTCCGGCCGGTACGGCTGGTACTGCTGCCCGTCGGGTGCGTACGACATGTGCGGTGGCTCTCCGGCTGGTGCTGCCCCAGAGGGGCGTGGTGGTCTGAACTGCTGGTCCTTCCGTTCGAAGGATGAACGAAAGCTTGTCAGGGTTCCGTATTTTTACTTCTCTTGGGGTGCCCTGGGGGAGGCCATTGCCTGGCGCCCGTACGGCCGGTGGAGTTCACCGGCCCGTCGCCGTTCATGCCTGGCTCTTGCACGGGCCGCTGGGTATGGTGCCCCCGCTCCGCCCCCGGAACCCCGTCCCGCACCGGAGTCATCCCATGACGCTCCAGCGCCGCATCCTGATCTTCGCCACGGCCGTGGCCCTGCTCGCCGCGGTGGCCGTCCTCGCGGTCCAGCGGGCCTCCTCCCGCGCCGACGAGAAGGACCACGCCCGGGCGGGCGGCCCGGGGGTCGCCCCGGGTGCGGTCTCGCTGGCGCCGGGCGACGGCGGGCGGCGGATCGTGTTCCGCAACATGGCCTGGGGGCCGCACCGGGACGAGCTCGCCACCGTCGCGGCCGGCGCGCCGGAGGGCGCCCGCACCGCGTCCGGGGTGAGCTGCCTGCGCTTCCACACGGCCGGAGGCACCGGGGTCTGCCTCCAGGCGGACCGCAGCGGGGTCCAGGACGGCTACCGGGCGGTCGTCCTCGACGCCCGGCTGAAGGAGGTGTCCGCGCACCCGCTGGGGGGACTGCCCACCCGGGCCCGGGTCTCGCCGGGCGGTCACCTCGCCGCCTGGACCGTCTTCGTCGGCGGGGACTCGTACGCGGGGACGGACTTCTCGACGCGGACCTCGGTGCTCGACCTGCGCACGGGCAGGTTCGACGCCTCGCTGGAGGACTACGCGATCCTCAAGGACGGCAAGCCGTACCGCAGTGCCGACGTCAACTTCTGGGGAGTGACCTTCACGGCCGACGAGCGGACCTTCTACGCGACGCTCGCCACCGGCGGCCGGACCCATCTGGTCCGCGGGGACCTGGCGGAGCGGACCGTGACCACCCTGCGCGAGAACGCCGAGTGCCCGTCGCTGTCCCCGGACGGGACCCGGGTGGTGTTCAAGAAGCGCGTGCCGGGCCTGCCGGCCGAGGCGCCGTGGCGGCTGTTCGCGCTGGACCTGGCCTCCGGAGCCGAGACCCCGCTCGGCGAGGAGCGGAGCGTGGACGACCAGGTGGTGTGGACCGACGACAGGACCGTCGTCTATGCCCTGCCGGGGGACTTCGGCGCCGACCTGTACGCCGTACCGGCCGACGGGAGCGGCGCCCCGACCCGGCTCATGGACTCGGCCCTCGCCCCGGCCTTCCTCGGGTGAGGAGGCCGCGGCGGGGGCCGGGGGCAGGACCGTTTTTCCGTTCTTCCGTCCGGCCGGACGGCCTTACGCGGGGATCAGGGTCTTGCGGCGGCGCTTGCGCTGCGCGCCCGCCGAAAGCCTCAGCTCGATGATCGACCGCACGGCCGGCCACTCCTCGTCGAGGATCGAGTAGAAGGCCGTACTGCGGACGGCGCCGTCGAGCCCCCGCGAATGGGCCCTGCGGACCCCTTCACAGGTGAAGCCCAGTCTTTCCATGGCGGCTCGCGACCGGCCGTTGCGCGCATCGGCACGCAGCGAGATGCGCCGCACCCCCCAGGTCTCGAAGGCATGGCGGAGCATGAGCAGCTTCGCCTCGGTATTGATGCCGGTGCCCTGGGCGCCCGGGGACAGCCAGGTATTGCCGATCTCGGCGGCATCGGGGATCGCCGTGGCCGGATCGCCGAACGGGACGCCGGGCACGGCGGGCCAGACCAGAGGCCCTTGCCAGTAGTCGAGTTCCAGGAACCGGGTCGAACCGACGACCCGCCCGTCGGTGGCTCTGACCACCGCGAACGGGAGCGATCGACCCGCAGCCTGATCGGCGAGGGCACGGTCGATGTACTCGTGGGACGCCTGCAACCCGTGCGGTACGGGAGTGAAGGCGTAAGTCGTACGATCCTCGGCCCCGGCCACGGCCAGGGCCTCGGTGTGGTGGGGGGCGAGGGGCTCGAGCCGCACGGTGCGGCCCGCGAGGTGTACGGGTACGGGCACGGAGCCTTCGGTCCTTCTGGGCGGTGGGGTGGTTGCACAGTCTGCGTCCATGACGTCGCCCCCCGTGCAAAACACGAGTGAAAGGCAACCGGCTGTCAGGTGAACGCGAGTGGCTCAATGTAGCCCCTTAAAGTCCTCTCATGAACCCCCAATTTGGCAATGGCGTGCCACTGATTTTCGACGACTTGGGTCCCCGCGACGGAGCGCCCGTAATCCTGATCCACGGACATCCCTTCAACCGCACGATGTGGGCCCCCCAGACGGCCGCGCTGACGGCCGCCGGGTACCGCGTGATCACGCCTGACCTGCGGGGATACGGGGAAAGTCCGGTGGTCCCGGGCAAGGCTCTCCTGGCGGATCTCGCGGACGATCTCGCCGCCCTGCTCGCCCGCCTGGGTATCGAACAGGTGGTCGTCGGCGGTGTGTCCATGGGAGGTCAGATCACGATGGAGGTTCGACTGCGCCACCCGGGTCTGGTACGGGCGATGGTGCTGTCCGACACCTCCCCGGTACCGGAGACGCCGGACGGTGCGAAGATCCGCCGGGAGACCGCCGAACGGCTGATCGCGGAAGGCATGCGGCCCTACGCCGAAGAGGTCATCGACAAGATGCTGGCGCCCTACAACGTGACCGCCATGCCCGGGACGGCCGCCCGGGTGAGCGCCATGATGTGCGCGACCGACCCCGAGGGCGCCGCCGCGGCGCTGCGCGGCCGGGCCGAGCGCCCCGACTACCGGCCCGTGCTCGCGGAGGCCGTCGAGCCCTGCCTGGTGCTCGTCGGCGCGGACGACGTCTACACCCCGGTGGCGGAGGCCGAGGCCCTTCACGCGCTGCTGCCCCATTCGGCGCTCACCGTCATCGAGGGAGCGGGCCATCTGCCGGGCCTGGAGCGGCCGGACGCCTTCAACCGGGCCCTGCTGGACTTCCTCTCCGGTCTCTGAGCGGGGCCGCGGGGGCGGCCGTAGAGTCGGGACGATGTTTCCGTCGAGGAGGACGTTCATGCTGCGAGGGTTTGCGACGATCAACTTCTGGGCCGACGACCTGGAGGCCGCGAAGGCCTGGTACACCGAGCTCCTCGGGATCGCCCCGTACTTCGAGCGGCCCGGGTACGCAGAGTTCCGCATCGGCGACTACCAGCACGAGCTGGGCATCGTCGACCGCCGCTACGCCCCGCCGGGCGCGGCCAAGAACCCGGGCGGCGCGGTGGCCTACTGGGCGGTCGACGATCTTCCCGCGGTCCGGCAGCGGCTGCTGGACCTGGGCGCCGAGGAGTACCAGCCGGTGACCGCGCACGGGGACGCGGGCTTCGTCACCGCGGCCGTCACCGATCCCTTCGGCAACGTGCTGGGCATCATGCGCAACCCGCACTACCTGGAGGTCCTCGAAGGGGCGACCCCCGACCCGGCCTGACCCGCGCCCCCGGCCGCTGAGATCATTTCCGGTATGGACGACGTACTGCGGCGACTGGCCGCCGTGGGGCCCTTCTTCACCGTCCCCTGCGGGACGGAGCCGCCCGGCCCCGGCTTCCGGCCCCTGACCGCGCTGTACGGGGAGCGGCTCGGGCCCTACGTGGCCGAGGTGGGCCGGCGGATCGGCAGCGGCCCCGGCCGGGTGGCCGCCTCGACCGCGCAGTTCGGGATCGTCTCCCGGCTCTGGTCGCTGGGGCTCGGGTGCGCGGCACTGGCGGGCCGCGTACCGGACCTGTCCGCCGACCGGGTGTGGTGGCGGCTGCCGGACGCGGGGTCGCTCCAGCTGTGGCTGCCCGACCCCGGCCCGGGCCTGCCGGCCGAGGCGCTCGGGGAGAACGTCCTCGCGAACCTGGCCGTGCTCGACGAGGGCCTGCGGGAGCGCTTCGGGGTCTCGCCGAAGGTCCTGCGGGGCAACGCGGCGTCCGGGCTCGTCGGGGCGCTGCGCGTGCTGATCGACCGGGTGCCGTCCGGCGCGGCCGTGGAACTGGCGGCCGCCCTGCTGGCCGACGGCGGAGCGCTGGCGGGCACCGGCACCTTCCTCCACGAGGAGGGGCTCGGGGTGGCCTTCGTGCGGCGCAGTTGCTGCCTGTACTACCGGGTGCCCGGGGGCGGGCTCTGCGGGGACTGCGTACTGCGGACCGGGCGGCGAACCGCCTGACGCCCCGCCTGACGCCCGGCCCGACGCCCGGCCCGACGGGCGGGACGGCGGGCGGGGCCGTTCGGAGCAAGGGAGGGCGCGGCGCGCCGCGACCCGCCACGGGCCCGGCGTACGGTCCGCTGCATGACCGCTCGCACACCGCACCAGCCCTCCGCACTCACCCGCCGCGCGGCCCTGACCGGGCTCGCAGCGGGAGCCGGGGCTCTCGCCGTCGGGGGCGGGGCCCGCACCGCGGCCGCCGCGCCCGTGCCGGCTCCCGAGGCCGCCGATCCCACACCCGGGGCGATGAAGCTCTTCGACGATCCCGGCTTCAACTTCGCGGGGCTGCTCGCACTGGGCGCCGCCGGGATGCGCGCCTCGGAGGTGGGCGAGGTACTGACCGCGGTCAACTCCATCAACGCGGCCGGACTGTCCGAGCAGACGTTCAGCGACACCTTCCGCGCCTGGGGGGACCGGCTCGCCGCGCCCCCGGCCGCCGGCCGCCACGGCCACGACGCCCCCTCGCAGACGCGCCGCTTCCGGTCCCTGCGCGCCGCCCAGTACTACGGGCAGGCGCTGTTCTACGTACTCGGCACCGACCACCCCGGTGACGAGGAGGCGGTCTACCTGGCCGGGCGCAAGGCCTGGGACACCTTCACCCGGCTCTGCTCACCGGCCGCCGTCCGCGCGAAGGTCCCGTACGGCAAGACGCACCTGCCGGTGTGGTTCTTCCGCCCGGACGGTCCCGAGCGGCCGCGCCCCACCGTGATCCTCACCAACGGCAGCGACGGCCAGAACGTGGACATGTGGACCTACGGCGTGGCCGCCGCCCTCGGCCGGGGCTGGAACGCCCTCGTCTACGACGGGCCGGGCCAGGGGCAGCTGCTGTTCGTGGAGGAGATCCCCTTCACCACCCGCTGGGAGAAGGTCGTCGGCCCGCTCATCGACTGGCTGGACGAGCGCAAGGACGTGGACAGCGGCCGGATCGCGATCACCGGCCTCAGCATGGGCGGCAACCTCGTCGCCCGCGCCGCCGCCTTCGAGCACCGGCTCGCGGCCGTCGCCTGCCAGCCCGGATGCGTGAACCCGTGGCTGGGGTTCGACGCGGAACTGCGCGCGATCATCACGCCCGACAAGGAGGAGACCAACCGGGTCTGGAACGAGGAGGTCGTCCCGGAGCTGACGCCGCAGCTCGCCTTCACCGTCAAGAAGCGCTTCGAGATCTTCTCCAGGGAGGCGCTGCGCCAGGCCCGCGAGGGCATCGTTCTGACGGACATCTGGACACCGGCGCAGGTGGCCATGGGCCTCGACATCACGAAGGTGGTGGCGAAGATCAAGGCCCCGACGCTCGTCCTGGACTACGACTTCGAGCTGTTCTACCCGGGGCAGCCGCGGCAGATGTACGACCTGCTGCGCACGCGCCGCGAGTACGTGAAACTGACGGAGGCCACCGGGGCGCAGTTGCACTGCTCCCCGATGGCCCCGCAGCAGCACTGCGACGTCGTCTTCGACTGGCTCGCCGACGTCCTGCAGCGCTAGGTCCTGTCGTCGAAGTCCCGCCTGGCCCGCGGCGCCCGGCACCGCACCTCGCCGCGTTGTCGGGGCGCCCGAGTACGTCCAGTACTCGGGCGCCCCTCCGCCTTGCGATGCACGGCGCCGGACACCACGGGCCCGACCGGCGCTACTTCGACGACAGGACCTAGAGGACTTGCCGACCCGGCCTCTAGAAGGTCAGGTTCCAGGAGTCGACCTTGCCGATGTCGCCGCCGGCGTTGTCGTTGACCCGCAGCTTCCAGGTGCCGTTCGCGACCTCGGAGGAGGCGTTGACGGTGTAGACCTGGTTGATGTTGTCGGTGCTGCCGCCCGAGCGGTTGTGCACGGTGTAGACGGTGCCGTCCGGCGCGACCAGGTCGACCTTCAGGTCACCGATGTAGGTGTGCACGATGTTCACGCCCACCTTGAGGGTGGCCGGAGCGTTGCCGGTGACACCGCTGACGGTGACCGGGCTCTCCACGGTGCCGTTGTCGCTGATGGCGAAGTCGGCGGTGTTCTCGAAGTACTTGCCGGGCGGCGGGGTGCTGCCGACGGCCTTCAGCGCGTCGACCTGGCCCTCGCCGAAGAAGCCGTTCTTCGCCGTGGTGCCCTTGCAGCGACTGTCCGACGGGCAGGCGACGTCGTTGGCCTGGGTGGCCAGCTTGTCGCGCAGCTGCGCCGGGGTGATGCCCGGGTTGGTGCTGACCAGCAGGGCCGCCACACCGGCGACGTGCGGGGACGCCATAGACGTACCGCTCATGCTGCCGTACTTGCCGCCCGGCAGGGTGCTGTAGATGCCGGTGGCGTCTCCGCCGGGGGCCGTCACGTCGACGACGTTCAGACCGTAGTTGGAGTACGAGGCCTTCGCGGTGGTGCCCATCGCCGAGACCGTGACCACGCCCGGGAGCTCGGTCGGGATGTCGAGGCAGGCGTTGGTGATGGTGCGGGTGACCGGCGTCGAGTCGTTCGGGCTCTCGGTGTCGGTCGTCTTGTTGGCCAGGTCGAGGTTGGAGTTGCCGGCCGCCGCGACCTGCAGCGAGCCCTTGCCCTCCGCGTACTCCTGGGCGCGCTTGACGCCCTCGATGATCGCGGCCTGGTCGGCGTTGTCCGGGCAGTTGAACTGCCACGGGTCCGTGTAGTAGCTGTTGTTGGTGACCTTGAAGCCGTGGTCACCGGCCCACATGAAGCCGCAGACGGTGTTCTCGGCGAAGAAGAGCGAGGAGTTCGGCTCGGCGATGCGCACCGAGGAGATCTTCACGCCCGGGGCCACGCCGATGACGCCCTTGCCGTTCTTCGCGGCCGCGACCGTACCGGCCACGTGCGTGCCGTGGGTGCCGACGTCCCGCCAGGCGCCGGTACGGGCGTCCGGCTTGCCGTAGGCGCAGGACGCGGAGTCCGCGGCGTTGAAGTTCGGGGCCAGGTCCTGGTGCTGGTCGTCCACACCGGTGTCCAGGATGCCGACCTTGACGGTGGCCGAACCGGTGGTGACGGCCCAGGCCTGGTCGGCCTTGATCTGCGTCATGTCGGCGCGGACCGGCTCGCCCGAAGGCGTCGTGGACTGCGCCGGGTTGGCGGGCAGCGCCGGGTTGTAGGCGTCCGCCGGCACGTCCGAGGTGCGGGTGGCGCCGACCTGCTGGACCCCGCTCACACCGCGCATGGTGGTGGCGAAGGAGGCGGAGGCCGAGTGGGCGGTGATGACCCCGATGGCGTCGTAGTACTGGAACACCGTGCCGCCGTTGGCGGTGACGGCGTTGCGGACCGCCGTGGTGTCACCGGGGGCGGTGATCACGAGATAGGCGCGGGTGCCGGCAACCCAGGTCGCACTCTGGGAGGTCGGGGCCGCGGCCTTGGGGGCCGCCGCGGGGGCGGGGGCCGAGGAGCCGGACGGAGAAACCGGAGCGGTGCCGGCGAGTGCGGCGGGGGCTCCGAACGCGAGTGCCGCGCCGAGCGTGGCGGCCAGCACGAGCGTACGTCGAGGTCGGCTGGATATGTGGGGTATCAATGCGTCCTCCGAAGACCCGGTGGTCAGGCCGGGTCGAACGAAACAAGTGGTGGACGCAAGATGTCATGCACACAGCCTGTTACGGAAGTACCTTTTACAGCATGGGGGTTCGTTTATCGGTGGCCGAATACCGACTATGGGTGCAAGTGCGGATAATGCGGCGGGCCGGCCGGGCTGGGCACCGTGGGGGCGAGCCCTGCCCGGCCGGCCCGTGGGGGCGTACCGGCCGGATCCGAAGGGAGACGGCTTAGACCGGCACCCCGTCCTTGGGGCTGTCCGAGGGCAGCGGCACCGAATGCGCAGTTCCCGCGGCCTCGGCCGATGCGGTGGATCCGGCGGAGCCGGTGTGCCCGGCGGACCGCCCCGGTTCGGCCGGCTCGGCCACGTGCCCGTCGTCCACCAGCGTGCTCTCGTCGAACGGCAGCCGGCCCGCCAGGACTTCGGTGGCCCGCTCGTGGTCGAACTCCTTCGTCCACGTCCCGATGAGCACCGTCGCGACCGCGTTGCCCGCGAAGTTCGTCAGGGCCCGCGCCTCGCTCATGAACCGGTCGATGCCCACGATCAGGCCGACGCCGTCCACCAGTTCGGGCCGGTGCGACTGCAGTCCGCCGGCGAGGGTGGCCAGGCCCGCGCCGGTGACCCCGGCCGCACCCTTCGAGGCGATGATCATGAACAGCAGGAGTGAGATCTGCTCGCCCAGCGCGAGCGGCGTGCCCATCGCCTCGGCGACGAACAACGAGGACATCGTCAGATAGATCGCGGTCCCGTCCAGGTTGAAGGAGTAGCCGGTCGGCACCGTGATGCCGGTGACCGGCCGGGACACCCCCAGGTGCTCCATCTTCGCGATCAGCCGCGGCAGCGCCGACTCCGAGGAGGAGGTCGAGAGGATCAGCAGGAACTCCCGGCCGAGGTAGCGCAGCAGGGAGAAGACGCTGACCCCGGTGCACACCCGAAGCAGCGTGCCGAGGACGACGAACACGAAGAGCAGACAGGTGGTGTAGAAGCCGATCATGATGACGGCGAGGGACTTCAGCGCGTCGATGCCGGTTGCCCCGACCACCGCCGCGATCGCCCCGAAGGCACCGACCGGAGCCGCCCACATGATCATCGCGAGCACCCGGAACACCAGCTTCTGGATGTGCCCGATGCCCCGCAGCACCGGCTCGCCCGCCGCGCCCATGGCCTGCAGCGCGAACCCGCAGAGCAGCGCCACCAGCAGCGTCTGCAGCACCTCGCCCCCGGTGAAGGCGGACACCAGCGTGGTCGGGATGATCCCGAGCAGGAACTCCGGCGTGCTCTCGGCCCCGCCCGCCTTGGCTTGCGCCTCGCCCGCACTGCGTGCGGCCTCGGTCAGGTGCAGTCCGCTGCCCGGGTCCAGCAGGTTGCCGACCAGCAGGCCGATGGCGAGTGCCACCGTGGACATGACCATGAAGTAGCCGAGGGCGAGTCCGCCCACGGCGCCCACCTTGGCGGCCTTGCGTACGGACCCGATGCCCAGCACGATCGTGCAGAAGATCACGGGCGAGATCATCATCTTGATGAGGTTGACGAAGCCGGTGCCCAGCGGTTTGAGCTCCACGGCCACGCCGGGGGCGGCGAAGCCGACGGCGATGCCGAGCAGCACCGCGCCGATCACCGCGATGTAGAGATAGTGCGTTCTGTCGCGTCTGGCGGCCACGATGCCTCCCGGTGGTGATTGCGTTCGGGGAGACCATCGCCCAGGGCTGTGACCCCGGTCACCCTTGCGTTCATTGAGTTCACGACCCGGTGCAGACTGAGCGCCATGTTCCGCTTCCCCAGGCCCCCGCGCAGCCTCGCCGGCCAGCTCTTCGCCATGCAGGTGCTGCTGGTCGCCGTGGTCGTCGCGGGCTGCGCCGTCTTCGCGTACGCCACCGCCCGCGGACAGGCCGAGGAGGCCGCCCGCCGCCAGGCCGGGGCCGTGGCCCACGCGGTCGCCGACTCGCCGTCCGTGCGCGAAGCGGTACGCGGAGCGGCGCGCGGGATCGACCCGTCCACCGAGCTCCAGCCCTACGCCCAGAAGGTCCGCGCGGACTCCGGGGTGGCCTTCGTGACGATCATGTCCCCCGAGGGGCGGCGCTGGACCCACCCCGACCCGCGCCGGATCGGTGAGTCCTTCATGGGCAACACGGCCCCCGCGCTGCGTGGTGAGACCTTCAGCGAGACGTACACCGGCACCCTCGGCCCCTCCATCCGCGTGGTCACCCCGCTCCGGGACGACGGCCGGATCGTCGGCCTGGTCAGCGCGGGCATCACCGTCCGTGCCATCAGCGACCGGCTCGCCACCCAGCTCTCCGCCCTCGCCTGGGTGGCCGGCGGCGCGCTCGCCCTCGGCGGACTGGGCACGTACATCGTCAACGCGCGGCTGCGCCGGCACACCCACGGCATGAACGCGACCGAGCTCAGCCAGATGTACGCCTACCACCAGGCGGCCCTGCACGGGGTCCGTGAGGGGCTGCTGATGCTCGACGGGCAGCGCAGGATCACCCTGATCAACGACGCCGGGCGCGAGCTGCTGGGACTGCCGGGCGAGGTCACCGGCACCGGGGTCGCCGACCTCGGTCTGCCCGCCCCGATCACCGGGGCCCTGCTCGCCGACCGGCCCCGGGTGGACGAAGTGCACCTGACCGCGGACCGGGTGCTCGTGGTCAACAGCTCACCGGTCGCCGGCGGAGGCCGCCGCGGCACCGTGGTCACCTTGCGCGACCACACGGAACTGCAGGCACTGACCGGTGAACTGGACCACGAGCGCGGCTTCACCCAGGCACTGCGCTCCCAGGCCCACGAGGCGGCCAACAGGCTGCACACCGTGGTCTCGCTCATCGAACTCGGCCGTGCGGACGAGGCGGTCGACTTCGCGACCGCCGAGCTGGAACTCGCCCAGGCCCTCACCGACGAGGTGGTCACGGCGGTGGGGGAGCCGGTGCTGGTGGCGCTGCTGCTGGGCAAGGCCGCCCAGGCGCACGAGCGGGGCGTCGAGCTGGTGGTCACCGCCGACAGCCGCAGTCTCGCCGAAGGGGGCGGGCTGCCGCCGGCCCGGGACCTGGTCACCGTGCTCGGCAATCTCATCGACAACGCGGTCGACGCGCTCACCGCCGTACCGGGCGCCCGGATCGCGGTGACCCTGCGGCCCGAGCCGGACGAGCTGCTGCTGCGGGTCGCGGACAACGGGCCCGGACTGCCCGAGGGGGTGGACGTCTTCCGCCGGGGCTGGTCCGGCAAGGGGGAGGGCCGGGGCCTCGGCCTCGCGCTGGTCCGGCAGGTGGCCGAGCGCTACGGGGGCGAGGTGGTCGCGGCGCAGGGCCCGGGCGGCGGCGCGGAGTTCACGGTCCGCCTCCCGATCGTCTCGGCACCCGCACCCGCACCCGCACCCGCGCCCGCGCCCGCCGCGGGGCCGGGGGGTCCGCGATGAGCGGCGCCGAGGTCCGCGTGCTGGTCATCGAGGACGACCCGGTGGCGGCCGACGCGCACGCCCTCTACATCGGCCGGGTGCCGGGCTTCACCGCTGTCGGCGCCGTCCACTCCCTCGCCGAGGCCACCCGGTTCCTGGACCGGAACCGGGTCGACCTGCTGCTGCTCGACCTCGGTCTGCCCGACGGGCACGGGCTGCGCTTCGCACGCGGACTGCGCGCCGCAGGGCATCCCGTCGACGTGATCGTGGTGACCTCCGCACGGGACCTGGCCGTGGTCCGCGAGAGCGTCTCCCTCGGGGTGGTCCAGTACGTACTGAAGCCCTTCGCCTTCCCCACCCTGCGCGAACGGCTCCTGCGCTACGCCGAGTTCCGCCAGGCGGCGGGTGAGGCGGCCGGCCAGGACGACGTGGACCGGGCGATGGCGGCCCTGCGCGCACCCCGCCCGGCCGAACTCCCCAAGGGGCTGAGCGCGCCGACGCTGGACCGGGTCGCCGCCCTGCTGAGGGCGGCGACCGAGGGACTGACCTCGGCGGCGGCGGCCGAGGCGGCCGGGATCTCCCGGATCACTGCCCGCCGCTACCTGGAGCACCTGGTGGACACCGGCCGCGCGGACCGCACCCCCCGGTACGGCCAGGTCGGCCGCCCCGAACTGCACTACCGCTGGCTGGCGGCGGCGACCGGCTCGGTGTCGAAGGTGTAGAACTTCCGGTGGTCCAGCATGTCCGCCGGGCTCACGTTGTTCCAGGGCCGCATGGTGTCGTTGAGGTCGACGACGTTCTGCGTGCCCGCACCCGGCAGGTAGGTGGACTGGGGGTGCTTGGCCTGCCAGTCGGCCCACAGCTTGTCGATGAAGGCGTGGTGCATCCAGAACACCGGGTCGTTGGGGGAGACCCCGGTGGACATCTGCCCGCCGACCCACACGTGCACCCGGTTGTGCAGGTTGGCGCCGCGCCAGCCCTCCAGGTGGTTGCGGAACCCCTGGGAGGAGCTGTTCCAGGGCGCCATGTCGTAGACCGGCATGGCGAGTACGGAGTCCACCTCGGCCCTGGTCGGCAGCTGGGCGACGGACGTGCCGAGATCGCGTCGCAGGTAGGAGCGTCCGTCCACCCGGACGTTTATGTTCCACCGGCCCGTCGAGTACGCGAACGGGCCGTCCATGACCTGCCCGTCCCGGGCCCGTCCGGTGCCGCCGAGGAAGTCGGGGGCCCAGAGGGAGGAGCGGGAGGTGCGGTCGGCGGTCCAGTCCCAGTACGGCAGCGCGACGTTCGCGTCCACTTTCTGCAGCGCCTCCTCGAACTCCAGGAGGAAGCGCCGGTGCCACGGCAGGAAGGAGGGGGAACGGTGGCCGACGCGGTCGCCCGAGTCGGTGTCGCCCATGATGAAGCCGTTGTGGGTCGTGACGAAGCGGTCGTAGCTGCCGTTGCGCTTGAGCTCCAGCAGGGCCGAGGTGAAGGCGCGCTTCTCCTCGGGGGTCAGCGTGGCCTGGTTCTTGCGTACGGTCATGCCGCACCTCCGAAGGGGACGAGGGCGGCGCCCTGGAGATCGCGGACGGCGGCGCGGGCGAGCAGCTTCGGGTCGGAGAAGGTCTCGTAGTGGTTGATCACGCTGATCCAGGTGCCATCGGCGTTGCGCATGATGTGGAGTTCTCTGCCGTCTATCCGGACGGTCGGTTGGCCCGGCGAGTGATGGCCTCCGTGATGGCCACCACCACCTGCGGTGATCTGGATACGACGGCCCTTGTAGACCTCGTCGACCGTGCCCGGGGTGGTGGGCTCGGAGGGAGTCGCGGCGGCGTTCGTGGCGCCGGCGGCGGCGGTCAGACCAAGGACGGTGAGTGCACCGGCGGTTGTCCCCAAGGCCTGACGGCGAGTGATCTTCTTCATGGCCCGAAGAGGTATCAGGGCGGGAGAGGGGGTTGGCCTGTATCCGGACATCAGTGGATACGTTGCCGGTAGAACAAGTTGGATGATCTTCCCGTCCGGAGCGGCTCCGGGGGTCCGAACGGGAAGATCTGCGGGATGCAGCCTACTGGACGGTAATTTTTGCGGGGTGACGGGGGTCGTATGGGCGGGGTCACACCGCAGAGTCGGCCGGAAGCAGAGCGTCAGCACCCCTTCGCGATCTGTCACGGACCTTCGCGGGTCGGCGGCGTCAAAGTGCGTCGCGTCGCCATCGGGCTCATCCCTGATCGAGGGGTTTTGTCACCTATAGTCCCGATATGGCTCTTCATGAGACGAAGGACGTACGCGCCCAGGACGCCGACACGGACGTGTTCGCGTCCACGCTGAGCGGCCAGATCCTCCCCAAGTACAAGATTCCTGAGGACCACTCACCCACCGAGGTCGTCTACGAACTGCTCCGCAACGAGCTGCTCCTGGACGGCAACGCGGCGCAGAACCTGGCCACCTTCTGCACCACCTGGTCGGACGAGGGCGTACACCGCCTGATGAACGTCTGCCTCGACAAGAACATGATCGACAAGGACGAGTACCCGCAGACCGCCGAGATCGAGTCCCGCTGCGTCAACATCCTGGCCGACCTGTGGAACGCCCCCGCCGGCACCACCGCGGCGGGCTGCTCGACCACCGGCTCCAGCGAGGCCGCCATGCTCGGCGGGCTCGCGCTCAAGTGGCGCTGGCGCGAGCGCCGCCGCGCCCAGGGTCTGCCCACCGACCGCCCCAACCTGGTGTGCGGTCCGGTCCAGATCTGCTGGGAGAAGTTCGCCCGCTACTTCGACGTCGAACTGCGCCAGGTCCCGATCGAGGGCGACGCCACCGGCCTGCAGGCCCATCAGCTCGCCCAGTACGTCGACGAGAACACCATCGGCGTCGTCGCCATCCTCGGCGTCACCTACACCTGCGACTACGAGCCCGTCGCCGAGATCGCCGCCGAGCTCGACCGGATCCAGGCCGAGCACGGCTGGGACATCCCCATCCACGTGGACGGCGCCAGCGGCGGATTCGTGGCGCCCTTCCTCCACCCCGACGTGGTGTGGGACTTCCGGCTGGAGCGCGTGGCCTCGGTGAACACCTCCGGCCACAAGTACGGGCTCGCGCCGCTGGGGGTCGGCTGGATCATCTGGCGCAGCGCCGACCTGCTCCCCGCCGACCTCGTTTTCAAGGTGGACTACCTCGGCGGTGACATGCCGACCTTCGCCCTCAACTTCTCCCGCCCCGGCGGCGAGATCATCGCGCAGTACTACCTGTTCCTGCGTCTGGGCCGGGCCGGCTACCGGCGCGTCCAGGAGGCCTGCGCCGACACCGCCCAGTACCTGGCCGGGGAGATCGCCGACATGGGCCCCTTCACGCTCCTCTACGACGGCAAGGGAGCCCTGCCCGCGGTCTCCTACAAGCTCACCGACCCGGTCGGCGCCCGCTTCAGCCTCTACGACCTCTCCGACCGGCTGCGCATGCGCGGCTGGCAGGTGCCCTCGTACCCGCTTCCCGCCGACCGCGACGACACCGTCATCCAGCGCGTCCTCGTCCGGCACGGCGTGACCCGCGACCAGATGGCCCTGCTCGTCACCGACCTGCGCGCAGCCGTGGAACACCTGACGGCCACGCCCCCGCCCGTACCGGCGGCCGAGCCGCGGTCCGGCTTCCACCACTGACACGCGCCGGTGGCGCCGGCCCCGGCGCCACCGCCCGGCGTGACCGGCAGGACGTCTCCTAGCGTGCGCCGAAGTTCTGGGTCCACCAGGGGCCGCCCGAGCCCTGGTGGATTCCCACGCCGATGTCCTTGAAGGAGCAGTTGAGGATGTTCGCGCGGTGGCCGGGGCTCTTCATCCAGGAGTCCATGACCGACTGCGCCGTCTGCTGGCCCCGCGCGATGTTCTCCCCGTACGTCGACCAGCGGTACCCGGCCGAGGTCGTCCGGTCGCCCGGGTCCGTGCCCTCGGGGCTGGTGTGCGAGAAGAAGTCCCGGGCCGCCATGTCGTCGGAGTGCCCCTGAGCGGCCGCGCGCAGCTGGGAGTCCTCCTTGAGGGGGCCGCAGCCGGCGGCCGCCCGCTCGCTGTTGACCAGGGCCACGACCTGGCCGGCCACCCCGGACGGCGGGGCGGGCGCGGGCTTGGCCGCCGAGGCGCGCGGGCTCGGGGACTTGCTCTTCGACTGCGTGGGGCTCGGACTCGGGCTCGCCGACGGGCTCGGCGAGGCGGAGGGCGAGGGGGACGCGGAGGGTGAGGGCGACTCCGAGGGCACCCCTGCCGACTCGGTCGCCGAGAGCGCGGCCAGCGGGGTCGGGAGCGCGGCGGCGCCGTCCTTCGTGTCACCGGAACCGGGGAGCCCGCCGAGGTACACGAGCCCGCCGCCCGCGACACAGGCGGCGAGCACTGCACCGCCGATCACCCGGCGGCGGCTCTGCCGCCGCCTGCGCAGCGCGCCGCGGCCACCGGCACCTGAGCCCTCAACCAGCCCGTCAGCCGACAGGTCACCCGGGCCGGCGACCGGGGTGAGCTGCGTCGCCGCGTCGTCGAAGCCTCCGTCAAGGCCCCCGTCGAAGCCTTCGGCGAAGGCAACGCTCGTGGTGGCGAAGCCGGCCGCCCCGGCCGTCTTGACCCCTGCCAGCAGGGCCGCCGACACCGGTACCAGGGCCAGGCCGGCCAGCAGCCCCTCCGCCGGAACGAGTCCGCTCCAGAGACCGGAGCAACGTACGCATTCACGGGCGTGCCGGGCTATTCGCTTGCGCCACAGCGCCGAGGGCTGCCCGTCCCAGCCCGCCAGCACGCTCCGCAGCTCCTCGCACGCCGGACGCGTGTCCAGAGCGCGCTCCACCACGCGGGCCGACTCGAGCTGAGCCTTCATCCGCTGCACCCGGACCGCCGCGTGCTGCGGGGACAGCTCGAGGGCGCCGGCCACCTCCGCCCGGGTCAGTTCGCCGGCGCACTCCAGCCACCACAGGGACAGCAGCGCCCGGTCCTCGGGCTCCAGCCAGCGGGTGGCCCGGGCCGTCTCGCGACGCTGCCCGGCCAGCTGGAGACGGGTGACGGTCAGGTCGACGAAGTCGGCACCCGGGTCGGCGACATCGCTCGCCGCCTCCAGGGTGCTCACCCCGAAGCCGCTCTGCCGGGCCTGCCAGTGCGCCCGCACCCGGTTCATCGCGATGGCCACCAGCCAGGACCGGAAGCTCTCGTCGGCCCGCAGGCCGCCCAGCCCGTCGAGCGCCCGCAGCATCGTGTCCTGCACCACGTCGTCCACGTCGCAGGACCCGTTGAGGGCCCGTCCGACGATGTTGTAGACGAGCGGGAGATGGGCGCTGACGAGCTCGTCCTGCGCGCGCGGGTCGCCCGCGCGGGCCGCTGCCACGAGTGCCGCGGTGTGCTGAGTAGCCATGTGATGTTCCCTGTCCGTACCGGCGGTCGATGATGCCCGATACATGGGAGACCGTCGACCGGGGCGTCGATAACAGTTATCCGGAAGAATCTTCCTGAGGAAAGTTCCGGGCCGCCGACCGGGGGTCAGAGGAGCGGAGCCAGGGCCTCCGCGGCTGAGCCCAGGGCTGGTGCGTACGCCTGGATCTCCTCCCGGGAGACCAGGAAGGTGACGGCGGTGACGCTGACCCCGCCGACCGGCCGGCCCGCCGGACCGAGGATCGCGGCGCCGATGCAGCGGATGGCGGGCTCGTTCTCCTCGTCGTCCAGGGCGAAGCCCCGGGCCCGGACCTCCGCCAGTTGGGCGTACAGGGCCCGCTCGGTGGTGAGCGTCTGCGGGGTCCGGCGCGGCAGCCCGGTGGCGCCGATCAGGTCCCGCACCTCCTCGGCGGGCAGGTGCGCCAGGACGCTCTTGCCGATCGCCGTCGTGTGCAGGGGCATGCGCATGCCGACACGGGACGCGGTGCGGAAGGGCTGGTCCTCCCCGCCCTCCAGCTTGCGGATGCAGGTGATGGTCTCCCCGGTGTGCAGGGCGAGATGGACCGTCTGGCCGGTGGCCTCCCGGAGTCCGCCGAGGATGCGCCCGATGCTGGCCGGCTCCCCGGCGCCGACGAGGGCGGACAGTCCGCGCAGCCGCGGCCCCACCCCGTACCGGCTGTCGGCCTCCCGGCGCACGAAGCCCTGCTCGGCCAGTGAGGCCAGGATGCGGAAGGTGCTCGACTTGGGCACGGCGGCCGCGGCCGTCAGCTCGGCGAGCCGGTGCGGTCCGCCGGGCGCGGCGACCGCCTCCAGGACGCGCAGGGACTTCTCCAGGGCGGAGCCGGCGGCCGAGGTCCGGCCCGCGCGGACGCCCGTCGCGCCCGTGGCTGCTGCATCCGTTGACACGAGCACTCCTGGCGTGTGTAGGGTCTAGACCACATGGTTCCGTCATACGGTACGCCGTTCCACTACGTGGAACGCAGGGGAGGGGTCCCGCGATGCCCGATCACCCGTCCGGCCACCTGTACGCGGTGCTGGCCGCCCAGCGCGTGCTGCCGGTCCTGCGCAACACCGACGCCGACGAGGCCGTTCGCCGCACCACCGCCCTCCTCGCCGCCGGTTGCCGCGCGGTCGAGCTGACCACGTCCACCCCCGGCTGGGCCGGGGCCGTCACCCGCACGGTCCCGCTGAACGACGTCCACGGCCGCAGCGCCCTCATCGGCGTCGGCACCGTCACCACCACCGCGCAGGCCGAGACCGCCCTGGACGCGGGCGCCGCCTTCCTGATCTCCCCGTACCCGGCCCCCGAGGTGCGCGCCGTCGCCGTACGCCGCGAAGCCGTCTTCATCGAGGGCGGGTTCACCCCCGGAGAGGTCGCCGCCGCCGTCCGCGCCGCCGGCGCCGCCAAGGTCTTCCCCGCCCACGTGGGCGGCCCCGGATTCGTCCGCTCCCTCAGGGCGGTACTGCCCGGGGCGGTGATCATCCCGACCGGCGGCATCCGGCCCGCCGAGGTCCCCGGGTGGCTGGCCGCGGGCGCGACGGCCGTCGGCATCGGGGACGGACTGCCGTCCGACCCGGGCGAACTGGCCGCCGTGTTCGCGGGTGTGGACGCGGATGCGGACGCGGATGCGGATGCGGATGCGGATGGGGATGCGGACGCGCCGCGCCGCGCGCCCCACGACGCCGCCGCGGGGCGCTGACCGTGTCCGGAAGGCCCGCCACCGACTACGACGTCCTCGTACTCGGTGAGGTCCTGGTCGAGATCCACGCGGGCACCGCCCTGCGCGAGGCTGCCGACGGCACCCCGGCCCGCATCTCCTACTCCGGGGACGCCCTCAACGCGGCGGCCGCCGCGGCCGCGGCCGGTGCCCGCACCGCCCTGCTCGCCGTGGTCGGCGACGACGAACTCAGCGTCCCGCTGCTGCGCCGGGCCGCCGGGCTCGGGGTGGACGTCTCCCACGTCCGCCGCGCCCCGCACCCCAACGGCGCCTACCTGCTCTCCGCCGACACCGACGGCGACCGCGAGTTCGTCTACTGGCGCACCCGCAGCGCCGGTTCCACCCTCGCACCCCGGCACGTGGCCTCCTGGCGCGAGCTGCTGACCCGTTGCGGCGCGCTCGTCACCAGCGGCATCACCGGCGCCCTGTCGCCGAGCAGCCACGACGCCGTCCTGGCCGCCGCCCACCTCGTGCACGGGGCCGGCGGGCACCTGACGTACGACCCCAACTTCCGCTCCCGGCTCACCGGCCGGGCCGAGGCCCGCGAGCTGCTGGCCCGGATCGCTCCGCTGACCGGGCTGCTCAAGACCTCCTGTCCGGCCGACGCGCAGGCCCTCGTGGACACCGCCGACCCGCGCACCGCCGCCGCACGCTGCCGCGCGCTGGGTGCCCGTACGGTCGCGGTCACCGCGGGCGCCGGCCGGATCCTGCTGGACGACGGCACGCGGGCGGCGTACCGGTCGGTGCCCGTCAACGCCGCCCCGGTGGACGCGACCGGGGCGGGCGACTGCTTCACCGGCACCACCACCGCCCGGCTCGCCCTCGGCGACTGTCTCGAGGACGCCGTGGCGTACGGCACGGCGGCAGCCTCCCTCTCGGTCTCCGGCCGCGGCGGCACCGGGCACGTCCCCGCCTTCGGCGAGACGGCGGCACTGGCCGCCGCCCACCGGCGGATCAGCCCTCCGGGGCAGTCGTCTCCGGCTCGGTGACCCAGCCCGCGGCGAGGACCAGCCGCGAGGCCCGGTGGACCGCCAGGAAGCCGAACGGCCGGTCGATGCGGACCTCGGCCCGGCGGACCCGGTGCTTCCCGCGGGGCGGTGCGCCGGTGCCGGGCCGCGCCAAGACGGCGGTGACGGCCGCCGCCTCGAACCCCGCCGCGTGGAAACGGGCCGTTGCGGCCTGCTGAGCCGAACCGATCGCCAGCGGCTCGGAACTGATGCCGGGGAAGTGGGCGGACGTCTCGTCGGTGGCGCTCTCCAGCCCGAAGAGTGGCGCGTGGTCGAGCAGATCGTGCTCGGTGCGCAGGGCGAAGGCCACGGTGGAGACGCTCAGCAGGTCCCCCGGGACGTACGTGACCACGGTGCGGATCGCCAGGCCGGGGCCCGGGGTTCCGTCGGGGAGCGCGTTGCCTGCGACGGAGGGTGCGTCGCCGGTGACGACGGCGAGACCGGTCGCCAGCACCTCGCGTGGCGGTGTCCGCTCCCCGCCGAGCAGGAGGTGCACGTCCACGTCCTCGGTGCCGGCCACCTCCAGGACGGTCACGGCTCCGGCAGGCCCGCCGGCCACCCGGACGTCGTCCAACGACGAGGTGGTCCGCGACAGGCGCCGCAGGGCCCGCCCCGCCCAGGGGCCTTCGGCCTCCACCGCGGATGCCCCGTTCGGCCCCTTGGCCTCATTGGTTCTGTTGACCTTCTTCGCCTCCTTCGCCTCCTTCGCCTCCTTGAAGGGGGCGGCCCACCGCACCCGGAGCGCGAGCGCGGAGGCCAGGACGAGCCGGGTGTCCTCGGGCCACGACACCGGTACGTGCTCGATCAGCCCGCCGGTCCGCTCCGCCGCCCACGTGTCCAGGACCTTCCCGTCGGCGTCCGGGACACCGGTCAGCGTTCCCCGGGCGCCCGCCGGGAGCTTCGCCGACCAGACGTCGTCCAGCGGGACTTCGGCCCTGGTCCACAGTCCCGTCGCCGTCTGCAGACCCCGTACGTCCGCCAGTGCGGCCAGCAGCTCCCGCGCCGCCCCGGCTGCGGCCCGGGCGGGCAGGCCGAGCGACTGCGCCAGCTCGTCGCGGGCCGGCCCGGCCGCGCCGTCGGCGAGCAGGGCGAGCAGCGGCCAGACCCCGGCGGCGGCGTGGACGGTGCCCGCGTCGCCGGCAGGGGCCTGCATGGCCCAGCGCGTCGCGAGACGGTTGACCGCCCGTATCGTCGAGTTCCTCATGCGGTGGAGCGTAGACGGGCGGACGGGGAGCGCACGTGGAGGGGCGCCGCCGGGCCGGATGGAATTCCGCGGCCCGGCGGCGCCGGTCGGAGGTGGCGCCCGCCGCAGGCGGGAGTGCCGAGGCGGGCTCCGGTCAGCGGCCGCGCAGACCCCGGTCGACGGCCGTCATCAGCTCTCCGTCGGCGGTGTCCGCGTCGAGCGACCAGACCATCGCACCGCCGAGGCCGTGCGCGCGGACGTACCCGGTCTTGGCCCGCAGCACCTGCGGGTCGTCGTACGTCCACAGGGTGGTGCCGTCGAACAGCCAGGCGTGGCCGCCGCGCCGGTCCCGGTGGACCGTGTAGGTACCGGAGTCGGCCAGCTTCTTCAGCGCCTTGTAGTCCTCGTACCCGGCGGCCCAGGTGGCCGGCGCCGGACCCGTGGCGGGCTGCCCCATGCCGTCCCCGCCACCGCTGACGCCGGTCCAGCCCTGCCCGTAGAACGGCATGCCCATCACCAGCTTCTTCGCGGGAGCGCCGCGCCGGAGCCAGGCGCTCACCGTCCCGTCGACGCTGAAGTCGCCCCGGGCGTGGAGCGCGGACTGCTGGGCGGTCCTCGGTTCGCCGGACACGTGGAAGTCGTAGCCCTGGAGGGTCACGAAGTCCAGATCGCGCATGATCCGGGGGACGTCGAAGCCCGCGTCGATCTTGGCGGGCGCGGTCGGGACGAAGGCGGACAGCTCGTACTTGGCCTTCTTCTGGCTGCGCGCGTAGGCGTCGAGCTGTGTGCGGAACTCCTTGACGAGGGCGGTGAAGTTGCGCTTGTCCTCGGGCCTGAACTTGGTGTCCGTGTCACCGGCGGAGCCGGGCCACTCCCAGTCGAGGTCGATCCCGTCGAACACACCGGCCGCCGCGCCCGCGCCGCCGCGGGCGCCGTCCTGCGGGAGGTTGCCCTTGATGTAGAGGTCGATGCAGGACTCGACGAAGGCCTTGCGGGAGGCCGGGGTGAGCGCGGCGTCCGAGAAGTGGGTGGACCAGCTCCAGCCGCCGAGCGAGATCAGCACCTTGAGCCCGGGGTGCTTGGCCTTGAGCTCGCGCAGCTGGTTGAAGTTGCCTGCGAGCGGCTGCTCGCCGGTGTCGGCGACCCCGTCGACGGAGTTCGCGGCATCGAGCGGACGCACGTAGTCGGCCCAGGCGTCGGCCTCGCCGGGCACGTTGCCGGTGAAGCACTTGCCCTGCGGACTGACGTTGCCGAAGGCGTAGTTGATGTGGGTGAGCTTTCCGGCGGAGCCGTTCTCGTCCAGGTCCTGGACCTGGAAGTCCCGTCCGTAGACGCCCCATTGGGTGAAGTAGCCGACCTTCTTGTACGGGCGGTCGTGGCCGCCGCCTTCGGCCTGCGCGGCCGCGGCGGGCGCGAAGGCGGTCAGCAGGGAGAGGGAGCAGGCGGCGACGGCCAGTCTGCCGAGCATGCTGCGGCGCATGGGCTTCCTTTGCGGATGCGGGGAGCGGGGCGTGTGCGCGTGCGCGGTGCATGCCGGAAACTATTGGTCTGGACCAGAGCGGTCAAGGGGGCGGCCGAAACTCGCTCTCCGCGGGAGCGCCAGCCTCCACCGGCCGGTTCGGTGCCGGATGCGGGGAGCCGGAGGGGTGATGAAACTCTCGGCCTGGGATGATGTGCGCCGGGGAGCGGGTCGAAGACGGGGCGGGGATGAGCGGGCGCGTGTTCGCAGGGGACGAGCCGGACGGCCACCGGCCGCTGAGGAGATGGGAGCCGGTGGCGGTGCCCGGGCCGGAGCGCGATTGGCGGCCCGCGCCCGAGTACCAGGCGAACCCGAATCCGGCGGTGCAGTACGGGATGTGGGATTCGGTGGCCCTCTCCCACCGGCCGATCGGTGTGCTTCCGCCACCCCTGCAGGCGTACGCGGCCAGGCTGGTGCTGCTGGTGGAGCAGAGCTGGGAAGACCTCGGTCAAGTGGACGTCGCCACGTTCCGACTGGGCCGGCACTTCTTCGTCCTGAGTCAGTTCACCGAGGTGGAGGACACGGGCGTCACCGTGTGGCTCGACCGTCGGCACACCGACGACGAGGCGGCCCTCGCGGAGCTCGTCGACATCCTGGGCATCCCGGGTGACCGCGTACGCGACATCACCTGGTGCCCGCATCCGGTGGTGGAGCATGAGCTCAACCCGCGGCCCCGCCCCGAGGACGCTCCGCGTCCATCGCGCCTGCCACGCCTGCCGCGCTTCCTCCGGACGAGGAGGAAGTAGTCGCGGAAGGGGTGTGCGTCCCGACGGTCCAAGGGCCAGGGGCATCGGATCAGTTGGAGCCAGTGCTCACTCTCGCACCGGTTCCTTCGATGGCGTAATCTGCCGAAATGCCGACGTGAACCGTGCGGTGGGCCGAGAGACCGAGGGCAGGAGCCGATGGCACCGCGACGAGACACCGGTCCGCCGGGCGCCGCTGCCGGCGGGGCGGCAGGACCGCGGTCGGGCGGCACCTGGGACTCGGCGCTGTCGTCCGAGGAGTTCACCGCGATCAGCGGTGCCGGGTTCGATCCGGTCGGGCAGGTGCTCGGCGCCGCCGTGTTCAACATCGGGTCCGCGGGCGGCTGGGAATGCCCGGGCAATTGGTCGGTCACCGGCGATGGCGTGGTTCCGTCGCCGAGGTGGGCGTCGTCCTTGTCGCAGGTGGTGAGGACGATGTACCGGGCCCGCAGGCTGGCCCTGTCCCGCGCGGTGGCCGAATGCGGCGCCCTCGGCGGCGACGGGATCGTGGGCGTCGAGCTGCAGGTCGGCGGGTTTTCGGCAGGGAGCATGGAGTTCACCGCGCTGGGCACCGCGGTCCGCGCCCGCTCCCGCATCCGGCCGCGCACGCCCTTCACGTCACATCTGGGCGGCCAGGACTTCGCCAAGCTCCTGCACGCAGGATGGGTTCCCGCCCAACTCGCCTTCGGCATCGCCCTCGCAACCCGCCACGACGACTGGCGCACCTCGCTCCGGATCCCCGGCGCCACCGGGAACCAGGAGGTCGACGGCTACACCCAGCTGATCGGCCACGCCCGCCGCGATGCACGCAAGCAGCTCGTCCTCGACGCGGCGAAGCACGGCGGCGACGGGTTGGTGGTGGACGACATGGATCTGAGCGTGAGCGAGAGCGAGTGCCCCACGTACGGATCGACGCGAGACCTCAGCGCGGAGGCGGTCTTCGTCGGCACCTCCATCGTCCGGTTCGGCCGCTCCGCGCGGCCCGCCGGCGCCGGACCACTGACCATCATGAGACTGGAGCGCGAGCACTGACATGACCGAACGAACGGGGCTGGAAGCGAACGGGGAAGCTGCCCGGCCGGCAGCGCAGGACACGGCCTTGGACGCGATGCGGCGGCTCGCGCAGCTCCAGCCGGGGGAGAAGGGCTCGTTCTTCACCTCGGACCTGTCCGTGAACGAGTTCCTGCTGGTGCGCGAGGCGGGCTTCCGCCCGCTCGGCCTGGTCCTCGGCTCCTCCGTCTACCATGTCGGCCTCCAGCTCGGCCGGTGGTCGAAGAACCAGGAGCTGACCAAGCTGTCACAGGCCATGTACGAGGCGCGCGAGCTCGCGATGAGCCGGATGGAGGCCGAGGCGAGCGCTCTGGGGGCGGACGGGATCGTGGGCGTGCGGCTGGACATCGAGTTCAAGGAGTTCGGATCGGACATCGCCGAGTTCATCGCGGTCGGCACGGCGGTGAAAGCCGACGGCGCGGACCCGGGACCGGGCGGGACATGGCTCAACAACAAGGGCAAGCCGTTCACCTCGGACCTGTCGGGCCAGGAATTCTGGACGCTGATCCGCGCCGGATACGCGCCCCTGGACCTCGTCATGGGGTCGTGCGTCTACCACGTGGCGCACCAGCGCTTCACCCAAGTGCTGAGCAACGCGGGCCGCAACGTCGAGATCGAGCCCTTCACCCAGGCCCTCTACGAGGCGCGCGACCTGGCGATGAGCCGCATGCGGGCCGAGGGCCAGGCGCTGGAGGCCGAAGGCATCGTGGCAGTGCAGCTGCGGCAGCACTCCCATACCTGGGGAGGGCACACCACCGAGTTCTTCGCCATCGGGACGGCGGTGCGCCCGCTCCGCGACGACCACGTCATCGACCGACCGGCCTTGGTGCTGAGCCTCGATGCCTGAGCCGGAAGTGGAGCTGCTGGCCGCGGCGCTGCGCCAGGACAGCACGGACCTGAACCTCTACGCGAACGTGCTGACCGCGAAGCTGGCGGATTCCCTGCCCGCCGGCGCCGTCCGGGTCGGGCGCAGACGTTCCTTCGCGGAACGGGTGGCCGGACGCGCGGGTTCGGTCGCTGAACTGGACGTCGTGCTCGGAGAGCAGCGGCTCCTGCTGAGGATGGACCACGGCCGGGTGACCGGGGAGATCTGCCACGAGGTGCGGGGCATCGTGCTCTCGCGGCGCCGGGTGAAACTCGACGAGTGGATCGATGCCCTGGCCCGCGCTCTGGCGGACGCCGCGGCCTCGAGCGCCCGCGCCCGCGAGGCCGTGGAGCGCTTCCTGGCCTGACTGTGCCCTACTGACCCGTGCCCGGACCTGTCCACTGACCTGAGCCCTGACAGGGGGCCTGGCGGCGTACCTGACCCGATGCGGTCGCCGAACTGCGCCGGAGCCGTGAGCGGGATATCAAGGAGCGTGAAGACGGGCGCGAGGCCCGTCAGACGCCATCCCGCGGTGAGGAGAACCCCTCGTGGAGTTCGAGGTCAATGGCATCCGGCACGCGGTGGACGTGGAAGACGACCCGGCCGCCGTGGAGGTGGTACGGGACAGGCTGGGGCTGACCGGCACCAAGCTGGTCTGCTCGGGCGGGGTGTGCGGGGCCTGCACGATCCAGGTCGACGGCGAGCCCCGCGTGTCCTGCCTGACACCGGCGGTCGCACTGGCCGGACGACAGGTGACGACCGTGGAGGGCCTGTCCGGCCACCCGGTCGGGCGTGCCTTCGCCGGCGAGGACGCCCTCCAGTGCGGCTACTGCACACCCGGGTTCGTGGTCGGGGCGGCGGCGTTCTTCGAACGGTGGCGGGCCGCCCACGGCCGCACCCGCCCGGGGCGGGAGCCGATCGCCGACGCACTCGCGGGTCACCTGTGCCGGTGCGGTGCGTACGAGGGAATCTTCAGCGCGGTGGCCGCGGCCTGCGCCGGTGACTACGACACGGAGCCGGCCGGCGGGGAGGCGCCCGCGGTCCCGCGCGCCGAGGCCCCGCAGAAGACCGACGGATCGGCCCGGTACACCACGGACCTGCGCCCCGAAGGGCTGCTGGAGGGGGTGATCATCCGCTCGCCGCACGCGCATGCGCACGTACGCTCCCTGGAGGCCGGGGACCTGCCGCTGGTGCCGCTGCTGCCCCCCGACGGCGTGGTGCGGTACGCCGGGCAGCCGGTGGCCGCGGTCGCGGCGCCCGACCGGGCCTCCGCACGGGCGGCAGCCGCACGGGTGACGGTGGACTACGAGGTGCTGCCGGCGGCCCTGGACCCTCGCCGGGCCCGAACCGGGGAGGGCCCCCTCGTCTACGAGGACAAGACGGCGCGCAAACGGGCGCCCGGTTCCGGCGAGACCCCCCAACTGGTGCCCGCCCGGTGGCGCGGCAACCTGCGGGGCCCGTCCGCCATGAGCAAGCGCCCCGCCACGGCCGTGCGCCGCATCACCGAGGCCCGCAGCCGCACCCCCGAGCGGGTGGTCGAGGGCGTCTTCACCACCGCCGCCCAGACCCACACCCCGCTCGAACCGCACGCCTGCCTGGCCCAGTGGATCGACGGCACCCTCCACCTGGACGTGTCCACACAGTCGGTCAAGCACACGGCCGAGCTCGCCGCCGAGCGCTTCGGTCTGCCCGTCGAACGGGTGGTGGCGCGGGCCGTCCACGTAGGCGGCGGCTTCGGCTGCAAGATGGGTCTGACCTCCGACGTCGTGGCCGCGGTCGAGCTCTCGCGGCTGCACGGCGCCCCGGTGCGCGTGGTGCTGGACAGGGACGAGGAACTCACCGACGGCGGATACCGGCCCGGCGCCCGGATCCGGCTGGCCATGGTCGCGGACGCAGCGGGCGGACTCAGCGCACTGGCCATGGACGCGGACACCGACGGCGGCATCTCGGTCGGCGGTACCGTGGCGGCCCTGGCCCGCTTCATGTACGGGAAAGCCCCCCGTCGGCTCCGTGACTTCGACACGGTCACCCACCGGCCTCCGGGCGCCCCCTTCCGCGGTCCGGGCGGACCCACCATGTGCTGGGCCCTGGAACAGGCCGTCGACGAGATGGCCCACCGGCTCGGCCAGGACCCGATCGCCCTGCGCCGCCGCTGGGACGGCAACCCCAAGCGGCACGCCCTCTACGACCGGGCCGCCGCGCTTCCCGTCTGGTCGGGCCCCCGCGGCGGCACCGGGCGGTTCCGCCGCGGCGTCGGCGTCGCGGCGGCCAACTGGCTGTACTTCCTCGATCCCGTCACCGAGGTCGAACTCACCGTCGAGGACGGGGTGGTCGTCGCCCGCTGCGCCGTCCAGGACATGGGCACGGGCTCGCGCACCGTGCTGCGGCGGGCCGTCGCCGCCGGGCTCGGCCTGCCGGAGGGGAGGGTACGCGCCGAGGTCGGCCGGAGCGATACCGTCCACGGCCCCACCTCGGGCGGCAGCCGCACCACGCCCTCCCTCGTGCCCGCCGCCGCGGACGCCGCCGCCCGGCTGCGCGAAGCGCTCGGCGGCGGTGACGTCGCCCCCCGGCTGGCCGCCGCGCACGGGGTACGGGTGACCGGCCGGCGCCCCCGCGACCGCCGGGGATTCGTGACCCCCTTCACCATGGGCGGGATCGTGATCGGCCGCGGCTTCACCGGATCGGTGCAGGTCGCCGAGGTCGAGGTGGACACACGGCTCGGTCGGATCCGTCCGCTGAGCGTGTGGAGCGGCATCGCCGCGGGCCGCATCCACGAGGACCGCCTGGCCCGCAACCAGTGCCAGGGGGCCGTCGTCCAGGGCGTCGGCTACGCCCTCTACGAGGAACGGCGCACCGACCCGGCCACCGGGCGGGTTCTCACCGAGAACCTGGAGGACTACCGCATCCCCGGCATCGGCGACACCCCCGAGATCACGATCCACTTCCATCAGGAGGGCTTCGAGCACGTGCCCGGCGGTGGAGTCGGCCTCGGCGAGATCGCGACCCTGCCCACCGCGGCCTGCCTGGCCAACGCGGTCCACGACGCCACCGGCTGGCGCCCCTACGACATGCCCATCCGCCCCGACCGGCTCCTGGAAGGACTGGGTACGTGAGCACCGAGACCGCCCTCACCGACCTCTCGGCCGCCGTCCTGTCGCGTGGCGGGGAGCTGCGCGCCGGTGGCACCGACACCACTGCCCGGCAGCGCAGCGGAGTTTCCCCGGGGCCGTTCACCGACCTCGGCGGAGCCGGCCACCTGCGCGGCTGCACGGCACTGCCCGGCGGCGGGCTGCGGATCGGCGCCCTGACGACCCTTGCCGAGCTGGCCGCGGATCCGCACGTACGGGCCGGCTGGCCGGCCGTGGCCCTGTCGGCCGGGACCGCGGCCACTCCGCAGATCCGCTCCGCCGGCACCGTGGGCGGCAACCTGCTGCAGCGCAACCGGTGCTGGTACTACCGCAACCCCCACTTCAGCTGCCTCCAGAAGGGCGGCACCGGCTGCCCGGCGCGCCAGGGCGACCACCACTTCGGCGTGGTCAGCGGCGACGGTCCGTGCGTCGCCCCGCACCCGTCCACCCTGGCGATGGCCCTGCTCACCTACGATGCCGAGGTCCAGGTCCACGGCGAATCCCCGCGCGGCGTCGCCGACTTGTACGGGGACGGCGACCGGCTCTCCCACGGCGACCACCTGCTGCCGCCGGACCGCATCCTCACCGCGGTCCACCTGCCCGCACCGCTGCCCGGCGAACGCGCCGCCTGCCACCGGGCCATCAGCCGTGCCCATGCCGAATGGCCCCTGGTCGAGGCCACCGCCCGCCTCGTGCTCGACGGCTCCACGATCACGCACGCCGCCGTCGCGGCGGGCGGGGTGGCCCGCGTACCGCTGCGGCTCACGGAGGTGGAGGCCGCCCTGACCGGCCGCGAGGCCACCCCCGACGTCCTTGCCGCAGCCGCGGCGACGGTCCTCGCCCGCTGCCGGCCGCTGCCGCAGACCGGATACAAGGCCAAGCTGTTCAGGGACACCGTCCTGGAGGTCCTGGAACGGGCCGTCGGCCCGGCCGGCGCCGTCTAGCAGACCATTCGTCGCCGGTGGTCCGCAGGCACTCAGGCGGAGATCCGGAGGAGACCCGCAGGCCCCGGGGCGGCCTGGCAGGCGCTCACCACCGTGGCCGCACATCGGAGGACTCCATCGTGATCACCACCGTCGACGAGGCCTTCCTGCGGCGTGCCATCGCCGTCGCGGCCAACGCCGTCGCCCTGGGCGACGCACCGTACGGCTCCCTGCTGGCCGGCCCGGACGGCGCGATCCTCGCCGAGGCCCACAACACGGTGCGCCGCGACAACGACATCACCGCCCACCCGGAACTGAAACTCGCCCGCTGGGCGGCCCGCGAACTGGACCCGGACACGGCCGCACACACCACCATGTACACGAGCTGCGAGCCCTGCGCCATGTGCGGCGGCGCCATCGTCCGCTCCGGTCTGGGCCGGGTCGTCCACGCGCTCTCCACGGATCAACTCGTGGAACTCAACCCGCAGTCGGGGGCCTGGCCGACTGTGGAACAGTTGGGCCCGGCCCTGTTCGTCGAGGCGCGCGCCCCGATCGACGCCTACTACCGGCCATGACCCACGCGACGGAGCCCCGCACCCCCCGGCGACCGGGTGGAGCGGGGCTCCTGCGTCGGTGGGCCGCCGCGTTGTGGCGGGTCGGGTCGGGGCGGGTGCGGTGCCGACGGGATTTGAACCCGCGGACAGATGGGGGCAGGTCCGCCCCGTCTCCGTCAGTCGTCGTGAGCGGGACCCCACCCACGACGATCGCAATGGGCCGCTCTGCCACGGCTCCACACCCTGCGGGACTGCGCGCGACCCCGCTGCGCTCAAGGTAGGGGCGTCGTCCGCCGGGGGCGAATCATTTTCGGGGTCGCCCGTCACGGGTCCGGTCGGTCCCACCCGACAGGCTCCTCCTGACCCGTTCGGACGCAATCCCGCGTCGTGCGCGGGCCGCCCGGCCCCCTGCCGTCAGAATCACCGGTCGGCGGGGCAAGTCCGGTACGCAAACAGGAGGCGGACGGCGTGGAGCTCACACGGCGCGATGTCATGAAGGGGGCCGCCGCCGGCGGGCTCCTGCTCGGGTTCCCCGGGCTCACCGTCCAGTACGAGGCCGTGGCCGCGCCCGCCTCCAGACCCCTGGCCGACGCCGTCGCCGATGCCTGCGCCCGCCTCGCCGGCCAGGGCTGGCGCACGCTCCTGCGCACCGTCACCCGTGGAATCCTCGACATCGGCGCCCCCGACCTGGCCGCCGAGCTCGCCAAGCCGGTGCCCGAACTCGACCGCTCCGTACCCGGCTTCGGCGACTTCGCCCCGACGCTCCCCGCCCGCGGCATCGAGCCCGGCAACCCCGCGCGCAGCCTCCTCTACCACGCCTTCGCCTCCGCGGCCGTCCTCACCGACGGCCGCGGCCGCACCCTGGGCGGCTTCCCCACGCTCGCCGAGATCGAGGCCGTCGAGAACTACGTCTACGGGGTCCGCCCGCCCACCCTCGACCGGCTCCGGGAGACCGCCGGTGAGAACCCCCTCGGCGTCGTCGTCTTCGCGCTCGACTACCGCGACGCCACCGGCTCCGTCCACGGGCGCCACGCCGACCTCTGCTTCTCCCGGACCGGCATCACCCGCATGGGCACCACCGGCCCCCGTTACGACGCCCGCAGCCGCCAGTTCACCTCGCTGGAGCCGAAGCAGCCGTTCGTCTTCCGGACCGTGCCCCAGCGCTTCGCCCCGTACCTCGCCATGCAGGTCACCGGCGCCGACCCCCGGCTGTTCGGCCCCCGGGACGTCGTCACCGGCGACGACGAACGCTCCTTCTGGGTGCCCCTGCACAAGCTCTTCCCCGGCCGGGAATGCCTCGAAGGCCTCGATCTGACCCTCTCCCTCGACTCCCGTCTGGTCAACGAGAAGCTCAAGCGGATGCACCTCTTCCTCCGGGAACAGGGCTACCCCACCGAGTGGACGGGCAAGGACCTCGACGCCTTCCCCTTCACCATCCGGGGCGACAGGATCGCCTCGCTGCTGCCCCCGCAGCAGGCCCAGGGAACCGGCGTCCTCGCCCCACAACCCCACCCCTTCGCCGGCCGCGCCAAGTTCAAGGGGGAGTGGCTCAGTTTCAACGTCTCCGCCGACCTGGTCCAGGATCCGGGCATCCTCTACTTCTCCTCCGCCCAGCTGATCCCCGGCGCGGTCGAGACCGAGCCCACCTACATGGAGGGCGCCGCCCCCGACAACGACCGCCGGTCGCCCGAGTACGTCAACATCCGCCACCGCCTCCACGACGACGGCCGCCTCGAGGACCTCAACCTCAACCCGGACATGGACACCATCATCCGCACGGGCGGCTACCGGGCCCAGCACTGGATCGACTTCGCCGGCGACGGCTTCGTCTCCGTCGAGTGCCCGCAGCTCGGCTCCGAGATCGACACCTTCAAGCCCGCCTTCTGCAGCGTCGCCCCGCCCGACTTCTTCCCGCACGTCAACCAGCACGACCTCGCCGCATGGTGGCGCACCTCCGTCCCGGAACAGACCCGGGCCGCCCTGTGGGCCGTACCGCCGCGCGCCCTCTCGGAGTTCCGGTTCGCCGGTGACATCACCCTCCCCAAGGGTTTCGACATCTACGACGACACCCTCACCGCCGTCGTCGGCCCGCCGGCCCCCGGCGACCCCGTGGCCCGCTCCCTGCCCGACGACGCGCGCGGCCGCTACACGGGGCTGCCGGACGCGGCCGCCGGTGTGACCGACCCGGGCTGGGAGGTCAGCCAGGGCCTGGTCTACAACGAGCCCGGAGCCCCGCTCCAGCGCTACATGCAGGCGTACAGCCTGGGCACCCCCTTCCTGGAGGACGCGAAGCTGTGCGCGGCACTGGGCAGTTACTGGCCGTCGGTGGCCCCGGACGCGACCCGCACCTTCACCCCGCTCAAGGACGCACCCGGCTTCCCCTACCCGTGGCCGACGATCGTCCCCATGACCGACACCGAGATCGGCATGCAGGAGGTGCGCGGCCTCGGTCGGCTGCCGTGGGACGGCATCCGCGGCCCGGAGGTCAGGACGGTGGACGGCCGGCCGGTGGCGGCCTACCAGGACATCGACCGCGCCGACTACATCACCACCCAGGACCGGCTGACCGCCCACCTCACCGCCCGCGTCGACCTCGCCGAGACCAAGGCACGGGTCCTGGCCATGTCGGCGGTCTACTGGAGCCTCGGAATCCACGACCCGGACTTCACGGCCCGGTTCGGCGACCGGGCCGTGATCGAGATCCTCAAGGCCAAGTCCGCCTGGGCCGTGCTGTCGTTCACCGTGGCCGAGGCCGGCGACGAGGAACTCGCCCGGGCCCAGCAGGCCGCCGGCGGACGCCTGAGCGGCCCGCGACGCTACCGCTTCCGCGTCTACCGGCCCGGGACCGAGCGCAGGGACCCCGCCGACATCCAGAAGGTGCTGGTGGAGATCACCCAGGACGTCACGGCCTACACCGACGGCCGGACCGTCCTGCTGCGCAGGGACGGAGGACCGTGGACACGCGACACCTCGATCCCGGCACCGACGCGGACGTCCTGATCGCCGGGGCCGGCCCCGCCGGCTGCGCGGCGGCCATCGTGTGCGCCGCCGCCGGCCTGCGGACGGTCCTCGCCGAACGCGCCGTCGGCCCCGTGGCCCGCCCCGGCGAGGCCCTGCACCCGGGCGCGGAGACCCTGCTGGCCCGGCTGCTGCCCGACGGCTTCGCCGATGCCGTCCGGGCCCGGCACGAGGGCATCACCGTCGGCTGGGGCACGGAACCCCGGTTCCAGCCGTTCGGGCGGGACGCCGCCGGGCCCTGGTACGGCTTCCAGGTGGACCGGCAACGGCTGGACGCCCTGCTGCTGGAGCGGGCCCGGCGCGCGGGCGTGGACGTCCGCCTCGGCTCCCGGGTGATGGAGCCGGTGGTGCGGGGAGGCACCGTCACCGGAGTCCGGTTCCGCGGCCCGCAGCCGCCGCTGCGCACCCGTACGGTCATCGACGCGACCGGCAGGGCCCGCTGGCTCAGCCGCGCCTTGGGCCTGACCGGGCCGCCGCGCTCGCCGCGGCTGCTCGTCCGCTACGGGTACGCGGCCGGGGCCTGCCCGGAGCGCGACGCCGCTCCCGCGATCGTCGCGGACCACTCCGGCTGGACCTGGACCGCGCGGGTGGGACCCGCGCGGTACCAGTGGATGCGGCTGGACCTCGTACCGGAACAACGGCGCCGCCCGCCCGCCGGGCCGCCACCGGAATTCGCGGGGCTGCGCCCCGAGGGGGCCGCCCGGGCGGCCGACGTCAGCTGGCGGTTGTGCCCGAGGGCGGCAGGACCCGGGTGGTTCGTGGTGGGCGACGCGGGAGCGCTGCTGGACCCGTCGTCCTCGCACGGCGTGCTGCGGGCCCTGCTGTCCGGCTGGACGGCAGGCTCGCTCACCGCGGCCGTCGCGGACCGGACCCTGGAGCCGGAACAGGCGGCGGGCACGTACCGGAACTGGCTCCACGAGGGCGCCGAACGGGACATGGCCCACCTGTCCTCCCGCTACGCCGAGCTCGGCGCCCACGGCTTCGGCTGACGGCAGCGACGGGGTCGGACGGAGGCCAACGGGGTTGTGGGTGCCGCGCGATACTGATCACGACAGTGCACCCGGAACCGAAGAAGGACGGACCATGGAATCCCTCGCATCCGGTGACCCGCTCGCCGTTGCCGTCACGGAAGCGATCCGGGGCGGAGACCTGGCCGGGCTGCGGGAGCTCCTGGACGCGCGGCCCGGACTCGCCGGGGTCACCGTCGTCCAGCGCGGTGCCGCGGCCGGTGGGCGGAGTCTGCTGCACATCGCCACCGACTGGCCCGGTCACTACCCCGACGGCGCGGAGGTGATCCGGACCCTCGTGGCCGCCGGGGCCGATCCCGGGGCGCGGTTCGTCGGGGCGCACGCCGAGACGCCGTTGCACTGGGCGGCCAGCAATGACGACGTGGCCGCCGTCGACGCTCTCGTCGCCGCCGGGGCCGACCTCGAGGCGCCGGGCGCGGTCCTCGGCGGGGGGACCCCGCTCACCGACGCGTGCGGGTTCGGGCAATGGCGGGCGGCGCGCCGGCTGGTCGAGCTCGGGGCGCGGCCCGGTCTGCAGGAGGCCGCAGCGCTCGGACTCCTCGACAGGGTCGAGGAGTTCCTGGCGGCGGACGCCCCCGCCGAATACGTCACCAGCGCGTTCTGGCAGGCCTGCCACGGCGGCCGGCTGTCCACGGCCCAACACCTCCTGTCCCGCGGAGCGGACATCGACTGGATCGGATACGACCGGCTCACCCCGCTCGACATCGCGCTGACCGGTGAGCACACGGAACTGATCGCCTGGCTGAAAGGATCCGGCGCCCACACCGGTGCGGAACTCGCATCCGGGCCGGGCGGTTAATCGAGTGGATCCCCGGATCCGGTCGTGCCAAGCTTGGTTCCACCGAAGGGGCGTAGCTCAGTTGGCCAGAGCACCGGTCTCCAAAACCGATGGTCGCAGGTTCGAGTCCTGCCGCCCCTGCCCTACGGACAGCACGCCCGGCCGGGAGTTCCCCTCCCCGCCGGGCGTCGTCCCGTGCACGGATCTTCGTCATACGGAGCTCCGTCGAACGCCGTTTCGTCACACGCTGCTTCGTCACACGGCGCGGAACGCGTTCTCGCAGTGCGTGCAACGGCGGTCGGCGGTGAGGCCGAGGTTGCCGTTGGTCGCCGGTGCCGGGTTGTCGACGGCGATGCGGTCCCAGTACAGGGGATCCGGTTCGTTGATCCATCCCCAGCCGGCCGCGCGGAGGTCGTCGACGTAGTGGACACACGAACGCGGCAAGTGGGCGTACCCGCCGGGTGAGATCAGGATGCGGTCGATGAGGGTCATGGGCCCATCCTCCAGGACCGTTCCCCTGCGCCGGTGCCGCGTCCGGCCCCTCGGGGCCGGTGACCTGCTCCCCTTCTGGCAGACTGGCTGCGTAACCCCAGGCGGTGCAGGACAGGAAACCGGTGCGATTCCGGTGCGGTCCCGCCACTGTGACCGGTCGTTCCCCCGCGGGCGACCGGAAGTCAGACACTGACGCACCGCCTCCGCTCGCAGTTTCACGTCGACCAGGGGACGCGGATCCCCCGGAGAGGCCCCGTCATGCTGTCGCGTTCCCGCGCCGCCCTGCGCGCGCTCGTCCCCGTCGCACTCCTGATACCCCTGGCCGCGTGCGCCGGTTCCCCCGGAGCGCAGGAGGGCACCGCCGCGGGGGACCCCGCCGCCGCGCCCGGCTTTCCGTACACCCTCACCAACTGCGGTGTGAGCAGCACCTATCAGGCCCCGCCCCGGCGCGCGGTCACCATGAACCAGCACGCCACCGAGCTGCTGCTCGCGCTCGGGCTGGAGGACCGGATCGCAGGGTCCGCCTACCTCGACGACGCG
Organism: Streptomyces sp. NBC_01232; assembly: GCF_035989885.1. Taxonomy (GTDB): domain Bacteria; phylum Actinomycetota; class Actinomycetes; order Streptomycetales; family Streptomycetaceae; genus Streptomyces. The sequence continues at coordinate 8,104,948 of NZ_CP108518.1, forward strand.
GTCCTCCCCGCGTACCGGCCGGCCTACGACAAGATCAAGGTGCTGGCCAAGGAGTACCCCTCCAAGGAGATCCTGCTCGGCGCCGACCCCGACTTCGTCTACGGCGGGTACGCCAGCGCCTTCGACAAGGGCCAGGGCCGCGACCGCGAGGGACTCGCCAAGTCCGGCATCAACTCCCGGCTCAACGTGGAGTACTGCACCGAGGGCAAGGTCGGCCTCGACCAGCTGAAGACCGAGATCACCGAGGTCGCACGGACCTTCGGCGTACCCGAGCGCGGCGCGAAGCTCGTCGAGGACGAGCAGCGCCGCATCGACGCCGTGACCGCCCGGGTCAAGGACCGGCCCCGGCCGTCCGTCTTCGTCTACGACTCCGGCGAGGCCTCCGCCTCCACCTCCGGGGGCAACGGCATCGGCAACGAGATCGTCTCGCTCGCCGGCGGTACGAACGTCTTCGCCGACCTCTCGGACACCTTCGGCGAGGTCTCGTGGGAGAAGGTCATCGAGCGCCGGCCCGAGGTCGTCCTCATCTACGACTACGGCGGCACCACCGTCGAAGCCAAGAAGCAGCGCCTGCTGAACGACCCGGCCCTCGCCGAAGTGCCCGCCGTGAAGAACCGGCGGTTCGTCGCGCTGCCGCTCTCCTCCGCCGTCCTCGGCGTGCGCGTCGCCGACGCCGTGGAGTCCCTGGGCGGTCAGCTCCACCCCGCCGGCCCGTGAGGCTGCGCACGGCCGTCGTCCTCCTCGTGCTGGGCTCCGCGCTCGTCGCCTCGGCGATCGCGGGCCTGGCCCTGGGGGCCGTACGCATCGCCCCCGAGCGCGTTCTCGACATCGTCCTCGGCGGTCTGACGGGGGAGCCGCGCACCGGAGCCTTCGCCTCCATCGTGTGGGACGTCCGGCTGCCGCGCGTCCTCCTCGGAGCCGTCGTCGGCGCCGGCCTCGCGGTCGCGGGCACCGTGCTGCAGGCCCTCGTACGCAACGAGCTCGCCGACCCCTTCCTGCTCGGCGCGTCCTCAGGGGCCTCCGCCGGAGCCGTCCTCGTGATCGTCTTCGGTACGGGCGCCTTCGCGTTCGGCATGGGCCTGCCGCTCGCCGCCTTCGCCGGATCCATGGCCGCGCTCGTCGCCGTCTACGCGATGGCCCGCCGCGGCGGAACCATGACCACCGGCCGGCTCACCCTGGCCGGCGTCGCCGTCCAGTACGTCCTGTCCGCCCTCACCAGCCTCGTCCTCGTGCTCGCCGCACACCCCGACCAGATCCGTTCCGTCCTCTTCTGGACGCTCGGCGGCCTCGGCGGGGCCCGCTGGGACGAACTGGGCCTGCCCTCCCTCGCGCTGCTCCTGGGCACCGGACTGCTCATCGCCCTCGCCCGGCCGCTCGACCTGCTCCTGGCCGGGGAGGAGGGGGCGCGCACCCTGGGCCTGGACACCGCACGCTTCCGCGCCGCCGCCTTCGTCCTCACCTCCCTCGTCATCGGCGTGCTCGTCGCCCACAGCGGGGCGATCGGCTTCGTCGGACTGATGGTTCCGCACGCCGCCCGGATGGTTGTCGGCGCCGGACACCGGGCGCTGCTGCCGGTGTCCGCGCTGGGCGGGGCGGGCTTCCTGATCCTGGCCGACCTGATCGCCCGTACCGCGGCCTCGCCCGCGGAGATACCGGTGGGCGTGGTCACCGCGCTCGTCGGCGGGCCGTTCTTCCTGTGGATGCTGCGCCGCTCCACCCGGACCGAAGGGGTCACCGGATGACCGGGAACCCGGCGCGGCCGCCGGTGGAACTCACCGTCGAGGGCGTGCGGTACGAGACCGACGGACACACGCTGCTGCACGGAATCGACCTCACCGCCCGCCCCGGCGAGACGGTGGGCGTGGTCGGACCCAACGGCAGCGGCAAGACCACCCTGCTGCGCTGCGTCTACGGCGCGCTGCGCGCCAGCGCCGGCCGGGTCCTGCTGGACGGCGCCGACGCGGGCAAGCTGACCGTCAAGGAACGGGCGCGCCGCGTGGCGGTCGTACCGCAGGACGCGAGCGGCACCCTCGGGCTGACCGTCCGCGAGGTCGTCGCCATGGGGCGCAGCCCGCACAAAAGGTTCTGGGAGCAGGACGGCCCGGGCGACGCGCGGCGCGTCGCCGAGGCCCTGGAGACCGTGGACGCCGGGCCCTTCGCCGCCCGCCGCTTCGACGAGCTCTCCGGCGGCGAACGCCAGCGCGCCCTGGTGGCCCGGGCCCTCGTCCAGGACCCCGGCCTGCTCGCCCTGGACGAACCGACCAACCACCTGGACATCCGCTACCAGCTGGAGATCCTGGCCCTGGTCCGCGCCCTGCCGGCCACCGGTCTGCTGGTCCTGCACGACCTCAACCTCGCCGCCGCCTACTGCGACCGCCTGTACGTCCTGACGGGCGGCCGGGTCGCCGCCTCGGGCCCGCCGGCCCAGGTGCTCACCGAGGATCTGCTGGCCGAGGTGTACGGCGTACGGACCCGCGTCGAGGTCCACCCGGACACGGGCACGCCGAACATCGTCTACCTTCCCTTGGATGGGGACAAACGTACGACGACCCGCTGCTGACCGGTGGCTGGACCGGGACTGGGGGCCGGGAGCGGAGCCACGGCTGCGGCGGCCCTGGCTCCAGGGGCTGAGCTTCAACGCGGCCACACCGGACCACATCCGGATCCGGCTGCTGGACATGGACCGGAACCGGGAGCTGGGCCTGGGCCTGTACGTCCTGGCGCGGCGCGACCTGCCCACCGCCGTCATCGACGCCGCCATCGGCCACCCGGACCGCAGGGTCCGCGGCCAGCTCACCGAGGTCCCCGCGTGCTTCGCCCTTTCCACCGCCCAGTGGTCACGGCTGGTGCTCGGTGAACCGAGCGGCGCACGGCGCCAGTTGATGCTCCAGGCCGCCGGCGATGCCCGGCGGGAGCTGACGCCGCAGGCGTACGCGAGGCTCGCCGCGGACCCCTGCGGACCGGTCCGGGAGGAGCTGGCCCGATTGCCGGCCCTGCCCCTCCCGCTGCGCCTGGCCCTGCTGGCGGACCCGCTGCCGCGGGTGCGGGCCGCGGCGTGCGAGGCCACCCCCTGGCGTGCCCTCGACGACGAGTCGCGGGCGCGGCTGGCCGCGGATCCCGCCCCCGTCGTGCGCACCGCGGTCACGCTCGCCCGGCACGAGGAGGTTCCGCTCACGGCGGCGTTCTTCGACATCGCGCACGGAGCCGGCCGCCTCGTCGAGGGCCACCGGCTGGACCGGGACCTGGCACGGCGGCTCTGCGCGGACCCGGACCCCTCGCACCGGCGGAGCCTGGCCCGCAACCCCTACCTGGACCCCGACCTGGTCCGTGTACTCGCCGCCGACCCCGACCACGAGGTACGCCTCGCCGTGTCCACGCGACCGGAACTGACCGAGGAGCAGCGGGCCTCCGTACCGGTGGACATCGACCCGCGGCTGATCCGGCGGCCGATCCCGTGGGTGGTGGCGCTGCACGACGACGAGGACGCCATGCGCCACCTCGCGGGGTCCGCGCACCTGCTGCTGCGCAGCAGCGTCGCGCTGGCCCGGCGGCTGCCGCCGGACGTGGTGGAACGGCTGGCCCGGGACGAGGACAGGGTCGTACGGCTCTTCCTCGCCGAGCGGTGCGACGACGCTCCGGCGGACATGCTGCTGGAGGTGTGGCAGTGGTGGAACGGGAGCATCTCCACCCCCGACCGGCCCTACGGGCACCCGAACTTCCCGCGGCGCGACCTGCTCCGCCACGCCGACGACCCGCACCCGCGGCTGCGGCAACTGGCGATCGACGACCCGGACTCGACGCCCGCACTGGTGGAACGTTTCGGCAGGGACGAGGACGCGGAGGTCCGGCTGCGCGCCGCCACCGACCCCAGGCTGTCGGCGGACTCCGTGGTCCGGATGCTCGACGACCCGGACAGCTGTGTACGCGCGATGGCCGCCAGGCATCCGAGGGTGCCGGTGCCCGTCCTCATCGGGCTGCTCGGCTGCGAGGCGACGGCGGGGGCCGCGGCCCGGAATCCGGCGCTGCCGGTGGCCGTGATGGACCGGATGACCGGTCAGTGGTGACCGGCGGGGCCGCCGCGGGCGGGGGACGGGGCGAGGCACTCGTCCCCCGCGACGCGGACGGTTGCGCCCAGGCCTACTCGGCGCCGGGCTCCTGGTAGCCGTACGGACGCGTGATGATCTCCATCCCGTGCCCGTCGGGGTCCGTGAAGTACACCCCGCGGCCCCCGTCGTTGTGGTTGATCTCGCCGGGGTGCTTGCCGTGCGGGTCGGCGAAGTACGGGACCCCCGCCGCGCGGATCTTCTCGAACGCCGTGTCGAACTCCTCCTCGGAGATGAGGAACGCGTAGTGCTGGGAGGTGACGGACGACCCGGGCGGGACGGTGGCGAAGTCGAGGGTGACGCCGTTCGCGGTCTCGACGGGGACGAAGGGTCCCCACTCGGTGCCGACCTCGAGGCCGAGGATGTGCGCCAGGAAGGCGGCGGACTCCCGGTTGTCACGGGAGTGGATGATCGTGTGGTTCAGATGAACGGACATGAATGAATGCCTCCGAAAGGCACGTCACGGCGCCTCCATGCCTCACCCGGCCGGTGACCGACACGCGATGCCGTGATCACGATCCTAAACACCCCTTTCGCGTGAAGTCCACCCTCCCCGCCCCGGATGCGCTCCGGATGCCACGGCACGGACGCCAGGCCCGCGCGTCACGAACTCCCGTACACGGCGTTGACGTTGTCCTGCGCCGGGTGCGTCCGCCCGGCCGGCCCCGTCGCGAACACCCGCAGCAGGTTCTCCGTCACGCGCGTGGTCAGCGCCCCCGACCGCGCGTCCAGACCGTGGTTCCTTCCGCTCCGGCCGTCGCCCGTCGCGTCCAGGGCCTCCACCCACCGCATCGTGCCGGTCGCGAACACCCCCGCCCCGCTCGGCACCGTGTAGTAGGCCGTGTCCTGGTGGCTGGGCCGCCCCTCGCAGACCACGGGGGAGTGGGCCAGGATCTCGATCGGCCGGGGCGTCGGGAACCCGGTGTCGACCTTGTCGTACTCGACCCCGACCAGGTGCTCGAAGCGGTCGCCCGCCCGCGCGCCGGTGCCCTCGAAGAGCCAGTGCCCGGGGTGGGTCACCACGTACGGGGCGTCCACCGGATAGCCGTCGTAGATCACGCCGAGCAGCGAGCTCTCCGGGTCCGCGCCGGGCGCCGAGCGGAAGTCCACCGTCGCCGGATGGCCCCGCCTGAATCCCGGGTCCTGGTCGTAGGAGGACTTGTAGCAGACCAGCGTACGGTCCGGCCCCAGGTCGGAGGCCTCCAGCCGGATCCGGCGGTAGCAGCAGTTCGCGCCCAGGATCGCGATGTTGGTGCCGGCGTCGCGGGCGGCCGTGAAGTGCGCCCGCTGCTCCGGCGACCAGTATTCGTCGTGGCCGAGGGAGAGGACCGCGGACGCCCCCTCCAGGAGCCGCTTCTCCCGCGCCACGTCCGTGGTGGTCGTGTACGCGAGGGGTATGCCGAGCCGCTCGGCCAGGGCGATCAGCGGAGCCTCGTACACCAGGAACAGGCCCGCGCCGTCGTCGTACTCGTACGGCCGGTCGAAGCTCACCGCGAGGGAGCGGGAGGCGTAGCCGCCGCTGGGCCCGTCGTAGCTGCCGTAGCCGCCCCAGCGGTTGTACGCCTGCCAGGTGGCGACCGCGTTGACCACGACCGTACGCCCGGCCGTCGTCGCCGACCGGACGGTGACCGGTACGAAACGCTGCCCGTCGCCGCCCTGTGCGTCGAGCCGCAGCAGGTAGCTGCCCTCCGGCCAGTCCTTCGTGTCGACCGTGGTGGTGCGGGCCCACCGCGTGCGGACCGTCCGGGTCCCGGAGTCCACCGTGTGTTCGGGCTGACGGGTCCCGGGCAGGGCCTCGGAGCGCCATACCAGCCGCGCGCGGGCGCCGCCGTACCAGCCCATGCGGTAGGCGGAGACGGTGAACCGGGGTGCGGTCGTCGACACGTACAGCCCGAAGGACTCGCCGGGCAGGACGCTGACCCTGTCCGCGAAGCCCTCGATCGCCCGCGCCGGCCCGGCCTTGGTCACCGGCCAGTCGGCGTGGCCCGGGCGGGCGTTCTCGGCCTTGACGTCGAAGCCCTGCGGTCCAGCGGCCGAGGGCGTCCCACCCGCTCCGTCGCCGGTACTACGGTCTTCGCCGCTTCCGCTTCCGCTTCCGCCTCCGCTTCCGCCTCCGCACCCGGCCACGGTCCCGAGCCCCGCAGCCGTGGCCGCTCCCGTCGCGATCGCGAGGAACCGCCGCCTGCCTGCGCCTTCGCCGTCCGCGGCGGGCCCGGCCATGTACTCCTGATCCATGACGGGCACGTTATGTGACGCTCGGGCCCAGGATTCCACCGGCCCGTTCGATCCGGTCGTCCCTTGACCGGCGGCAGGTTCGGCGGCGGTGGCGGCGGGGCTACAGCGACTGCACGGGCGGCCCCAGCACCCGCAGACCGACCTGAGCGGCCAGCCACTCGGCGCGCTGGAGGTCACCCTGCCGCACGCACACGGACAGCGTGTGCCCGTCGACCCGATCGCCCCACAACTCACGGCAGTTGAAGGCCAGTTGCACCCCGGAGTACTTGGAGGAACTCCAGTCCTGCTCCGGGGTGGCCGGCCAGCCGCCCAGATGCCAGTGGATGCCCGCAGGAACGTCGCCGACCACAGCGGCGAGGTCCGCCTCGAAGCTCCCGAAGGCGATGTCCTCGTCGAAGTGGAGGCTCAGGGGCAACAGGGCGCCCAGCGCCGCCGGGTCGGCCGGCAGCTCGCCCGGACGGAAGTGGTGGGGGTCCGAGCCGGCCTCACCCGAATCGAGCCAGGCCTCCGCTGGAAGAGCGGGCAGGATCCGTTCGACGTCCTGGAGCGTGCTCAGCGTCGCCCACGCGGTGGTTTCCGCGTGCTCAAGTGTTTCGGCGAGCTCGAAGAGCCGCTCTGCCGTGCGAAAGGCCTGCACGGCATCGGCCGTCTGCATCACCGGGTAGGCGTAGGAGCATCCCATGGACACACTCTGCCAGGCCCGCTCCCGCGGGGACGGCCGGGCAGGGCTTCCGCCTGTTCTCCCGTGAGCTCGGGTCGGCCCGGTGCGGGTGGCGGGCAGGTGTGGGTGTTGCGACGGACCCGGCGGCCGAGGGGGATCGTCGTTCTCGAACGGGAGTGGCCCCGCCGCCGGGATGCCGTTGCGCGAGCGGTACGGCCCGGGCCGCAGCGAGGCCGTCACCGGCGAGTGAGAGAGTTGCCTCCGTGAAGCGCACGAGCACCCTCCTCGCCGACGGCCGCGAGATCCTCTACTACGACACCGGCGACGGGGCTGCCCGCGCCCGCCCCGACACGCGTCCGCTCGATGCGTCGGCCACCGCGAGCAGCTCCGAGGTGCGGCGCGATCCGCTGCTCGGCGACCGGGTCGTCGTCGCCTCCCACCGGCAGGGCCGCACGTACCATCCGCCCGCCGACGACTGCCCCCTGTGCCCGTCCACCGAGGGGCGCGCGAGCGAGATCCCGGCCCCCGACTACGAAGTGGCCGTCTTCGAGAACCGCTTCCCCTCCCTCGCCGGCGACACCGGCCGCTGCGAGGTCGTCTGCTTCACCCCCGACCACCTGACCTCCTTCGCCGAGCTCGACGAGGACCGCGCCGCGCTCGTCCTCGCCGCATGGATCGACCGCACCGCCGAACTCTCCGCCCGCGAGGGGATCCAGCAGGTCTACTGCTTCGAGAACCGGGGCGCCGAGATCGGCGTCACCCTCGCGCACGCCCACGGCCAGATCTACGCCTTCACCTTCGTCACCCCGCGCACCACCCGGATGCTCGCCACCGTCGCCGCCCACCGCGCCCGCACCGGCGGCAACCTCTTCGACGAGGTCCTGGCCGCCGAGCGCAACGAAGGCACCCGGGTCGTCCTCGAGGCGGAGCACTGGACCGCCTTCGTGCCCTACGCGGCGCGCTGGCCGTACGAGGTCCACCTTTACCCCCGCCACCGGGTCCCCGACCTGCCCGCCCTCGGCGACGCGGCCCGCGCCGAGTTCCCCCGGGTCTACCTGGAGCTGCTGCGCCGCTTCGACCGGCTCTTCGACCGGACCGAGCCGACCCCGTACGTCTCCGCCTGGCACCAGGCCCCGGTGGCGGGCGAGGGACGCGAGGACTTCGCGCTCCATTTGGAGCTGTTCACGATCCGCCGGACCGCGGACAAGCTGAAGTACCTGGCCGGGACCGAGTCCGGCATGGAGGCCTACATGAACGACGTCCGGCCCGAGGACGCGGCCGCGCGGCTGCGGGAAGTGGCGAGCACGTGAGCGGGTCGGCGCAGGACGGCTTCCGGCAGCTGTACGGATACTCGCCCGAGGGCGTCTGGGCAGCCCCCGGCCGGGTCAACCTGATCGGCGAACACACCGACTACAACGACGGCTTCGCGCTGCCCTTCGCCCTCCCGCAGCGCACCGAGGTGGCCGCCGCCCGGCGCACCGACAGCACCCTGCGGGTCCACTCCGCCGACGCGCCCTCCGGTGCGGTCACCCTCGATCTCGCCGGTCTCGATCCGGCGAGCCCTCCCCGGGGCGCCGCGAGCTGGGCCGCGTACCCGGCCGGCGTCGTATGGGCCCTGCTGGACGCCGGTCTTCCGGTCGGCGGCGCCGACCTGCACGTACGGTCCGACGTACCGACCGGCGCCGGCCTGTCCTCCTCCGCCGCACTGGAGGTGGCCATCGCGCTGGCCCTCACCGACCTGTACCGGATTGCGCTCACCCGCCCCGAACTGGCCGCACTGGCCCGGCGCGCCGAGAACGCGTACGTCGGCGTCCCCTGCGGGGTCATGGACCAGATGGCGTCCGCCTGCGCGACCGGGGGACACGCCCTCCACCTGGACACCCGCAGCCTCGAACAGCGTCACATCCCCTTCGACTGCGCGGCGGCCGGTCTGCGCCTCCTCGTCATCGACACCCGCGTCAAGCACGCGCTGGCCGACGGCGCGTACGCCCAGAGGCGGGCCTCCTGCCACCGGGCGGCCGAGGCCCTCGGCCTGCCCGCCCTGCGCGACGTCCCGTACGAGGGGCTGGAGCGGGCACTGGCCCGGCTCGACGACCCGGTTGCGCGCAAGCGGGTCCGGCACGTGGTCACCGAGAACGAACGGGTCCTGCGCATCGAGGAGTTGCTGCGCGCGGGCCGACTGCGCGAGGCGGGCCCACTGCTCACCGAGGGCCATGTCTCGCTGCGCGACGACTACGAGGTGTCCTGCCCGGAGCTCGACCTGGCGGTGTCCACGGCCGACGCGGCGGGCGCGTACGGCTCCCGGATGACCGGCGGTGGCTTCGGGGGTTCGGCGCTGGCCCTGATCGACGCGGACGCCGAAGGGCCGGTGACGCGGGCGGTGACGGAAGCCTTCCGCTGCGCGGACCTCACCCCGCCCCGCATCACGACGGCCGCCCCGGCGGCCGGCGCCACCCGCCTCGTCTAGGCCGTCTCTTTCGGATCTTGCCGGGCCCGCGTTGCCCGGCACCGCACCTCGCTGCGTTGCCGGGACTCCGAGCACGTCCAGTACCTCCAGTACGTGGGGAGCTCCTCCGCCTTGCGAGGCACGGCACTCGTCCACGGCGTCACTCGGGGTTCGCCCACTCCTCGCGAAGCATCCCGAAGAGCACGCGGTCGTAGCGCTCTCCCTCCACCAGCACGGCAGACCGACGGCGGCCTTCCTCGCGGAAGCCCAGCCTGGTGAACGCGCGCACGGCGCGTTCGTTGCCGCTCCAGGTGTCCAGCTCCAGCCGGCTCAGGGAGTACGCGCCGAACAGGTGTCCCACGAGCAGCCGCAATGCATCACTACCGTGGCCGCGGCCCCAGAACTCCCGCTCACCGATGGTGACTCCCAGCGTGGCCACTCCGGCATAGGGGTCCAGGTCCCGGTAGTCGGCCATGCCTATCACTTGCCCGCCTGCCAGGTCCTCGACGGTGAACACGGCCGACTCCCTGGGGATCAGCCGCAGCATGCTGTCGAAGCCAATCCCGATCGCCTCTGCCGTGACCGGGCCGAAACACGGGTCACCAGCTGCTGCCCAGCGCACCACCTCCCGGTCGTTGCGCCACCGGAGGTGGTGCTCGGCGTCTTCGGGGCGCAGCGCGCGCAGCCTTACCAGTTTTCCTTCGAACATCGCGCAACCGTAACCGATCGCAGTGATCACTCAAGGCTGACAGCGGATACGCGGATGCCCTCGGTACACGTGCGTCAACCGCTGTCGTGGTCAGGAGAGTTACGAACTGGGCACGTGTCACACGGTATTCACGGCAGGCTGCCGAAGTTTCGCTCCGGCGCCCGACCGCGCCGCCTAGACTGACCGTTCGGTTGATCATGTACCCGTCGAGTCGGAGGAACGAAGAGCATGCGCCATCTCCCCCTGGGCAGTTCAGGACTGCTGGTCTCCGCCGTCGGCCTCGGCTGCAACAACTTCGGCGGCCGACTGGACGCCCAGGCCACCCGCGCCGTCGTCGACGCCGCCCTGGACGCGGGCATCACCCTCCTGGACACCGCCGACATCTACGGTGGCGCCGGCGGCTCCGAGGTCCACCTCGGGCAGGCCCTCAAGGGCCGTCGCGACCAGGTCGTCCTCGCCACCAAGTTCGGTTACGACGGCGTGGACATGAAGTACGGGCCCGCCGCCGGATCCCGCGGCGGCCGCGCCTACGTCCGGCGGGCCGTCGAGGAATCCCTGCGCCGCCTCGACACCGACCACATCGACCTCTTCCAGCTCCACAGCCCCGACCCGGCCACCCCGATCGCCGAGACCCTGGCCGCGCTCACCGAGCTCGTCGCCGAGGGCAAGGTCCGCTACATCGGCCACTCCAACCTCTCCGGCTGGCAGCTCGCCGAAGCCGCCCACGTCGCCCGCGAGAGCGGCTCGGTCCCCTTCGTGTCGGCGCAGAACGAGTGGTCGCTGCTGGAGCGGTCGGCCGAGCGCGAGCTGGTCCCGGCGGCCCTCCACTACGGCGTCGGCGTGCTCCCGTACTTCCCGCTCGCCAACGGCCTGCTGACCGGCAAGATCCGCCGCGGTGCTCCCGTACCGGCGGGGTCCCGCCTCGAGGGGCGCGACGCGTACCTCACCGAGGAGCGCCTCGACGTCGTCGAAGCGCTGGCCGCGCTCGCCGAGAAGCACGGCCGGACCGTCCTCGAACTCGCCATCGGCTGGCTCTCCGCCCAGCCCGGCTGCGCCTCCGTCATCGCGGGAGCCACCTCCGCCGAGCAGGTGCGCGCCAATGCGGCCGTCGCCGACCGCCCCCTGGACGCCGAGCTGCTGGCCGCGATCGACGCCATCCCCGGGGCGCAGAAGCCGCAGTGACGGCCGAATGCACGGACCGGGCCTACGCGGGCGCTCCCGTGAGGACTTCGACCTTGCCGGTGTCCAGCGAGTAGTACGCGCCGACCACGGCCAGGGCGCCCTTCTTCACGAGGGGCGCCAGGTCGGAGTTGGCGCGCAGATCGTCCGCGGTGACCCGGATCTGGTTGTGGATCATGGTGTCGACGGGGTCGGCGCCGGGGTCCTGCGCCGTCAGCAGGTACGCCGGCTCCACCGCCTTCACGATCGCCTGGAGGTTCCCGGGCAGGGGCGCGCCGTCCTTCAACGACTTGTACGAGGCCTCGATGGCGCCGCAGCGCTGATGCCCGAGCACGACGATCAGGGGCGTGCCGCCCGTCATGGGCCCGTACTCGACGGAACCGGTGACCACCGGGCCGATCGCCTGCCCGCCCGTGCGCAGCACGTACAGATCGCCGAGGCCGGTGTCGAAGACGAGCTCGGGTGCCACCCGGGAGTCGATGCAGGTGAGGATCACCGCGAACGGGTCCTGCGCCGCGGCGACGAGCGCGCGCCGCTCGGGATCCCGGTCGGGGTGGTCCAGGTCCCCGCTCACCCAGCGCGCGTTCCCCGCCATCAGGCGGGCGAACGCGGCCTCGGGCGTGGCCGGCCGTGGCTCCGGGGAGGCGGTCGTGGCCTTCGGGGTGCTGGCCGGCGCGCACCCCGCGAGTGCGGCGCCGGCGGCCGCGAGGCCGCCGGTCAGCACGGCCCTGCGAGCCGGACGTCCTGCTGCGTGCATGGGTGACATCCCTCGGTCGTGATGACCGCGATTGTTCAGCGCGCCGCGGCGATCGGACCGCAGCCACACCCGCGCGCGGCCGCATTGCCACGGACGGCCCACGCACCTCGACGGCACACGGCGCACGCACACGGCCCACGGCCCGGGGGTCCCGGGCGGTGGGCCATGAAGGGCCGTGGGCCGTGAAGGGCGGTGGGCCGTCCGCGCCGCGTCAGGACACGATGTCCTTGCGGGAGAACCCGCGGAAGGCGAGGGCGAACAGCACCAGCGCGTACGACACCGACACCACCGTCCCCTTGATCATCCCGCCCCACTCCAGCTGCGGCTGCAGGGCGTCCGCCCACGCGAACTGCCAGTGCGCCGGCAGGAACTCCCGCCACGAGCCGAGCGCCGTCACCGCGTCCAGCACGTTGCCGACGATCGTCAGCCCGACCGCCCCGCCCACCGCTCCCAGCGGCGCGTCCGTCCGCGTCGACAGCCAGAACGCCAGCCCCGCCGTCACCAGCTGCGAAACGAAGATGAAGGCCACCGCCAGGGCGAGCCGCGGCACGGTGTCCCCGGCCGCCAGCGCCCCGCCCGCCGGGAGTTTCAGCGGCCCCCACCCGTACGCGGCCGTACCCGCCGCCAGCGCCACCACCGGCAGCAGCACCATCGCCGCCAGGCTGAAGCCCAGCGCCACCACCAGCTTGCTCCACAGCAGCCGCGCCCGCGGCACCGGCGAGGCCAGCAGGTAGCGCAGCGAGGACCAGCTCGCCTCCGAGGCCACGGTGTCCCCGCAGAACAGCGCCACCGGCACCACCAGCAGGAAGCCCGCCGAGACGAACAGACAGGTCGCGGCGAAGTTCGCGCCCGAGGCCGTGGCCGTGTCGATCAGGGTGATGCGGTTGTTCCCGCCGCGCCCGCCGTCCGGCCCGCCGCCCACAGCGAACGCGATGATCATGATGAAGGGCAGTGCGGCCAGCACCCCGCCCATCACCAGCGTCCGCCGCCGGCGCCACTGCCGCAGCGCCTCCACGCGCAGCGGCAGCGTGCGGCTCGCCCGGTAGCCCGGAGCCACCTCCCGTGCCGTGGTCGCCGTACTCACGCCGTACCTCCGATCAGGGTGAGGAACGCGTCCTCCAGTCGCCGGTGCGGTCCCACTCCGGTCACCGGCACCTCCAGCCGTACGAGTTCGGCGATGAGCCCCGCGGCCGTCGCGCCCTCGAGCCGTACGAGCAGCCCGTCATCGGCGGTCACCACGGAACCCACTCCCTCCAGGGCCGCCACCTTCTCGACGACCACCTCGTCCACCGGCTCGGCCAGCGTCACCAGCAGCATGTCCCCACCACCGGTGATCTCGGCGACCTCGCCCGCCGCGACCCGCTGTCCGCGGTCCATGACGACCAGGTGCGTGCAGGACTGCTCCACCTCCGACAGCAGGTGGCTGGAGACGATGACCGTCCGCCCGCCCGCGGCGTAGCGGATCATCACGTCCCGCATCTCGCGGATCTGCGGCGGGTCCAGACCGTTCGTCGGCTCGTCGAGGATCAGCAGGTCCGGCATCCCGAGCATGGCCTGCGCGATCGCGAGCCGCTGGCGCATGCCCTGCGAGTACGTGCGTACCGCGCGCTCCAGTGCGTCGCCGAGCCCGGCGATCTCCAGGGCCTCCGCCATGTGCGAGTCCTCGGCCGGGCGGCCGGTGGCCTGCCAGTACAGCTCCAGATTGGCGCGGCCCGTCAGGTGCGGGAGGAATCCGGCGCCCTCCACGAAGGCCCCGACCCGCGACAGCACCGGCGCCCCGGCCCGCACCGCGTGCCCGAACACCCGGATCTCCCCGGCGTCCGGCGAGATCAGTCCCATCAGCATCCGCAGGGTGGTGGTCTTGCCGGCGCCGTTGGGCCCGAGCAGTCCCAGTACCTGCCCCTTCTCGACGCGGAAGGACAGGTCCCGCACCGCGTACCGGTCCTGCGACTTCGCGTACCGCTTCGTCAGTCCGGTGATCTCCAGGGGTACGTCGGCCAGTGCGGCCTCCGGCTGCGACGCGCCCAGGCGCGGCCCGCCGCCGGCGCCGCGGCCGGTGCGCCGGATCCCCAGCAGCGCCGCGGCCAGCGCCAGCGCGCCCAGCGGCAGCCACCAGATCCAGGCGGGCAGCCCGGCCGCGGCGGTCCGTACCTCCGTGGCGACGGGCACGGCCAGCGGACCCTCCACCGAGACGGTGTAGCCGGCCGGCGCGGCCGGGCTCGCGTAGCCGAGATCGGTCGCGGCGACCACCAGACGCAGCCGGTGTCCGGCCTCGACGGAGTGGTCGATCGCGGGAAGCCGCAGTCGCACGGTCGCGCCCTGCTGCGCGTTCTCCACGCGCACCGGGGCGACCAGCTGGCTCGGCAGCACCTGCTGTCGGCCGTCGGGCCCCACGTCGTACACCTTGCCGAACAGCACGGCCGAACCGTCGGCGGCGCTCGACCTCACCTTGAGGGTGACGGCCGGGGTGCCGGTGATCCGTACGTCCTCGGTCAGGGGGGCCGACTCGAACCGGGCGTTCTGCCCGGGGAAGTCCAGCGAGAGCCCGGCCCCGAAGGCGGCGAGCTGCCCGCCGATGCCCGGGAGCGAGGACAGGGCGGGAGGCGCGCCGCCCGCCGGATTGGCGAAGGTCTGCTCCGGCCCCGTCAGGGCGAAGTCCTGCGGGCCGGACGCGAGCCCCGGGTAGCGCTCGCCGCTCGCGCCGCGCAGCGTGACCTGGCCGTCCGTGGAGTCGATGCCGCCGGAACGGGTGACCCGGAACGCCGGGCCGGTGTCCACGCCCTCGTCCCCCTTGAGGTGCCGGTCGAACCAGGAGGCCACCCGGGCCTCGACCCGGCCGGCCTCGCGCATTCCGCCGTCGTGCCCGCCGGCCGCCCAGTCCACGGAGACGGGCGCGCCGTTCGCCGCGATCGCCGCGGCCATGGCATCGGCCTGGTCCAGCGGGAAGAGGGAGTCGTCCTTGCCCTGAACGATGAGGGTCGGCACCTTGATCCGGTCGCCGACCGCCGACGGACTGCGCTGCTCCAGCAGGGCGCGGGCCTCGGCGTCGGGCTTGCCGGCCACCGCGACGCGTTCGTACATCGCGCAGAGCTCGGGCTGGAACCGCCCGCAGCCGGGTGCGGACTCGGACCCGGGCCGCTGGCCGGACGCGGACCCCGGCCGCTGCCCGGGAACGGCCTGCTGCATCCCGTCGGTGGAGCCGCTGGTGAAGAAGATGCCGGACCAGAGCTTCTTGAAGACGCCGTTCGGGAAGAGCGAGTCCGCGAGGTTCCAGTAGGTGATCTCCGGTGCGATCGCGTCCACCCGCCGGTCGTATCCGGCCGCGAGCAGCGAGATCGCCCCGCCGTACGAGGCCCCGGAGACGCCGACGCGCGGATCACCGGCCGCGTCCAGCTTCACCTCGGGCCGGGCCGCGAGCCAGTCGATGAGCCGGGAGACGTCCTTGACCTCGTGCTCGGGGTCGTTCAGGCCGATCCGGCCCTCGGAGCGGCCGAAGCCGCGCGCCGACCAGGTCAGGACGGCGTACCCGTCACGGGCGAGGCGCTCGGCCTGCTCGCGGACATCGTCCTTGCTGCCGCCGAAACCGTGCCCGAGGAGGACGGCGGGACGTTTTTCCGCACCGGCTCCGTCCCCCCGGCCGCCGCCGGCCGTGAAATAGGAGGTGTCGATCGCGGCACCGGGCATGTTCATGACCTGGTCCTGGCGGTGCACGGCGGGCGCGTCGCCGGCCGCGGACGCGGCCGCCCACGTACCGGCCCCCGCCACGACGGCCAGCGCGGCGGCGCCCGCGAGCAGGCGGTCTCGGCGGCGCGGGGGCATTCGGAGCTTCATACGGGCAGCCTAAAGGCCCGCTACCCGGGCACCGAGCACCCACAGGCGGAACCCCAGACCTTCTCAAGGACTATGCCGGGCCCCGCGTGTACCGCACCCGCGGTACACGCCCCCGACCTGCGCAGTACGTCCTGTGGCGGGAGGATGACCGCATGCTGCTGGCCGATGTCGCGCGCGTGTCCCGGGAGGTCGCCGAGACCTCCGCCCGGTCCCGCAAGACCGCCCTGCTCGCCGAGCTGTTCGCCGCCGCGCCCCCGGAGGAGGCCGGCCTCGTCATCTCCTACCTCTCCGGGCGCCTGCCGCAAGGCCGCCCGGGCATCGGCTGGCGCACGCTCGGCCAGGAGACCGAACCGGCACCGGAGCCCGGCCTGAGCGTGCGGGAGGTCGATGCCGCGGTGAGCGAACTCGCCGCCACCCGCGGTGCCGGTTCGGTGGAGCGCCGGAGCCGGATCCTCGGCTCGCTGCTGGGCCGGGCCACCGCGGCCGAGCAGGCGTTCCTGCGCAGCCTGCTGTCCGGCGAGGTACGCCAGGGCGCGCTGGACGCGGTGGCCCTGGAGGGGGTGGCCGCGGCCGCCGGAGTACCGGCCGCCGACCTGCGCCGGGCGGTGATGCTCGACGGTTCGCTGCCCCGCGTCGCGGCGGCCGTACTGGCCGAGGGCGCCCGGGCGCTGCGCACGGTCACCCTGCGCGTGGGGCAGCCCGTACAGCCCATGCTGGCGGGCACGGCGAAGTCGGTCGCGGAGGCGCTGGCCGTGCTCGGGCCGTGCGCGGTGGAGGAGAAGCTGGACGGGATCCGCGTCCAGGTCCACCGCGAGGGGGACGACGTACGGGTGTACACGCGCTCCCTGGACGAGATCACCGAGCGGCTGCCGGAGGTGGCGGAACTGGCCCGGTCGCTGCCGGGGGAGCGGTTCATCCTCGACGGGGAGGTCATCGGCCGCGCGGCGGACGGCCGCCCGGTCCCCTTCCAGGAGATCGCGAGCCGCGTCGGGTCGAGGATCGACGTCGGGGCCGCCCGGCGCACCCTCCCGGTCTTCCCGCACTTCTTCGACGTCCTGGTGGTGGGCGAGGAGGTCCTCCTCGACCTCCCGGTCCGCGAGCGCCACGAGGCGCTCGCCGCGCTCGTGCCCGAGAGCGCGCGGGTCCGCCGCCTCGCCGTCGAGGACCCGGCGGAGCAGGCGGCCGAGGCCGAGGAGTTCTGGGCCGAGACGCTGCGCCGCGGCCACGAGGGAGTGGTCGTCAAGGGGCTGGACTCGGCCTACGCGGCCGGCCGGCGCGGCAAGCACTGGCTCAAGGTGAAGCCGGTGCACACCCTGGACCTGGTGGTCCTCGCCGCGGAATGGGGCCACGGGCGGCGCACCGGACTCCTGTCGAACCTGCACCTGGGCGCGCGGACCGCCGACGGGTCGTACGCCATGCTCGGCAAGACCTTCAAGGGGCTCACCGACGAGATGCTGCGCTGGCAGACGCAGGCCCTGCGCGCGCTCGCCACCTCGGACGACGGCTTCACCGTGCGGGTGCGGCCCGAGCTGGTGGTGGAGATCGCCTACGACGGGCTGCAGCGCTCCTCGCGCTACCCGGCGGGGGTGGCCCTGCGCTTCGCAAGGGTCCTGCGCCACCGCCCGGACAAACCCGCGACCGAGGCGGACACGGTGGCCACGGTCGTGGCGGCACACGCGGCCTAGGTTCCGGCTCTTCGGCCAGCGTCGGGTCCGGATGAGGATGCCGGCGAGGGGTGTGCGCCGCCGTCCGCGGAACCTGTTCGGGTGAGCAGCGGGTGCTGGGCGTCCTGGTTCCGTGGTGAGGTGAATCGAGATCGCGGGACCTCCGGCACGGGTGGCCGGCTCACGTGGGAAGGAAACCAATGCCAGGTCTCATATCCGGAGGGCGTGGGCGCGGTCGCGGGCGCGGGCGCGTGGCGCCACGCGCCACCGCGTTGGCTGCGTGCGTGTGCTTCATGACCGCTGCTGCTGCTGCGGCGCCGCACGCCGTTCGTGGCGGGGGGAGCGGGGAAAGCGGAGGAACGAGGCTGAGGTGGGGGCCGTGCGCGGAGCCTGCCGGGCGGGGGTCCGAATGTGCGACGTTGCCGGTCCCCCTCGACTACGACCGTCCGTCGGGGAAGGTCGTCGATCTTGCCGTGATCCGGCGCAGAGCCACCAGCCCGTCGACAAGAATCGGTTCGCTGTTCTTCAATCCCGGCGGACCGGGAGGAGCCGGCACCGACGCTCTGCCGGCCTGGTACGACCGATTCTTCCCTGCTGAGCTGCGCAAGCGCTTCGACATCGTGAGCTGGGACCCGCGCGGTGTGGGGCGCAGCACGGCGGTGCGGTGTTTCGGCGACGCGGAGGAAGCGACGGCCTTCTGGGCACGGCAGCCCGAGGGGTTCCCGGTGGGCGAGAAGGAGCGGAAGGTCTGGTTCGCCGGAAGGGCGGAGCTGGCCCAAGGCTGCAAGAAGCGTGCCGCGAACCTGCTGCCGTACGTCTCCACGTACTACAGCGCCCGCGACCTGGACCAGTTGCGCCGGGCCGTGGGTGACGAACAGCTGCACTACTGGGGCGTCTCGTACGGCACGTTCCTCGGCGCGGTCTACGCCAACACCTTCCCGGACAAGGTGGGCGGCCTCGTCCTGGACGGGAACGTCGACCCCCGTAACTACGTGGACGGCGCGATGAGCGGCGAACCGGGGCAGACCACGTCGTTGCGCATGGGATCGGACCTGGGCTCGGCCGACACCTTGGACCAGTTCCTCAAACTGTGCGGCGAGGCCCCCGCATCCCGCTGTGCGTTCTCGTCAGGCAACCCCCAAGCGACCCGCGCGAAATACACGGAACTGATGCGGCGGCTCCAGCGCCGCTCAGTGGGCGGGTGGACCTACGCCCGGGCCGTCACGGAACTGCGGCAGGACCTGTACATCGTCCACCCGGGCTGGACGAGCGCCGGGGAGATGCTGCAAGCACTGTGGCAGGAGCGCGAGCCCGAGGCGGCCGCGCCCCCTCCGGCAGGAAGGTACCCCGGCGCCGAGCAGGAGGCCGCCGTGGTCTGCACGGACAGCCCCAACCCCCGCGCGCTCAGCCGCTACGCCCAGCTCGAGGCGTTCAGCGCCGAACGCGCGGGCGACCTCGGCCGCCGCTGGGTCTGGGACTACGAGTGGTGCGCGCAGTGGCCGGCCACGGCCGCCAAGCGCTACACGGGCCCGTTCGACCGGACCACCGCCCACCCGATCCTCGTCGTCAACCCCGTCTACGACACGGCCACTTCGTATCGGGCGGCCCAGTCCATGACGAGCCAGCTGGCCGATGCCCGGCTGCTGACCCTGCAGGGCTACGGCCACACCGCTCTGCTCAATCCCAGCACCTGCGTGAACGACCACGCCGTGCGCTACCTCACCACAGGCGCCCTGCCGCCCGCCAAGGCCACCTGCCGACAGGACACCCCGCCCTTCGCCCCGGCCGGACCGAAAGCTGGCGTCGCAGCAGGCGCCAGAGGTCCCGCCGACACCCCCCATGCCGACCGCCACTCCTAGAACCGCCCTGGTGGGTGCGGGATTCGCCGGAAGGGCCTACGCGTCGTCGAGGTCGCCGTCGTCCTCGCGCAGTCTGCGCCACAGCCGGGTGCGGTGGAGCACGTAGAGGGCCGCGAGGAGGAAGACCACCTGCAGGCCCACGGCGAGCAGCCAGAAGACGGCTCCGCTCTCCAGCTCGTCCGTCAGGTAGGCGAAGTTCATGCCGAAGAACCCCGTCAGGAAGGTCAGCGGCAGGAAGATCGTCGATACCACCGCCAGGCGGTTGATCACGCCGTTCTGGTCGCCCGACACCAGGGAGGAGTAGCTGCCGAAGGCTCGCCGGGCGCTCTCCTGGAGGGACTCGATGTCCGTGAGCACCAGATTCGCGGTGCGCCGGTACTCGTGGACGAGCTGCTGGCGCTCCTTGTGGAAGCCCCGGTTCATCACCCGGCGCGTGACGCTCTCCTCGGCCACCCGGTGGTAGGGGAGCAGGGTGTGGTGCAGCAGGGCCGCGGTGCGCCGCAGCCGTGCCAGGCGGTAGAGCTGCTCGGGCTCGCGGCGCCGGAACATGGCGTCCTCAAGGTCCTCCACCTCCAGCAGTGCCTGGCCGGCGGCCCGGCGGTAGGTCTCCATGGCCTCGTCCAGCAGCAGGAACAGCATCGCCACGGAGTCCGGCGGGCTCTCGGCCGGGAACCGGGCGGTGACGTCCCCGATCAGGGGGGCCGGCCCCCGGTGCACCGTGACGAGGTACCGCTCGGTCACCAGGGCGTGGACATGGATGACCCGGTCCGTGTCGACCGCGGGCACGACGAAAGCGGCGCTGTCGCCGAAGAACTCCGCCCGGGCCGACTCCCCCTTGCGCCCGAGCCACGCCACGTCCTCCGCCTCCAGGCCGAGGAGCAGGGCGAGCGGCTGTTCGCCCGGCGTGGTCTCTTCGGGCAGTTCCACGTCCACGAACAGGAACCGGGACGTGGCGAGACGCTCGCGTGCCTGCGACACGTGGCCGCGCGTATCAGGGTGCCCTCCGGCATGGACAGCATCGATACGATTATCGTCCCTCGCCGTAGGTCACCTGGTGCGGTGCCTCCCAGCCTGTACCGGACGGGATCCCGCGCAACCGCGGTGACGCATTCGCCCCCCGACGCACCCTCGAAACGGTGAGGGACGGTGAGGGGCAGGCCACGTCCGGCGCAGTATTGCCTCAGAGGCAAGATGGTTTGCCAGAAAGGCAAGATTCTGGCTCAATCGAGGCATGAAACCCGGTCCTGCCCCCGGTCCCGCCGCGGCCCCCGGTCCCGAAGACGCGGCTGGAGACCCGGCCGAAGCCATGGCCGACGAGCTGCCCGCCGTGGCACCGCAGCTGCGCGAGCTGCGCCGCCGCGCCGGACTCACCCTGGAGGCCGCCGCCGCCCGCGCCAGGCTCTCGCCCGCCCACCTGTCCCGCCTGGAGACCGGCCGGCGCCAGCCCTCGCTGCCGCTGCTCCTCGGGCTCGCCCGCACCTACGGTACGACCGTCTCCGAGCTGCTCGGCGAGACCCCCGCCGTCGCGGATCCCATCGTACGGGCCGGCGGTCCGGGTGCCCGCGAGGCCGACGGCTGGACGTACTGGCAGGCGGGCGGCTCAGGCCGGGGGATGCAGGCGCTGCGCGTGCACGTCCCCCACGGCCGCAGCCAGGGCGAGCTGGTCCGCGTACACCCCGGCGAGGAGTGGCTCTACGTCCTGGAGGGCCGGCTGCGACTGCACCTCGGGGAGGCCGAGCACCTGCTGGAGCCGGGGGACAGCGCGCACTTCGACTCGCTGACGCCGCACCGGATCGGCGCGGCCTCCTCGGGCGGGGCCGACCTGCTCTTCGTCCACACCCTGCTGCAGAGCAGCCTGGCCGGGCTGTGCCTCGGCGGCGCCACCACGACCGCGCCCGCGCCCACCGGGCCGGCGCCCACGACCACGCACCACCGATAGCGGAGGAGCCGTACCCATGTCCCAGACCGAGAACCCCGCGACCACCACCACGGGCACGACCACGGGCACGACGACGCCCACCGCCGGGACCGCACCCACCGACGCGGACGCGCCCACGACCATACGGGCCCGCTTCGAATCCAAGTTCCCGCGCGGCCTGATCATCCGGCTCATCGCCTACCTGTTCGTCGGCCATCTCTTCGCCTTCTTCGTCTACCTCCTCTTCGTCCTGGGCGGCCAGAACCAGTAACCCGCGCGGACGAACGAGTTCAGGCCGCGCGACTCTGGCAACGTCAAGGCCCTGTGGCTACCCTCCGCGCATGATTTCCACGGTTGTCTGGGGTACCGGCAACGTGGGCCGTCTGGCGATCCGTGCCGTCGAGGCCCATCCCGCGCTCCAACTCTGCGCAGTCATCGTCCACAATCCAGCCAAGGTCGGCCGCGACGCGGGCGAACTCGGCGAACTCGACCGCCTGTTGGGGGTCGAGGCCACCGACGACATCGAAGCCGTACTGGCCGCCCGCCCCCGGGCCGTGGTGTACGCCGCGTCCGGGGACGTGCGGCCCGACGAGGCCCTCGCCGACATCACCCGGGCCGTCCGGTCCGGCGCGGTCGTCGTCAGCCCGGCCCTGTACCCGCTCTACGACCACCGCAATGCCCCGCCCGAGTTCCGGGACCCGGTGCTCGCCGCCGTCGCGGAGGGCGGCGGCACGCTCTTCGCCTCCGGCGTCGACCCCGGCTGGGGCAACGACGTCCTGCCGCTCCTGCTCAGCGGACTCGGCACCACCATCGACGTCATCCGCTGCCAGGAGATCTTCGACTACTCCACCTACGACCAGCCGGACTCCGTCCGATACCTCGTGGGCATGGGCCAGCCCATGGACTACGAGCCGATGATGCTCATGCCCTCCATCCCGACCATGGTCTGGGGAGGGCAGATACGGATGATGGCCCGGGCGCTAGGGGTCGAGCTCGACGAGATCCGCGAGACCTCGGACCGCCGCGCGCTCGACACCACGGTGACCACCCGGACCATGGGCGAGTTCGAGGCGGGGACTCAGGGTGCGATCCGCTTCGAGGTGCAGGGCATCGTCGAGGGCGAGCCCCGCATCGTCATCGAGCACGTGACCCGCATCCACGCCTCGTGCGCTCCGGACTGGCCGACGCCGCCCGACGGCGGCGACGGCGCCCACCGGGTCGTCATCGAGGGCCGCCCCCGCATCGAGGTCACCATCGAGGCCACGGACGAGGGCGACAACCGCTCGGCGGGCGGCAACGCCACGGCCGTCGGCCGCCTCGTCGGCGCCATCGACTGGCTCACCGAGGCGGAGCCCGGACTGTACGACGCCCTCGACATCCCGCTGCGCCCCGCCATCGGCAGACTCGGAAGGAAACAGTCATGAGGATCGACATCCCCGAAGGCCAGCACCCGATCGAGTACGTGTGGGGCGACATGGTCCCCGGCATCGGCATGGCCGCCGCGAACTTCTCCCTGTCGGTGTACGCCCACACCACCCTGGGCCTGCGCGAGTTCGAGGCGGCCCGGCTGCGCGTCGCGCAGATCAACGGGTGCGTCTTCTGCCTCGACTGGCGCACCGAACGGGAGGGGGAGAAGGTCGAGGAGGAGTTCGCCGACGCGGTCACCGAGTGGCGCACGACCGACGTGTTCGACGAGCGCACCCGGCTCGCGGCGGAGTACGCCGAGCGGTACACCCTCGACCACCACGGGCTCGACGAGGAGTTCTGGGACCGCATGACCGCGCACTACAGCCAGCTCGAGATCGTGGAGCTGACGATGAGCATCGGGTCCTGGCTGGCCTTCGGCCGCCTCAACCACGTGCTGGGCCTGGACAGCGTCTGCATGCTGCCGGGGCACTGAGCGGCGAGGCACCGAGCAGCGGGGCAGCGAGCGGCGGAGCACTGAGCCGCGGGGCAGCGAGCGTCGGGGCAGAGGCGCGGCGCTCATGTAATCGGGGCCGTTCGGTGACATCCGAACGGCCCCGGCCGCTGGGGGGAGGACGCGGCCCTACGGGAGGTCGGTGGCGATGATCTTCTCGATGTTGCGTTCGGCGAGAGCCGTGATGGTGACGAACGGGTTGACGCTCGCGTTGCCGGGGATGAGCGCGCCGTCGATCACGTACAGGCCGGTGTAGCCGTGCAGGCGACCGTAGTTGTCGGTGGCCTTGTTCAGGACCGCGCCGCCGAGCGGGTGGTAGGTCAGGGTGTCGTTCCAGATCTTGTAGGCGCCGAACAGGTCGGTCCGGTAGATCGTCCCCTCCTTCGAGTTGATCTTGTCGAAGATGGTCTTGGCCATCGAGATGGACGGCTGCTTCCAGGCGGTCTGCCAGCTCAGGTCGACCTTGCCCGTCGCCGCGTTCCAGGTGAACTCGGCGCGGTTGGGGTTCTTCGTGATCGACAGGTAGAACGAGGCGTACGTCTCGATCCCGGTCGGGAGCGGAGCCACCTCGGCGAACGCGCCGCCCGCGTCCCAGTTGTCGATGCCGGAACAGGGGATGGTCGACTGGAGCTTGCCGGTCGGATCCCACATGTGGTTGGCGCGGCCGCACATGACGTTCCCGTTCTCGCCCCAGCCCTTGCCGACCTCGCCGTTGAGGTTCGGCAGGGCTCCCGTGGCCTTGAGCTTGACCAGGAGCTTGCTGGTGCCGACGCTGCCGGCCGCGAAGAACACCCGGTCCGAGGTCACGGTCTTGGTGGCCACGGTGTCACCGGTGGTGTTGATCTGGTCGATGGTGACCGTGTAGCCGCCCCCGGCGGCGGGGGAGACCGAAGTGACCTTGTGCAGCGCCGAGATGGTGACCCGGCCCGTGGCCCTCGCCTGGGCGAGGTAGGTCTGCACCAGCGACTTCTTGCCGTGGTTGTTGCCGTAGAGGATCTCGCCGGCCAGGGCCGACTGGGGGGCGGTGCCCGCGGCCTCCCGCTTCATGTAGTCCCAGTCGTACACGTCGGGGACGAAGGTCCAGGCGAAGCCGGAACGCTGGGCGTGCTTGCGGCCGACGCGGGAGAACTGGTAGCAGTCGGCCGTGTCGAACCAGGCCGGGTCGATCATGCCGACCCCGAGTCCGGCGTTGGCCCTCGGGTAGTAGGTGCCGTACATCTCGTCGGCGTCCACCGTGGGGAGCACGGCGGAGAAGTTCGCGCGCTTGGGCGTGACCGCCATGCCGCCGTTGACCAGCGAACCGCCGCCGACGCCGCGGCCCTGGTAGACCGTGATGCCGGCGAAGTCCTCGGCGTCCAGGATCCCGGTGTACTTGGGGACGTCCTTGTCGATCGGGAAGCCGAGGAAGTTGCTGAGCGGGGCCTTCGTCCGGGTGCGGAGCCAGAACGACCGGTAGTCCGGGGTGGTCACCTTGGGGAAGATCTTGCCGTCGGAGCCCGGGGTGTCCCAGGACATGCCCATCTCGATCATCTGTACGTCCACGCCAGCCTGCGCCAGCCGCAGGGCCGCCACCGATCCGCCGTAGCCGGTGCCGATGACCAGGACCGGTACCCGGGCACCGTCGGCGATCGCGCCGGGTGGGGCGGCCGCCTGCGCCGGGGTGATGTGCCCCGCCAGGGCCACGGCCCCGATAATGGAACCTGTTCTACCGAGGAAACCGCGTCGGGAGAGTCCGTTGGAGCTGTTCTTCGTGTTTCTGGGCACGGCTTTATCACTCATGTGACGTTCCTCACTCTTGGCGGAATGGGAACGAGTTCTACTGCTGCCCGCGTGCGAAGTCACTACATACGTCTAGGTAACTTTCGGTCGATCACGTGACAGACGATGCGGCGCGCGGGCGCCGGACCCGGCCCAGGACCAGCAGCGACGCGACCGCCGCGAAGGCGCACCAGGTGGAGGCGAATTCCAGCCGCCACAGCGCTGAGCAGGCCAGCGCCCCTGCCGCCAGCACCACGCCGTGGGTCCGCAACCGCCCGTCCCCGGCGAGCAGCAGGGCGCCCGGAGTGGCGAACAGGTAGCCCGCCAGGACCAGCGGCATCCACGGAACATTCACGCCGTAGCCGATGGTGTGGCCACGGATCTCGGCGGTCACCGGCCGGGTCGCGAGGCAGTACGAGAGCACCGCGGCGGTGGCCGCACCGGCGGCCATCGGCCCCCACAGGCGACGCCGGATGCCGGGCGCGGCCGCCAGCAGGACCCCGGCCGGCACCCAGACCGCCAGCAGCGGCAGGGCGATCACGGCCCAGGCCGTGGCGGCCGGGGAGCAGCCCCGCCCGTACCCCACACGGCGGCCTCCACCAGCTGGTGCACACCCAGCAGCAGCGGCAGCGCGGCGACCGGCAGATCGCGGGCCCGCCGCACCCGTGCCACGCACACGATCCCCACGGCGGCGACGACCGTGCCCGCCACCGGATCGGCCGTCGGGCTCCAGCACACCGGATCAGCCCCGCCCCTCGCGGGGTTCGAGCGGCGGAGAGACCACCGCACAGTGCGTGTGGCACTGCGGGTGGCATCCCCCGGGCGCGGGGGAGCGCACGGTCGCCCAGGCCACGGCCGCCCCGACCAGCAGCGCTCCCGCGCACCAGAGCATGGCCGGCCCGAACGCCGCGTCGAACTGGCTCGCCGAGCGGTACGACTCCGGCCCCATCCCGGCCAGCAGCGGCAGCGCCGCCACGGCGAGCAGCCCGGCGGCGCGCGCCGCGGCGTTGTTGATGCCGCTGGCCAGGCCCGCCCGGCCGGGGTCCACGGAGGACAGCACGGTCGCCGTCAGCGGAGCCACCAGGGTCACCATGCCCATGCCCAGCACCACCATCGCGGGCAGTACGTCCGTCGTGTACGAGGCCGAGGGCCCCACCCGCAGCATCAGCAGCATTCCGGCCGCGCACAGCAGCGGACCCACCGTGAGCGGGATCCGCGGCCCGATCCGCTCCCCGAGCTCTCCCGAGCGGGCCGACAGCAGGAGCATCAGCACGGTCGTCGGCAGCAGCGCGGCCCCGGCGCCCAGCGCGGAGTATCCGGCCACCACCTGGAGCTGGAGCACGATCAGGAAGAAGAAGCCGCCGAAGGCCGCGTACACGCACAGGGTCACCAGATTGACGGCCGTGAACTGCCGGGAGGCGAAGATGTCCGGCGGCACCATCGGATCCGCCCGCCGCCGCTCGACGAGCACGAAGGCGATGCCCAGCAGGACCCCGCCCACCGCCGCGACGATCACCGTCGGCGACCCCGTGGAGGCCTCGATCAGCGCGTAGGTGACCAGGCCGAGGGAACCCGCGCCGAGCACCGCCCCGGCCACGTCGAAGCGCCCGTGTGCATGTGGGTCCCGCGATTCCGGTACGTGCCGAAGCGCCACCGGCACGCACAGCGCGGCCACCGGCACGTTCAGCAGGAACACCCACCGCCAGCCGGGCCCGTCCACCAGCCAGCCGCCCAGGAACGGGCCCACGGCCGCGCCCACCCCGCCCAGGCCAGACCACAGGCCGACCGCGCGGCCCCGGTCCTCGGCGCGGATCGACCCCTGGATCAGCGCGAGGGAGCCGGGGGTCAGCAGCGCCCCGCCGACGCCCTGCAGGGCCCGGGCGGCCACCAGTACCCCGGCGTTCGGCGCTATGCCGCACAGCAGCGAGCCCACCGCGAACCACACCACGCCCAGGACGAAGATCCGGCGCCTCCCGAAGCGGTCGCCGAGGGCCCCGCCGACCAGGATCAGCCCGGCCAGGGTCAGCATGTATGCGTTCGACGTCCACTGGAGCACCGCCAGGTCGGCGTCGAGGTCCTCCCCGATGCGGGGCAGCGCCACGTTCACCACGGTCGAGTCCAGCAGGGCCATGCTCGACCCGAGCACGGTGGTCAGCAGGATCCACCGGCCGCGGGCGGACGCGAGCGGGACACCGGGGACGTTCGGCTCGGCGGGCGCGGTCATGCTTTCAGGCTGGCCCGCGCGGCCGGTACGGGCCACCGGGAGCGGACAGGAAATCCCACGCGCCCGCCCGTCGCCGGACCAGGCCGCCATCCAACCCGCCGGCCCTCGGGGGTGTCTTGTCGATCATGCCGGGCCGGCGGGCTGATCCGCCCTGATCGACAAGACACCCGCCTACCACCGTGGCGCCGCCGCGCGTCACAAACTGGTCAAAGCCGCCCGCGACCCCGCCTCATCCCCGACAGTGTCGGGATGCGCACACACCGCACCCGTGTCCTGCTCGTAACCGCTGCCGCCGCCGCATGCCTCGCCCTCGCGGGGTGCAACCCACAGGCCGCCGACGACGGCACCGGCCCGGCATCCGCCACCCCTGGCGTCACCCCTCCCGCCGCTCCTCACGCCACCACGGCCGCGCCCGCCCCGGCCGGCAGCACCCCGGCGCCGCCGAAGGCGGGAAAGCCGTCCGCCGCCGTCCCCGACTTCGTGGGCCAGGTCCTCCAGGCCGCCCAGGACGGCGCGCAGGCGGCAGGCTTCTTCCTGCTCTCCTCGCACGACGCGCTGGGCAAGAACCGCAACCAGGTATTCGACCGGAACTGGAAGGTCTGTACGCAGACCCCGGCCGCCGGCACGAAGACCGGCATCGACACGAAGATCGACTTCGGCACGGTGAAGATCGAGGAGTCCTGTCCCTAAGGGCTGTCCCGTCAAGATCTTGAGCCGGCAGGTCCGTGATCGACGGATGTCGGCTCGTCCACCGGCCGAGTGCACGGTTGTGCAGGTGGGCGATTTTGCTCATCGCGTGATGGACGCCGTCGCCCTTTGAGCGGCAGTCTCGCAAGGTCTTCCAGGTCTTCATGACGACCTGGTGGTTGGTGGAGCAGCGAGAGTTCTTCGACCGCTCGGCCACCGTGTGGTCACGGGTGGGAACCAAGGTTCCGTCCACGATGAGGACCGTGTTGCTGCGGAATCGCGTGCACGGGAAGACGCGGGGGCTCAGCCCGGTGAACGGGACCATCCAGGACGGCTGCGACGCCGCAATCACAGCAGACATCGCGAGATCATTTCCCTCGTTGCCAAGTATCCCGTGCACAGCAGTTCTGGACGATCTCACCGGCCTTGCGCGGTGCTCCCCACAGGGCCTGGGTGACCTGCGTCAGTCGAAGAGGGCAACAACTCCAACCACCCAGATTGCGACGAACGCAAGGGCACCCACCAGGCAACCGATGCCCGCCAGCACACCGCCGACTGTCCACGGCTCGGAGGGCGCCTCCTCGTACTTCTCCTCCAGACCGTCCCGGTACGAGGCAGGGTCGTCCCAGTCGACGAGGCGCTCCAGCTCCTCGGCGCAGGATGTCCGCACTGCAGTCAGCTGCTTCTCCGCAAAGGCGGTGGAAGCCTTTGCCTCGGGGCCGCGCCAGGCGAGGGCCTTCATCCTCCATGCGGGAGATCCGTACCGCTCTTCGAAGGCGGCGGTCTCGTCGGCGTCGCGGTCCGCTTCGAGGTACATCCAGCGTCCGGCCTCGGCGGTGTCGCCGTAGAGCCGGTACACCTCGGCCAGGCGCCGGCGGAGTGTCAGGTCGTGCGGGAAGGATGAGACGAGACCGCGCAAACGCTGGCGCGCAAGGGGAACCCGTCCGGCGGCCAGGTCTGCCTCAACTCGGACAAGGGTCTCTCTCAGGGTCATGAACGCATGATCGATTATTCCACTGGCCGCCGTCGACCCGGTTGTTCGCCCAGCACCTCCTCGCTCCGAACGGAAACCACTGAGCGGGAGACCCCCACTTGCGGGACGGGCCTTGAGGGGGGTGTCTTGTCGGTGTCAGAACCCGCGAGCCCGGCGTGATCGGCAAGACATCCGCTCGGGGGCGACACACCTGCGACGTCGTTCACGTTCCGGCCCACCCGCTCCTACGCTTCGGGCATGGCTCTGTGGATGACCTGGACGATCACATCGGCCGCGTCGGCGGGTGAGAGCGTGGACGACGTCGAGGGAGCGGTCCGGGCCTTCGACAGGTCGGTCCAGCAAATCCTGGACCGGTTCCCGGCCAGGAGCGGCGTGCCCGCGGCGGTCCTGCGCGATGCGGCGCGGGACATCCGTACGCGGATGCTCAGTGACGGTCGTGCGGCCGTGGAACGCGGAGAGCGCTGGTCCGCCGCCGCAGGGGAAGTGGACGTGACGCTCGTTCCGCGGGACGGCGATTCACCCGGCTGAACCGCCGACGGTCCGGGCGGACACCCCGCCGGGCCGGGCAAGCACCCTTCTGCCGCCGGCCCGGCCCGGTATGCGACGCGCCGTGCGACGGCCATGGACCCGCAGGTCGCGAGCGTGTCCCGGGCCGTTGCCGCGCGACGTGCCGGCCGCGCGTTCCCTCTGGGCGCGGGCGAAGGCCGGGCGCCGGTCCTCCGGTACGCGAGCGGTCCGCCGACGAGCCCGCGGGCTCCGTCGTTCCCGGACCGAGGACGGCCGAAAAGCCCCCCTTGTAATGAGCATGACGCCTCGTTCACCATGACCCGCGCACGTCACGCGCACCCTTCCCGCACAACCCGCACACGGCGTACGAGGAGACAACACGTGGCTCAACGCAACAACCGGTCCTCACGAGCCTTACGGCCCACAAGGTCATCACGGCCCGTGCGGTCCTTACGTACGGCGCTCGCCGCCCTCACCTCGGTCCTGCTCCTGCCGATCGGCGCGGGCGTCGCCGCGGCCGCGCAGGACCCCGGCCCCGCCGCCCTGACCGCGGCCGAGCGCAAGATCGAGCCCAAGCTCCGGGCCCAGCTCGACGACTCTGCCAAGGCCGCCTTCTGGGTCTACCTCGACAGCGCCGCCGACCTCACCGCCGCGGGGAAGCAGCAGACCCGCGCCGCAAAGGCAGAAACGGTTCTGCGGATCAAGAGGGACCACGCCGCGCGCAGCCAGGCCGAGGTCGTCAAGGCCCTGCAGGGCGCGGGGGCCGAGTACACCTCGTACTGGATCGTGAACGCCGTGCGCGTCGTCGGCAGCCAGAAGCTCGCCGGGACCCTCGCACAGCGCCCCGAGGTCGCCCGGATCGACGCCGACGACAAGGTCGTCCTCCCCAAGCCCACCGAGGGCAAGCGGGAGAAGGCCGTCGCCGACGCCATCGAGTGGAACATCGACCGGATCAAGGCCCCGCAGGTCTGGGACCAGGTCGGGGTGCGCGGCGAGGGCATAGTCGTCGCCAACATCGACAGCGGCGTGGACTACACCCACCCGGCCGTGAACAACCAGTACCGCGGCAAGAAGGCGGACGGCACGTACGACCACGCCTACAACTGGTTCGACCCGGCGGGCGTGTGCACCACCGCGGCCCCGTGCGACAACAACGACCACGGCACCCACACCATGGGCACGATGGTCGGCGACGACGGCGGCGCCAACAAGATCGGCGTGGCCCCCGGCGCCAAGTGGATCGCGGCCAAGGGCTGCGAGTCGAACTCCTGCTCCGAGGCCTCCCTCCTCGCCTCGGGCCAGTGGATCGTCGCCCCGACCGACCCGAGCGGTCAGAACCCGCGCCCCGATCTCGCCCCGCACATCGTCAACAACTCCTGGGGCGGCAGCGGCGGCGACACCTGGTACCAGCAGATCGTCGACACCTGGCGGGCGGCCGGCATCTTCCCGGCCTTCTCCAACGGGAACTCAGGCCCGAGCTGCAACACCGCCGGCTCGCCCGGCGACTACGCCAGCTCCTACAGCTCCGGCGCCTTCGACATCAACAACGCCATCGCGTCGTTCTCCTCGCGCGGCGCCGGCCCCGGCGGCATCATCAAGCCGAACATCGCCGCCCCCGGCGTGAACGTCCGCTCCTCCGTTCCCGGCGGCGCGTACGAGGCCTTCTCCGGCACCTCGATGGCCTCGCCGCACACCGCGGCCGCCGTCGCCCTGCTCTGGTCCGCCGCGCCCGCCCTGGAAGGCGACGTCGCGCAGACCGAGGCGCTCTTCGACGGCACCGCCCTGGACACCGACAGCAGCCAGTGCGGGGGCAACGCCGCCGACAACAACGTCTTCGGTGAGGGCCGGCTCGACATCCTCGCCGCCGTCAACGCCGCCCCGCGCGGCGCCATCGGCTCGCTCGGCGGCACCGTACGCGCCGGCGACCAGCCCGTCGCGGGCGTGAAGATCACCGCCGACGGCCCGATCGACCGCACCACCACCACCGGGGCCGACGGCAGCTACCGCTTCGCCTCCCTCTCGGTCGGCGACTACACCCTGACCGCCGCCAAGTTCGGTTACGGACAGCAGACCGCGACGGCCACGGTGACCGAGAACGGCACCGCCACCGGCGACTTCACCCTGACCCAGGCCGCCTCCGGCAAACTCACCGGCACGGTCTCCTCGGCCGCCGGCCCCGCCGCGGGCGCCTCCGTCACCATCGCGGACACCCCGGTGACCGCGACCGCCGACGCCCAGGGCCGCTTCGAGGTGGCCCTGCCGCACGGCACGTACGACGTGAACGCCACCCACGCCTCCCGCTGCGTCACCGGCGGTACGGCGAAGGTCACCGTCGCCGGAGACGCCACCGTCGCGGTCAGCCTGCCCGAGCGCACCGACGGCTACGGCTACGCCTGCGCCGCCGCGGGCGACCGCCCGTACGTCGAGGGCACCCGCCAGCTCGCGCTCACCGGTGACAACACCACCGAGCGCGTCGACCTGCCCTTCCCGCTGCCCCTGTACGGCAAGACGTACGGCCAGGCCTGGATCGGCACCAACGGCACCGTCAGCTTCGGCGGCAACCACACCAGTGACATCAACGGGGACCTCCCGAGCACGGCCACGCCCAACGCGGCCCTGTACCCGTTCTGGGACGACCTCGTCGTCGGCGCCACGGGCAGCGGATCCGGTGTCTTCACCGCCGTCACCGGCACCGCTCCGCACCGGAGTTACGTGATCGAGTGGCGCCAGGTGGCCCACTGGTCGGCCCAGGCCGACAAGTTCTCCTTCTCGGCGACGATCGGCGAGGACGGCACCGTCTCGTACTCCTACAAGGGGACGGGCGGCACCGGGATCAAGGGCGGCTCCTCGGCCACGGTCGGTGTGGAGAACGCGGCCGGAACCGACGCCTTCAAGTACTCCTTCAACACCGGGGTCATCACGGACGGCCTGTCCATCGCGTTCCGGACCACCAAGAGCGGAGTGGTGGCGGGCCGGGTGCTCGACGCCAACGACGGCAACGGCGTCGCGGGCGCCACGGTGACCGTCGGTACCGGCGACGGCGCGGTCTCCGCCACCACGGCGGCGGACGGCGGATACGTCGTCCAGAGCCCCTCGGGCTCGCTCCCCGTCTCGCTGGCCGCACCCCAGTACGAGTCCGCCACGGCGACGGTGAACGTCAAGGCCGCCGACGTCACGGCCGTGACGCAGTCCCTGCGCACCGGAAAGGTGACGGCGTCCACGCCGTCCGTCGAGGTCGTCCTCCCGGCGGACCAGCGGCGGACGCGGACCCTGGACCTGACCAACCCGGGCCTCGGCACGGCGTTCACGGTGTCCGAGGAAGCGGCCTGGCTCACGGCCACACCGGCGACCGGGAACCTCCCGACCGGCGCGAAGACCCCGGTCACCCTTACGGTCGACACGACCGGACTGGCTCCGGGAACGGTCCTCACAGCCGACCTGAAGATCACCTCCGCGAGCGGCCGGACCCCGGTCCTGACCGTCCCGGTCAAGGTCGTCGTTCCGCGCTACCAGGTCGGCCTCGACGCGGGCTCCGGCTACGGCAGCACCGACGCCCTGGGTGACGCCTGGTCGCCGGACCGCAAGTACACGCCCGGCTCCTACGGCTACCAGGGCAACGGCACCATCCAGTCCACCGGCCGCACCATCGCCGGTACGGACGAGCAGTGGCTGTTCCGCAACGCCCGTGAGGGCATGTACGAATACCGCTTCGACAACGTGCCGAACGGCACCTACACGGTGGAGCTCGGCTTCGCGGAGCTCTCCTCCACCAAGCCGAACAAGCGCGTCTTCGACGTCCTGGCCGAGGGCACGCAGGTCCTGCCCTCCCTGGACATCGCCCTGGAGGCCGGCACCTACAAGGCCCTGACCCGTACGTACACGGTCACGGTCACGGACGGGGTCCTCAACATCCGCTTCGTTACGCACAGCGGATTCGGCAAGCCCCTGCTCAACACCCTGCGGGTGACCGACCGCCCGGACAAGAGCTAGGCGAGCACAGGGGCGCCCGGGTACTGGACGTACGTACCCGGGTGCCCCGGACGGGCCGCGCCCCACGCCTCAGGACCGGGTGCGGCCCGTCCGCCCGGCACCGGCGGCTGCAGCTGATCGGGCGATTGGCGGAGCTCGGCGATCCGCGCGCCGCGGAACACCTCCACGCCGTCGCCCTGGACACCACCGTCGACGCCTCGTCCCGCGGGTACGCCGCCGAGGCCCCGGACGCGCTCGGGGACACCCGGGCAGCCGGGATCCTCGACGCGCTCGCCGACGGGCCCGCTCAGGACGACGGACATCCGGGCCGACCGGGGTGGTGAGGGGGCGCACGGTGCCGGCCGTGAGCGGCATTCGGGTGGCGGGGGCCCGGTCTCGCCCCGGCCTGCCGGGCCGGCCCGGGCGGGCTCGTTAACGTGGGCGACCATGACCCTCCTGTGCGACCAGGCCACCGCCGTCCGGGCCCTCGTCGGGTCCGCCGACCCCGGGGCGGTGTGGGCCGTCGGCGGCCCCGAAGGCCCACAGGCGGGTTCGGAGGCCGGACCCGCGGACGAAGCCTTCGACGTGGGCGGCCTCACCGCCGTCCTCGCGCTCTGGCCGGTCATCGGCGCCCTCGTCGACGAGGGCGCGCTGCACCTGCACACGCCCCTCACCGCCTACGGGGACGAGGCCTCCGCGGACACCCCCGACGGGACCACCGCCCACCACCTCCTCACCCACCCGGGCGGCGCCGCGGCCCTCACCCGTCTCGCCGAACACCTCTCCGGCAGCCCGCTCGCCGACCTCGCCGCCACCCGGGTCTGGCGCCCCCTGGGCATGACCGGAACGCGTTTCACCGATGCCGCCCTCCACGCGCCCCTCGGCGACCTGGTCCGCTTCCTGCGGCACGTTCTCGCCGCCGCGGCCCCCGCACCGGCCGGCTCCACGGCCCCGGAGGGCATCACCGAGGGCATCACCCGCGCCTGGGCCACCGAGTCGCTCCGGATCCGCACCGGCGAACTCGTCCCCGCCCGCGGACTGCTCTGGCAGCCCGCCCCGCACGGGGTCTGGACCCACCACGCCCCGCAGGACGGCGGCCCGGCCCTCTGGATGTCCCCCCGCCACCACCGCTGGGCGGTCCTCCTCCCGACGGCGGTGCGCAGCGGGCTGCGCACGGCGTTCCGCGAAGCCGTCTTCACCCCAACTTCCGTCATGTAAAAGGAAGTTGTGTCGGACTCTGGGGGCTCCCCCCCCAGCAGGTCGTGGCCGGATGAGGAAGACCCGACAGCGAGACAGTGACGCTCCCGGTCCGCATTCGCCGTGGGACGAGACCGCACCCGGCCCGTGGATGGGCGGCCACTACTGGACCGACCCGGACGGCGAACTCCGGCCCGCCGTCGTCGGCGACGAGTTCGACCTCGTCATCAGCCTCTTCACCCGGACCGGCCACGGACCCGGACCGCGCGCCGAGCACGTCGTGGCGCCCGTCCCGGACGCCGCACTCGACGCCCACCAGCTGCACACCGTCCAGCGCCTCGCCCGCACCGCCGGCCTCGCCCTCGACGCGGACCTCACCACGCTCGTCCGCTGCCACTCGGGCTACAACCGGTCCGGCCTCGTCGTTGCCCAGTTCCTCGTCGACCGGGGCCTGGTCCCGCCGAGGCCATTGCGTGCGTACGCCGCGGGCGCTCCCCGTCGGCCCTGCACCACGCGGTCTTCACCTCCTACCCCACCGCCGGACCGGACATCGCGGCGCTGCTCGTCGGGCTCGACCCCTGACGTGCTCCTCGGGGCGCGCAGTCCGCAGGTGGGACGTACGGTGATGCCGTTGTCGCCGAGCGTTGTCGCTCCCGCCGCGGAGGTACACGGATGCGTACGGTCCAAGGGGCCGCCCTCGACGGGCTCCGAGCCCGGGTACGGGCCCTCGCCGCCCGGCGGCGCCCCGAGCGAGTCGGCCGGTCCCCCCGCGGTGAGGCACTGCCCGCGGACCGCGGGCCCGCCGCGCCGGGGCGCGGCGCGGGAGCCCCCGACCGGCGGACATCCGTAAAGGAATCCTTCCTCCGGCAAGCGGTCCCGGCCCGTGAGACCACCGGGCGCGTGCCCCTCGCCGGCCTCGGAGCCCTGCTGCGGGGCCTCGCCCGGCCCCGCCCCGGCGCGGTGCGCGCCTCCGCCGCCGCGCTGCGCGCCCTGCGCGCCCGGCACGGCGACGCCCCCGTCCTCGTACGCACCCGCTCCGGACGGACCGTCCTGGTCCTCCTCGATCCGCAGGACGTGCGCCGGTTCTACGCCGAACCCGTCGGCCTCCTGGCGGCCGACCCGCCGGACAAGTGCCGGGGCCTGAGCCCGCAGGAGCCCGCCGGCACCGGCTGCTCCCGCGGCGAACTCCGCGCGGAACGTCGGCAGGTCAGCGCCGAGGTGCTGGCCGCGGGCCTGCCCGTGCACCCCTCCTGCGGACTCTTCCTCGCTGCCCTCGCCGAGGAGGCCCGGCACCTGACCGCCGGTTCCACCGGCGCCGGTGCCCCGACCGCCACCCTCGACCTCGCCCGCGCCCGCTACGCCGTCCACCGCACTGCCCGGCGGATCGTGCTCGGCGACTCGGCCGCCGCCGACGAGGAACTCACCGGATGGCTCACCCAGCTGCGCGCCGAGGGCAAGGGCCTGCGCGGCGGCCGGGCGCGCGCCGCCCGCTCCCTGCACGCCAGGGCCCGCGCCCGCATCGAGGCGTACGCGGGCCACGCCGACGGCGACACGCTGGTCGGACGGGCCGCCCGTTACGCAGACCCCACCGGGACCGTCGACCCCGTCGGCCAGGCCCAGCACTGGCTGCTGGCCATGGACGCCGTCCCGGACACGCTGCTGCGCACCCTGCTCCTGCTCGGCGCGCACCCCGCGGAACAGGACCTGGCCGCGGCCGAGGCGGCCGCCGAAGCCACCGCGGGTGCGGGCCGGGGCGAGCTGCCCCGGCTGCGGGCCTGCGTACGCGAGTCCCTGCGCCTGTACCCGGTGGTGTCCGACCTGATCCGCGTCACCGGCGCCGAGACCGAATGGCGGGGCGTGCGCCACCCGGCCGGCACTTCGGTGCTGCTGCCCGCCGCGTTCCACCAGCGCGATCCCGAACGGGTTCCGGCGGCGCACGTGTTCGTGCCCGGCCGGTGGAAGAACCCGGGTGCGGACCAGGACGTCCGGATGGCGCCCTTCAGCCATGGCGGCGGCCGCTGTCCGGGCGACCAGCTCGGCCTGATGATCACCGCTGCGCTCTGCGCCGAGGTGCTGCGGACACATCGGGTCGGCCGCGGCCGGCCGGTGCTGGACCCGGTGGGGCCGCTGCCCGCGGCGCTCGACCCGCGCGGGATCCGGCTGACGCTCACCCGCCGCTGACATCCCGCCGCCGAGATCCCGGCGCCGGGCCCGGGGCCATCGAACGCCGCGACACCCGCCTCACCTCGCAGGACGCCTGCCGCCCGACCTGTGCCGCCCGACCGCTCACCGCCCGAAGACCGAAGCCCGACCGCTCACCGCCCGAAGACCGAAGCCCGACCGCATACCGCCTGACGCCCGACCGTGCCCGCCCCCGAACCTCCTGCCGAACCCCACGAGGATGACATGCCCGACGCCGCGACCTCCGCGTCCACCGCCCCGGACATCGACCTGCTCGACGCCCCGTGCCGCGCACTCGCCGAGGCCGCCGACGCGGTCGGCGAAGCCGCCCGCTACGCCTCCGGCCTGGCCTTCGGTGCCCGGCTGCCCGCAGCCGCCCTGGCCCGGGGCGGCCGTACCCGGCTCGGCTGGCGCACCCTGTTGCGTACCCTCACCGACCCGGCGGGTCTCGGCTGGGCCCCGCGCGGTCGGGGCATGGCCCGGGCGGGCCGGCTCGCCGGAGTCCTGGCGGGCCGGGAGAGCCTCGCGATCAGCATCGCCGTCTGTGGTCTGAAGGCCCGGATCCGGGCCGTGAGCGCGGGCCGGCCCGAACTGCTCGACGATCCCGGCGCGGCCGCCGTCCTCGGCGCCGTGGAAGCGGGCCGCCAGGCCGAGGCCGTCCGTCTGTTCCGCGCCATCATGCGCGAACAGGGCGCCGAGCACGCCTTCTCGCTGCTGGCCCCGTCCTTCGCCGACATCCTGGCCTGGAACGCCCTGACCGACGCGAACCCCTTCAACGATCATGCCGGCTGGCAGGTCGCCACCGGCCGGGCCGAGACCGCCCAACCCGTCCTCGGGCTCGGCGCCGCCTTCGTGGCGTTCTGCGACCGGGGCCCCGGTCTGCCCGAACGGCCCCCGCCGGGGCCCGCGTCCGGACCCTCCCGGGGCCCGGCCCGCCGCCGGATCACGGCACGGCCGCCCCGGCCGGCGCCCCGGCCGCAGGCCGGCGGCCTGTCGGGTCACGCCGCCGCGTTGCGCACGCACGCGTTCCGGCTGCACGGGGCGGCCGCCGAGCCGGGGTGGCACGGACCGGGGACCGAGGCCCTGCGTGCCGAGGTGTCCAGGCTCGCCGCCCGCTGCGCGACGGCCGCGGGCGGCATGGCGCTGGCCGCCGCCCAGTTGAAGGGCCGGCTAAAGGACCAGTGACAGCAGCAGGACGAGGCCCAGCCCGACCACCGAGATGATGGTCTCCATCACCGACCAGGTCTTCAGGGTCTGACCGACGGTCATCCCGAAGTACTCCTTGACCAGCCAGAAGCCGGCGTCGTTGACGTGACTGAAGAACAGCGAGCCGGCCCCGATGGCCAGGACCAGGAGCGCGGTCCCGGTGGTGGACATGTCCGCCGCGAGCGGCGCGACCAGCCCGGCCGCGGAGATGGTCGCCACCGTCGCCGAGCCGGTGGCCAGCCGGATGGCCACGGCGATCAGCCAGGCCAGCAACAGGGTCGGGACTGCCCAGTTCTTCGACACGTCCAGGATCATCTGACCCACGCCCACGTCGATCAGCGTCTGCTTGAAGCCGCCGCCCGCGCCCACGATCAGCAGGATTCCCGCGATCGGGGCCAGGGACTTCTCCACCGTGACCGAGATCCGCTCCCGGGTGAACCCGGCCGCTCGGCCCAGCGTGAACATGCCCACCAGGACCGCCGCGAGCAGCGCGATCATGGGGGAGCCCGCGACGTCCGTCACGCGCTGCACAGGGTTCGCGGGGTCGTCGACCACGATGTCGACAAGAGCCTTGACGAGCATCAGTGCCACCGGGAGCAGCACGGTGAACACCGTGGCCCCGAATCGCGGGCGGTGTTCCAGCTCCGCCGAGGGACGCGGCGCGATCATGTGCTCGGGCGCCGGGATGTCCACCCACCGCGCCGCGTACCGGGAGAACACCGGCCCGGCGATGACCACGGTCGGGATCGCCACGAGCACACCGAGCCCGAGGGTGATCCCCAGGTTCGCGTGGAGCGCGTCGATGGCGACGAGGGGGCCGGGATGCGGCGGGACCAGGCCGTGCATCACGGACAGGCCGGCCAGCGCGGGGATGCCGATCCGCATCAGGGAGTAGTTCCCCCGCCTGGCCACCAGCAGCACCACCGGGATCAGCAGCACGATCCCGACCTCGAAGAAGAGCGGCAGCCCGATCACCGAGGCGATCAGCACCATGGCCCAGGGCATGGCCCGGCCCTTGGCCCGAGCAAGGATCGTGTCCACGATCTCGTCCGCGCCGCCCGAGTCCGCCAGCAGCTTCCCGAGGATCGCGCCGAGCGCGATGAGTACGCCGACGCCCGCGACCGTGGCCCCGAGTCCGGCGGTGAAGCTGGAGATCGTCTTGGCCAACGGTGCTCCCGCGAAGACCCCGAGGGCCAGCGAGCCGACCGTCAGCGCCAGGAAGGCGTGCAGTTTGAGGCGGGTGATGAGCAGGACGATGACGGCTATGCCCGCGAGGACGGCTATCCCCAGCTGGGTGTTCCCGGCCGAGGTGATCGGTGCGGGGGCGGCCGCCGCAAGTGTCTCGACGCTGAGACCGGTCACGGTGACGTTTCCTCAGTTCTCGTGTGCGGGGAGCCGGCGCAGAGCGGCCAGCGCCCGCCCGGTGATGTCCTGCGGGGAGCCGGACACGTCGACGACGACGCCGGGTTCGTCCTCCTGGAGTGGCTCCAGCGTCGCGAACTGCGAATCCAGCAGGGTGGTGGGCATGAAATGGCCCTTGCGGGCCGCCATGCGCTGCTCGATCAGCGGGCGTTCGCCGGTGAGGTGGACGAAGACGGCCCCGGGGGCCGCGGCGCGCAGCCGGTCCCGGTAGGCGCGCTTGAGCGAGGAGGCGGCGATCACGCCGCCGCGCAGGCCGGCGCGGTTGCGGATCCATTCGCCGATGGCGTCGAGCCACGGCCACCGGTCCGCGTCGTCGAGCGGGGTGCCGGCCGACATCTTGGCGACGTTGGACGCCGGGTGGAACGCGTCGCCCTCCGCGTACGGAATGCCGAGTGCCTCGGCGAGCAGTCGGCCCACGGTCGTCTTGCCCGTACCGGCCACGCCCATCACCACAATGACGCGCTGGGTGCTCACGCCTACCTCGCTGTCCTCGTCGACATCGGTTCGTGCGGCACCACTGAAGCGCATTAAGTAGTACTTATTCAAGCCTCGGGTCGGAAACATCACATCTTTCGGCGGCGGGAGCGTCACCGTACGCTTACGCCATGACCACCGCAGGCAGTCCCGGGCAGGGGCAGGGGCTCCACACCCATGTGCTGGACACCCTCGGCCTCGCGATCACGGCGGGGGAGTACCTCCCGGGCAGCGTCCTGCGCACGGACGAGATCACCGAACGCTTCGATGCCTCCCGCACCGTCGTACGGGAGGTCATCCGCGTCCTGGAGTCGATGCACCTGGTCGAGTCCCGCCGACGGGTCGGCGTCACGGTGCGCCCCACCGACGAGTGGAACGTCTACGACCCTCGCGTGATCCGCTGGCGGCTCGCCGGCACGGACCGGCCCCGGCAGCTGCGTTCCCTCACCGTGCTGCGATCCGCGATCGAGCCGGTCGCGGCCGGTCTCGCCGCGACCCTGGCCACACCGGATCAGTGCGCCGAACTCACCGAGGCGGCCCTCGGCATGGTCCGCACCTCGCGCGGCCACCAGCTGGAGGGCTATCTGCGGCACGACATCGCGTTCCACCGGGTGGTGCTCAACGCCTCCGGCAACGAGATGTTCGCCCGCCTCGGGGACGTCGTCGCCGAAGTCCTGACCGGCCGCACCGAACACGCGGTGATGTTCCACGATCCCGACCCCGCCGCCGTCACCCTGCACGTCCAGGTCGCCGAGGCGGTGCGCGAGCGGGACGCGGCGCGCGCCGAGGCGCTGACCCGCCGCATCGCGGTGGGTGCGCTGGAGGAACTGGACGTGCTCGCGCCCTGAGCAACCGGGGCGAGCCCGGGGGCGGGCCCGGGGGCCGGGGCCCGCGAGTCCGGCGTGATCGGCAAGACATTCCCCAGGTGTGCGGGGTCAGCCGCAGCCGCCGCACCCTCCGCACCCGCTCCCGCATCCCCCTCCACAACCGCCCCCGGCGCCCCGGTGAACGCCCAGGCGGCGAGCGCGAGGACCAGGACCGGACCGATCCGGCCCGCGGTGTCGGAGGTACCGGCAAGGGCGAGGGCGGCGTCGGCCGCGAGGGCGGTCGCGGCGAGCAGGGTGGCCGCCGGCAGGTACCGGAACCAGAAGGGCAGCGCGGCGAGCAGGAAGCCGGCCGAGAGACTGCGCCAGTCCTC
Source organism: Streptomyces sp. NBC_01232 (assembly GCF_035989885.1). Lineage (GTDB taxonomy): Bacteria > Actinomycetota > Actinomycetes > Streptomycetales > Streptomycetaceae > Streptomyces. Next base: position 8,146,045 of record NZ_CP108518.1, read on the forward strand.
GCCGTGCCGGTCCGTCAGCAGGAGCGCGAGGACGGCCGGGACCACGAGGAGCCATCCTCCGGCGCCGGGCGCGAAAACGGTCGGGACGCGGTCGGCCCGGAGCCAGTGCCGCGCGTGGTCGACACCCCACGCCGCGACCGGAGCGCCCTCCGGTATCGCCGCAGTGGGCAGGTGCTTGACGTAGTCGGTCACGGCGCCAGTATGCGAGCGCCGTGCCGCGGCCCAGAAGGGGCGGCCGCGGCACGGAATCGCTACGGCCGCTTACCGGTGCCGGGTATCAGATGTCGAGCGCGGCGAGTTCGAGCGCATCCAGACGCACGGGGTCCGCCACGATGTCGATCTCCGTGATCAGCCCGTCCTCGATCGTGAAGCCGAGCACGAGGAACAGCCGTCCCAGCGGGGCCATCGCCAGGCCGACCAGCCCGTCGACGAGGGCCGGCGTCGTGGCCTGCGCCCGCTGCATGGCGGCCATCGCGCTCCTGGCGACGGTGACCGCGCCGCGCAGGAGGACCGGGGCGTGGGCGGGCACGACGGCCGCATCGGCCCGGAGCACCACGTCGGGGTGGAGCAGGGTGACGAGCGCGTCGAAGTTCCCGCCGCGGGTGGCGGCGAGGAAGGCCTCCACCACGAGGCGCCGGCGGCTCGGATCGGCCTCGGACGCCAGAGGTGCTCCCCGGACCCGGCGGCGGGCGCGGCTCGCGAGCTGACGGGTGGCCACGGGGGACTTCTCGATCATCGGGGCGATCTCGTCGAAGGGCACGGCGAACAAGTCGTGCAGCACGAACGCGAGCCGCTCGGCGGGAGCCAGCCGGTCGAGCACGACGAGCAGCGCCAGCCCGACGGAGTCGGCCAGTACGGCCTCCTGTTCGGGGTCGACGGTGTCCTCACGGCCGGCGACGCGGTCGGCGGGCGACGCGTCCAGGGAGTCCTCGCGGCGGGACTCGCGCGAGCGCAGCATGTTCAGGCACACGCGGGACACGACCGTCGTCAGCCATCCGCCGAGGTTCTCCACCGCACCGACGTCGGAGCGGCTCAGGCGCAGCCAGGTCTCCTGTACGGCGTCATCGGCCTCGGCGAGCGAACCGAGCATGCGGTAGGACACCGCTCTCAGATGAGAGCGGTGCTCTTCGAAACGCTCCGTCAGCCCTGAATTCCCGTCCACCGGTCCCCCCGCGTCGATCGCACCCGGTGGATCATCAAAACAGATCACGAGGCTGCTGGATAATGGCGCCCGAACAGCAGAAGCGAGTGGAGACGCCGGGCCCACGTGTGGTCCGGCAGGAGAGGGAGCCCCCGATGGACGTGCAGCACTTCGAGCGGATCACCGCATTCATCGAGGCGCGGCTCACCCCGCTGTTCGACGAGGCGACGGGCAGCGAACACGGCTTCGCCATGGACGACACCTCCCGCGCCCTGCGCGCCCTGCGCAACTCCGTCCTGGAGGCCTCCGCCATCAAGGGCCTCATCGAGAAGCGGGAATCCGCCGAGCCGGCCATGCGCCGCGTCATCGACCAGTCGGTGGAGCACAACTGGGACGTGCTGCGCGGCATCGCCCGCCAGTGGGAGGACCACGCCGACTTCCGCCACGAGTTCAAGCACCACGCGTGGGAACTCGACCACCACCACACCCCCGCGCAGGCCTGACCTCACGGAGGCGGTGCGAGCACCCCGCGCGCGGCGAGGGCCGCGCGCAGGAGCGTCGCCGTCGCCGCCTGCTCCTCGGCCGACCGCGACAGGACGCCGTTCTCGGTCATGAGGGCGTGGAACTGCTGCTGTTCGTACGGGACCCCGGGCGGCAGCGCCGCGATGTGCCAGTGCAGGTGGGCGTTGCCCTGCCGGCTCCCCAGCGAGTACAGGTAGGTCCGCTCGCAGTCGAGGACGTCCTCGACCGCGAGCGCGACCTCCCGTACGACGAGCATCAGCCGGGTGTAGGCCGCCGCGTCCAGGTCGCGGACGGCATGTTCGATATGTGCCCTGGGAGCCACCAGGACCTTTCCGGGAAGCGTGGGCCAGCGGTCGAGGAAGGCCACGTGGTGCTCGTCCTCGTGGATCGTCTCGTGCACGAAGCCGGGGTGCCCGGCGAGGTAGGCGCACACGAAGCACGGCCCGCCGCGGGTCCGTTCGACGTACGCCCGGAGATCCATCGGCTCACGGTCCATCGGTTCACGGCCCATCGGCATCGGTGTCGGCACCGACGCATCCTCCCACCGTCCCCGCCCCTCAGCGGCCGGACGGCGCATCCTGCAGGCGGCCCGTCACCACCAGGTTGCCGTCGGGGGTGCGGCGTGCGAGGTCTCCGGTGCGGAACCAGCCGTCGGGGGTGAAGGAGCGTGCGTTGAGGTCGGGCGCCCGGTAGTAGCCGCGAGGCGTGCAGGGGCCGCGGGCGATGAGTTCGCCCGGCTCGCCGTCGGGCACCTCCGCGCCGTCGGCGCCGACCACGCGGATCTCGTCGTCGGGCGAGAGCGGGCGGCCCTGTGTGGAGAGCACGCTCTCGTCCGGATCGGCGGGCCGGGTGAGCGTGAGCGGTCCCTCGGCCCGGCCCGACACCTGCTGCACGCGGCAGCCCAGTTCGGGACCCACGCGTACGGCGGTCGCCCGGGGCAGGGGAGCGCCGCCGATCTGCACGAGACGCAGACTGCTCACATCGGCCCGGACCGACGCGAGCGCGTCCAGCCAGCCCTCGGCGACGGCGGGCACCACCGACGTGACGGTGACCCGCTCCCGTTCGATGACCGGGAAGCACGCGGCGGGGTCCGCGCTCTCGGCCAGCACGACGGTGCCGCCGACCGAGAGGGTGCCGACGATGCCGGGGCAGCCGAAGGCGAAGTTGTCCCCGGCGGGCAGCGCGGCGAGGTAGACGTCGTCCTCGGTGAGCGACACCAGCCCGGCGGCGGCCCGCACCTGGTAGGCGTAGTCGTTGTGGGTGCGCGGCACGAGCGCGGGCTCCGCGCCCGCACCGTCGGAGAGCAGGAAGAAGGCCACCTGGGCGGCGCTCTGCGGGAGCGGCCGCTCCGGCGGTGAGTCGACGGAGGCCAAGGGGTAGTACTGGCAGCCCGCCGCGTCGATGCTGAAGCCGCCGTACGGGGACGCCTCGCCAGGCGCCTCCAGGGTGAACACCCGCCGCAGGAAAGGCCCTCGGGCCGCGATGTCCGCCGCCATCGCCACGAGGTCGAACCCCTCGTGGGCCGGCGGCCCGACGTGACCCACGGCCTGGCTGACCCGCACGAGGCGGGACACCTCGGCCGCCCGGTGCGTCACCGGGCAGAGCACGGGGACCACGCCGGTGCGCATCAGCGCGAAGACGGTGATGACGAACTCGGGAACGTTCGGCAGCTGGACGACGACCCGCTGCCCGGGCCGCAGGCCGCGCAGCCGGAAGCCGGCGGCCATCCGGTCCACGCGCCGGTTCAGTTGCGCGTACGTGACGCGGGTGCCGCCGTGCACGAGCGCGGTCCGCGGCCCGTGGTGCCGGGCCCAGCCGCGGAGCAGGTTGTCGAGCGTGTTGCCCTGCCAGTGCCCGGCCGCCCAGTAGCGGTCGACGAACGCCTCGGGCCAGGGGGTACAGCCGTCGAGCATGGGTGTCATTCGCTTCCTCGGGACCGACCTCGTCGTGTTGACCCCGGCAAGCCAAGCCCCCAACACGCGCCCGAGCAATGCGCGTTCCGGACCATGCGCGCGCCGCACCCTCGGCGGAACGTCCAAGGAGCCCCGTCGCCCGGGAGCACGGCCGGGACCCGGTCCGGTGTCGGTTATCGTCCTCACAAATGATCGACAACCGGGTGGGTCCGCTCCTGGCCCCGCCCGGAAGGGGGAAGAACACCATGCGCCACCGAACCGCCGTCGTGCGAGCGGCCTGCCTGGCCGCGACCGTGCTGACGACCGCCGCGCTGTCCGCCTGCGGCTCCTCCGAGCCCGCCGCCCCGCGCGAGGACAGGGCGGCCCCCAGCCCTTCGGGAGTCCGACGACCGTGAGCGAGGACGTCCGGATCACGGCCGCCGCCGAGGGGTTCATGAAGGCGTGGATGCTCGACCCGGCCGACGTCAAGGCCATGTGCGAGCACGAAACCAAGGCGGCACGACCCAACTTCAGCGATGACGGCGGAACGGTCGACGGCTGCGTCGCCGCACGCAAGTCCCTGACCGAACGGACCCCGGAGCCGGGTGCAGCGCCGCTGCGGTTCACCATCGACCACATCCAGGACGTGAAGGCGTCCCGGAAGCACCCGGCCGGCAAGGGAGTCCTCGCCACGGGCCAGCGCGACGGTGGCAAGCCCTTCCGCTATGCGCTCCGCCTCATCCTCGAGGACGGCCAGTGGCGGGTGGAGCAGGACGAGGACGTGAGGAGCCGCTACAACCACACGGCCGACCCGGTCGCCGACGTCCTGTGGTCCATGGGGTGACCCGGCGCGGGCCGTGGCGGTCCGGCGGTCTCCGCCGTGCCGCCCGGCTCCGGCGGTCGGGGGCGGGCCGTGCTCAGGGGGTGTCCGCCGTCTTGCGCGGGGTGGTCTGCTGGACCGCCCAGCCGTTGCCGTCCGGGTCGGAGAAATAGACGAAGGAGCCCCACGGCAGGTCCTGGATCTCGGTCACCTCCACCCCCCGACCGCGCAGGTCCTCGTACGCCTCCTCGATGTCCGTGACGACCACCTGCATGTTGTCCAGCGACCCCGGGGTCATCCGGGTCAGCCCCCTGCCGATCGCGATCGAGCACGCCGAGCCCGGTGGGGTCAGCTGGACGAAGCGGATGTCCTCGCTGACGGTGACGTCGTGGTCGGCGTTGAAGCCGAGCTTCTCGTAGAAGGCCTTGGCCCGGTCGACATCGCTGACGGGGACGGCGACGAGTTCCAGTTTGATGTCCATCACAGCATCATGCTCCCGACACCGGTGCCTCGCCGCCCGACACCGCGAACTGGGTGCGGTACAGCTCCTCGTAGCGGCCGCCGGCCGCCAGCAGCCCGGTGTGCGTGCCCCGTTCCACGATCCGGCCGTCCTCGACCACCAGGATCAGGTCCGCCGCCTGCACGGTCGACAGCCGGTGCGCGATCACCACCGCGGTCCGGCCCGCCAGGGCCTCGCCCAGGGCCTCCTGCACCGCGGCCTCCGAGGTCGAGTCCAGGTGCGCGGTGGCCTCGTCGAGGATCACCACGCGCTGCCGGGCCAGCAGCAGCCGGGCGATGGTCAGCCGCTGCCGCTCCCCGCCCGACAGCCGGTACCCGCGCTCCCCGACCACCGTGTCCAGGCCGTCCGGCAGTGAGGCGACGAGCCCGTCGAGGCGCGAGCGCCGCAGGGCCTCCCAGATCTCCTCCTCGGAGGCCTCCGGCCGGGCCAGCAGCAGATTGGCCCGCACCGACTCGTGGAAGAGGTGTCCGTCCTGGGTGACCATGCCGAGCGTGTCGCGGATCGACTCGGCCGAAAGGTCCCGTACGTCGATCCCGCCCAGGCGGACCGCGCCCGCGTCCGCGTCGTACAGCCGGGGCAGCAGCTGCGCGATCGTCGACTTGCCGGCGCCGGAGGAGCCGACCAGGGCGACCATCTGGCCCGGCTCGGCCCGGAAGGACACCTCGTGCAGCACCTGCGTCCCGCCCCGGGCGTCGAGGGTGGCGACCTCCTCCAGGGAGGCGAGCGAGACCTTGTCGGCGGCGGGGTATCCGAAGGAGACCCGGTCGAACTCCACGGCCACCGGCCCTTCCGGGACCCGGCGGGCGTCCGGCTTCTGTGCGATGAGCGGCTGCAGGTCGAGGATCTCGAAGACCCGCTCGAAGCTCACCATTGCGCTCATCACCTCGACGCGGGCCCCGGCGAGCGCGGTCAGCGGGGCGTACAGCCGGGTCAGGAGCAGGGCGAGGGCGACGACGGAACCGGCGTCGAGCGAGCCGCGCAGGGCGTAGTACCCGCCGAGCCCGTAGACCAGCGCGAGGGCCAGGGCCGAGACGAGGGTGAGGGCGGTGATGAAGGCCGACTGGGCCATTGCCGTACGGATCCCGATGTCGCGTACGCGGGCCGCGCGGGCCGCGAACTCCGCGGACTCGTCGGCCGGCCGCCCGAAGAGCTTCACCAGCGTCGCGCCGGGCGCCGAGAACCGCTCGGTCATCTGGGTGCCCATCGCCGCGTCCAGCGCTGAGGCCTCCCGCTGCATCGCCGCCATCCGTGCGCCCATCCGGCGGGCCGGCAGCACGAACACCGGCAGCAGCACCAGCGCCAGCAGGGTGATCTGCCAGGAGATGCTGAGCATCACCACGAGGGTCAGCAGCAGGGTGACCGTGTTGGAGACCACCCCCGACAGGGTGTTGCTGAAGGCCCGCTGGGCGCCGATCACGTCATTGTTGAGGCGGCTGACCAGGGCTCCGGTCCGGGTCCGGGTGAAGAAGGCGACCGGCATCCGCTGCACGTGGTCGAAGACCGCCGTCCGCAGGTCCAGGATCAGCCCCTCGCCGAGGGTGGCGGACAGCCGGCGGGTCAGCAGCCCTAGCCCCGCCTCCGCGACCGCGATCACCGCGATGAGCAGGGCCAGCCGGGTGACCGCGCCGCTGTCGCGCCCCTCCACGATGGTGGTGACGACCCGGCTGGCGAGCACCGGCGTGGCCACCGCGAGCAGGGCGGTCACCACGCTCAGCAGAAGGAAGAGGGTGAGCCCGCGGCGGTGCGGGCGGGCGAAGGCGGCGACGCGGCGCAGGCCGGCCCGGGAGAACGGGCGACGGTCCTGCTGGGCGTTGATCGCGCTGTGGAGCGACGTCCAGGCGGTGACTTCCATGTCCATGGCTCGAACGCTAGGACCTCAACCGAGCTCGAGGTCAAGGCATGCGTTACGGACCGCCCGTACGGGAAGCCAACTCCTGCTCCATGGAGGGATATACGCGACCGCCACCCCTTGTCGGTGCCCGGTGGCATCATCGGTTCATGACGCAGGGATCCGAGTCCGTACGTTTCGGCAAGCGAACCACCGACACCGTCCTGCACCGCTTCGAGCAATGGGCCCGGGACACCCCCGGAGCCCGCGCGCTCATCGCCGGCCCGGACAGCCTGACCTACGGGGAACTGGACGCGCGCGCCGACCTGCTGGCGCGCCGTCTCCTCGACTCCGGCCTGCCGCCCGGCGGACTCGTCGCCATCGGCACCGCCCGGCAGAGCGAACTGGTCGTCGCCCTCCTCGCCGCCCTCAAGGCCGGCGGGGCCTACACCGTGATCGACGTCCGCGCCCCGCGCAGCGGGCGTCGGCAGCTCACCGCGGCCGAGCCCCACGTCCTGCTCACCGACGCCGCCCAGCAGGCCGCCCTCGACAACGGCAGCGGCTTGCGGGTGATCCGGCTCGACGCGCAGACCACCGCGATCGGCGGACCGCGCACCGAACGGCCGGCCGAGCCCTCCGGCGGGCCTTCCGGCGGGCCTTCCGCCGGGCCTTCCGCCGGGCCTTCCGGGCCGGCCGCCCCGTCACCCGGCCGCACCGCCGTCGTCCTGTTCACCGGGGCGGCCGAGCCGCGCGCGGTCCGCGTGGGCCACGGGATGCTCCTGGCCGCCCACGAGGGCTGGGCCGAGGTGGCCCGGCCGACCCCGCAGGACCGGCACCTGTTCACGGCCGGTACGGACGTCACCGCCTTCGCCGCGGGCTGGACCCGGGCCCTGTGCTCGGGCGGCGCCCTCGTGCTCTCCCCGCGCTCCGACCGGAAGCCCGAGGACATCCGCGCGGCCCTCGAGACCGACCGCGTCACCGTCCTGCACACCGACCCGGCCGGCGCCACCCGGCTGCTGATCGAGGACGCGCCACCGGCGGCCGCCGGCCCGCCCGGCCACCGCGGTGCGGACCCCGCCTGCCGTTCGCTGCGGCTGCTCGCCGTCTCGGGCGACCGGCTCTACCTCGACGAGCAGGCCACCCTGCAGGTCCTGCTGCGCCCCGGTGCGCGCGTGCTCAACATCTACGGATCCGCGGAGTGCGCCGGCGTCGGCACCTGGTTCGAACTGGCCCAGCTGCCGCACCCGTTGGACGACCCGGAAACGATCTCCCTGCTCGGCACCGCGTTCCCCGGCTTCCGGGCCGACGTGCACGGCGGGGAGATCCGCATCGTTCCGCCGGACGGCGGTGACGCGATACCCACCGGCGACCTCGGCCTCCTCCGCGACGACGGGCTGCTGGAGTTCGGCGGCCGCATCCGGGACCGGATCACCCTGCCCGGCGGCCGCATCGTCGACCCGTACCCCGTGGAGTCCGCGATCCGCAGCCACGAGGGCATCGGCGCGGTCATCCTGAAGGGAGTGGACGGCCCGCGCGGCCCGCGGCGGCTCGTCGCCTACGTGGCCCCACCGCCCGGGGGACCGACCCGGACCCCGGCGGCCGTGCTGCCGGACATCGAGGGGCTGCGCGACCACCTGGCGGGCAAGGTGCTCCGTGAGGAATCCCCGCGCACCGTGATCCGGCTGCGCAACCTGCCCCGCAACGCGGCGGGCCGGGAGGACCGGGACGCCCTGCCGCTTCCCATCCTGCCCGCGGCGGCGGCGCGGCGCGGCGGCGCCAAGTCCGGCAAGTACGGTTCCGCCCCGGGCGGCCAGGAGGGGATGCCGGCGTCCTGTGCGGCGGGCTGCGGGGGCGTCCTGGGCTTCGTCGCGCTGATCATCACCAATCTCCTGTGGCCCGGATCGACCGACCTCACCGGAGTGCCGCAGCCCTGGGCGTTCCTGTTCTCCGTCCTCTACCTCTTCGAGTGCCTCGCCTTCGGCATCGGCCTGGTGTTCCTGTTCGGCGGCCGCGCCCGGATGCGGCGTCAGCGCCGCAGCCCCGCCCTCACGGTGGCGGCCCATCTGGCCGTGTCCTACCTGCTGTTGGCCTGGTGGCCGCAGGACAACCTCTACCGGCTGGCAGCCAAACAGGACTGGCCGCTCCAGGCCGCCCTCGTCTACACCTTCAACGTCCCGCTGATGATCGCGGGCGCCGTCGCCGCGGCCTACGTCGTCGCCAGGCCGGCGGACCCCTTCGACTTCCACGACCCCCTCGACGACTGACCGGACCGCCGCCTGGACCGCCGGCCCGACCGCCGACTGCCGCCCGACCGCCGATCGGACCGCCGCCGACCGGTCGGCAGTGCGGGCCGGTCACGGCGCGGCGAACACCGCCCCGACCGCCAGGGCCTCGGCCCGGACCAGCGCCTCGGCCGCGTCCAGCGCCTCCTCGCTGCGCGCGGCCACCAGCACACCCAGCCAGGGCGCGGGCTCGAAGGCACCCGTCGGGATCGCGGGAACGAACACCGCCCCGAGCCCGGCGCAGCCCCGCACCAGGGCCGCGCACAACTCGTCCAGCTGGGCCTCGGGCAGCCGCGCGCCCAGCTCCACCCGGTCGGCGATCCGTACGAGGTGACCCGCGCCCCGCAGCACGTCGAGCCGCGCCGCCACCATGAAGGCGATCGACGGCCCGGTCAGCCGCAGGTTCGTCTCGGTCGGCGCGAGCCGCCCCTCCCCGTCGGCCACGAAGTCCACGTCGAACCAGCCCCGGTAGCCGGAATCCGCCAGTTCCCGGCCCACCGCCGACCCGAAGGCGAGGAGGGGCTTCTCCGCCCAATTCGGCACCACGCCGGGCCCCACCGTCGCACCCCGGTAGCAGCCGTCGTCCGTCACGTCCATCACCGCCCCGCCGACGTCGTGTACACGGCCCGCGTCGTCGACGAACCCGTCGTACGTCAGGTCGCGCGGACCGCCGGGCCCTGCACCGGCACCCTCCCCGCCCCCGGCCGCCGGACCGCCGACGTACTCCTCCACCAGCAGCGGCCCGCGCGGCAGCCGGCGCACTACGGCCAGGGCCCCGCCCGCGGCGCGGACCTGCGCGGGGGTGACCACCGTGGTGCCCGAACCCCCGACACCGTGCTCCGATTTCAGAACAGTGCTCTCACCCGCCCTGGTCCGGGCCGCCAGCAGCCGGGCCGCCGACCATCGCCCGCGGGCCGGCCACTGCCGGGGGAGCACGATCCCCGGATGCCCGCCGTCCGCCAGGATCCGCCCGAACAGCCCGTGCGCCGCGGACTTCGACTCGTAGCGGAGCTCCCCGGGCCGCCACGGCCGGCCCGCCAGCAGACCGAACGCCGGGGTGCGCCCCCACGGTACGAGGGGCAGCCCGGCCCCGGTGAGCCGCGCGGCCAGCGCCGGCCGGGCCCGTACGGCATCGGCAAGGCCCGGATCCCCGTCCACCAGCCCGTCGTGGACCTCCACGCCGGTCCAGCCCAGCTGCCGGCAGACCAGCTCGGTCCAGCCGCTCGGCACCGCCCGCGGCAGCACCAGCACGGCCGGGTACGGGCTGTAGAAGGCGGCGAGGCAGGCGTAGTGGTGCGCGGGCCGCTGCTCCCGGTCCAGGGTGGCGTCGCCGAACTGTGCGTTGAACTCGCCGACGTTGCCCAGGTGCACGGCCCGCCCGCCACCGGTCCAGGCCCGCGCCCAGCCGGCCAGCGGGGCGGGGCTCACCTCGAAGCGGACCAGGGCGGCGGCCGGGTCCGGTGCGGCCCGGGCCACGGCCCCCATCGCCCGGTAGAACCCGGCCGCGTGCGGATCGGAGTCGATCACCAGCCGGCGCACGCCCAGCTCGGCGGCCCGCCGCAGCACGTCCCGGTACAGCAGCCGGCCCACGCCCTGTCCGACGGCCGACGGCTCCACGAAGAGCAGCCCCAGCCGTGCGAGCGGGCCGGCGCCCTCGAGAGAGGAGACCCCGAGCACCTCGCCCCGGCCGTTCTCGGCCACGACGATACGGCGGGCGGTCACGTCTTCGGCCCGGATCCGCAGCTCCTCCGCACACGCGGCGAGGAACCCGCGGTCGTAGCCCCAGTACGCCTTGGACCGCATCACCAGCCCGGTCAGGTCCTCCGCCTCGGCCGGTCGAGCGGCCCTGACCTTTACCATCTGCTGACCTCCCCATGGTCCGCGTCAAGGCCGTGCGATAGATTCGGCCTCTCCACGGCACATACTTTCCCACCCACGCGGAGACAGGCTTCTCAATGAGCGACATCATCAACGGACTTGGCCGCACCAGCGCCTACGGCGCCCTCGGACTGGTCCTGCTGATCCTCGGTATCGTCCTGGTGGACGTACTGACGCCCGGGAAGCTGCCGAAGCAGATCTGGGAGGAGCGCAACCGCAACGCGGCCCTCTTCCTCAGCTCAGCGCTCCTCGGCATCGGCGGCATCGTCTTCACCTCGATCTGGACGACGTACTCGGACTTCGGCAAGGGCCTGCTGTCCACCGCAGCCTTCGGCGTGCTCGGCCTGATCCTGATGGCGGTGGCGTTCCTCGTGCTCGACCTGGTGACCCCGGGCAAGCTCGGCGCCATCGTCGTGGACCCGCAGCCCCACCCGGCGGTCTGGGTCTCGGCGGCCTGCAACCTGGCGGTGGCCGCGATCGTCGCCGCCTCGATCGCCTGACGCGGAGCACCCGTACACAACGAGAGCGCCGCTCCCCCGGGGGAGCGGCGCTCTCGCCGTATCCGGACCGCAGCCGCCGGTGTCGTCCGCCGGCCCGGTGCCGTAGCTGGCGTCGTGCGCCCGCCGGGGATTACGGGACAGCCCATAGGGTGCTCGCATGGAACAACGCATCACCCTGGGGGTTTCCGATCTCGCCCGCGCCAAGGGTTTCTACGAGGCCTTGGGCTGGCGGGGACAGGAGGTCCAGGAGACGGTCTTCTTCCAGGCCGGCGGGCTCGCGCTGGTGCTGTGGGGCCGGGAGGAGCTGGCTCGCGACTGCGGAGTCGAGCCCGGACCGGCCGGCGGGTTCGGCGGGATCGTCCTGGCCCACAACGTCCGCTCCGAGGCCGAGGTGGACGAGCTGCTGGCCGCCGTACGACGGGCAGGAGGCAGCGTCACCAAGCCGGCGGCCGTCAACGCGATCGGGTTCTACTCCGGCGCTTTCGCGGACCCGGACGGCCATTGCTGGGAAGTGGCTCACAACCCGGGATTCCCCCTCGCCGCAGACGGCTCGGTCATGCTGCCCGACTTCGGCGGCGCGAAGACGTGATCGCACGGGTGCCGTGGATGTCCGGAACGCGCTTCGGACATCCACGGCAACGCCTGATTACGCGGCGATGGCTTCCTGCTGCGCCGAGGGCAGTTCTTTCCCCGACCGGTTCTTCACCAGTGTGACGTCTTCGACGAAAAGCTGGAAGAGCAGCTGGCTCGCGCCGAGCTCCCTGCCGTTCTTTCCGTTGTTCCCCTGCGCGATGCCCAGGCTGTAGGGTTCCTTGTCCTCGGCCTTCACGCCGATGTACCCGCCCAGTGTGCCCTCGTTCGCGTTCGCGTTCCGGTATTCCCCGGTGTCCTCGTTCGCCTTGCGGATCAGGTCGTTCTTGTAACCCGGCCCGAGAGCCATGTGGTTTGGGTGGAAAAGGAGTTCATGGGCGCCCGGCTTCAGCGTGAACTTCAGTTGGACCGCATAGGGTTCGCCCTGGGTTTCGTAGTATCCATCGGCCTGACCCTGGTCGCCGAGATGCGACCCGATGGTCATGCCCGTGAGTCCTTTTTCCCTGAATTCCTTTCCCGTGCCCGTACCGGAACCTATGTAGTCCAGCAGTTCTTTCCGCGCGGTTTCGTTTCCCCAGTAGGTCAGAGCGCTGTGGGCCTCGTCGAAGCTCATGGACCGGTACAGCTCCATCCGCCCGGCCTCGTCGCCCATCCGCGCCAGCTCGGTCAGAAGCTGGGGGCCGACGGTCTTGACGACCTCATCCATCGAGCGCGGGGGCTTGCTGGCCTTGAACTTCTTCGCGCTCGCCTTGGAGGCCTTGATCTGCGCGCCACGGTCCTTTGCGGCCTTGCTGCTGGCCCCGCCCAGGCCCGCCCTGTCCTCCCAGTACTCGACCGTCATCCGCGCCTGGGGGTCCTCGACGCGCTGCACGGCGGTGTGAGGGCCCGAGGCGGGGGAGGGCGCCGCATGACGCTGCACGTGGGCGGCGGCCAGGTGACCTGCCGCCATGACCCGGCCGGCATTTGCCTCCGCCTCGCGCTCGAAACGGTCGGAGGGGTCGGAGACCCGCAGACCCGCTCCGTTGTCGGTGCCCGCGACGGGCCCCTGGCGCTGCTGGATGACGTGGGTGAGCTCGTGAGCGAGGGTGTGCTTGTCGCCGCCGCCGTCACCGAGGACGACGTGGCTGCCGGAGGTGTAGGCACGGGCGCCGACTTCGGCGGCGGAGGCGCGGGCGGCGCTGCCCTCGTGGATGCGGACGTCGGAGAAGTCCGCTCCGAGCCGCGCCTCCATGTCGGTGCGGGTGGCGTGGTCCATGGGACGTCCGGGGGCGCGCAGGACGTCGTGGACGGTGGAGCGCTGCACCGCGGGCTGCCCGGCGTGCTCGGCCGGCCCGGCGTGTTCGGCCTGCTCGTGTCCGCATCCGTCGGAGTGCTGGTGCTGTTCCTCGTCCCGGACGCGACCGGCCCTGTGCAGCATCTGGACGACCGCGGCGTTACCCGCGCCGGCCTGCAGCGCCATCAGCCCCACGGGTGGCGCCGTCACCTGCTGCGCGGTCGCGGCAGGGCGGGAGGAATGCAGTAATTGTTCGTCGGTCTTCCGCGCCGGGCGGGAGTGCTTGGGGCTCACGCGATCGCCTTCTCCATGCGTCAGGGCGGCCGCGTCGCGCGGCTGCCCGGCCACGCCCCCGAGGGGCGGTCACACCGGTCGTGACCAGGGGGTCTGAAGTATTATCAGCTACCTTGTCGGCGCGAGGCCAACTCCCGGCCGCCACGGCACGGCTGCGCCCGGGGCAGGAGGGGCCCGCCCCAATTGCGTTGCACGGCTTCCGTGGTGACCTCGTCCCGTACCGGCACAAGCGGGCTGTCTGCGCACCACTCAGGCGAGGCCCAGCGCGAACACCGCGAATCCCGCCGCCAGCACCCCTGCCACCGTCCGGCGCAGCGCGCTCGCCCCGCGCCCCTCCCGCGGCGGGCCCTCGAAGCGGCGCGCGTAGCGGGCGATGAGAACGAACAGCACCGCGAACACCGGCATCCACGCCAGCCGTGCCGCGATCCAGCCCAGGCTGTCCGGCGCCGTCGTGAGACCGGCCACCCCGCCCACGAACGAGCCGGGCACGGCGGCCGCCAGCATGGCCGTCTGGTGCCAGCACAGGATCGTCATCGCCGACAGGTTGATCACGACCACCGGAGCCCACAGGGCGGGCCGGTCCAGGAGTTTCGCCAGCCGGTCGCGAAGCAGGATCGCCGCCCCCGACTGGACCGAGGCCAGGGCCAGTACCAGCAGCGACGGAGGGTGCGAGTTGGTCCGTGCCGCACCCGGTACGCCCACCATCGACGCCGGATAGTGGAAGACCGCCAGCAGTGCCGCGAACAGCAGTGCCCCGCCGGCCAGCAGCAGCCAGGCCCCGCGCCGCCCGATCCGCCGCTCGCCCCACGAGACGCCGAGCTGGTACGCGAACAGCCAGCCGGGCAGGATGTTCACCAGCGAGATCCAGGACGGCACCGAGTCGGCGAGCGGCCCGTAGCGCAGGAAGTCCACCAAGGCGACCGAACCGAGCAACGGGGCCGCGGCCCAGCCTCCGAGGCGCCGCGCCGCCCGCACGCAGTACGGTGTCAGCGCGGTGACCACCACGTACACCCCGACGAACCACAACGGCTGGATCACCAGCGTCGCCCCGGTGCGCAGCGACGCCTCCGGCACGCCGGCCGCGTACAGCACGGGCGCGGCCACCGCCCACACCGCGGTCACCCCGAGCACCGGCCGGCCCAGCCGGACGATACGGCCCTTCAGCCAGGCGCCCGTCGAACCGGTGCGGCGCCCGAAGGAGAGCGCTGACGCGTATCCGCCGACGAGGAAGAAGATGCCGAGCATCTGGAGCACCCAACTCGCCGGCGCCAGACCGCCGAAGGCCGACAGCGGGCTCGCGTTGTGCAGGCCGCCTTCCGGGTCGAGGGTGAAGCCGCCGAGCAGCCAGTGCCCGGTGGGCACGGCCAGCAGCGCCAGGGCGCGCAGCCCGTCGATCGCGCGGTCGCGGTGGGCGGGCGTCTGCCGGTCGATCCGCGCGGCGGCCTTCCGCAGCGGGGCCAGGGTGGCCGAGGCGCTCATCGGAGCTCTCCCTTGGCGATCGCGGCGAACGCCGTCAGTGACTGGGTGCCGGGCGCGAAGTAGCCGGTGTGGCCCTGTACGTCGGCTGCGGGCACCCGGCGGGCGCCGAAGGCGGCAGACGCCGGGTCGGCGCCGTGACCGATGCCCGCGAATTCGACGTTCGGGACGTCGGCGATCCAGTCGGACGGCCCCCGGGCCGCCCAGACGCGGGCGTCGGTGCGCAGGGCGGCCGCGGTGGCGGCGCGCATCCCGGGGGAACCGAAGGCGACGACGTCGGTGGCGTCGGTGTGCCGGGCGGCGAGCCCGCACACCACCGAGCCGTAGCTGTGGCAGAACAGCACCGGGTCGGGCGCGCCGACCGCGTCGAGTCCCGCGGTGAAGCGGGCCAGACGGAACGCACCCGCCCGGGCCAGCCGGCCGTCGGCGGCGTCCAGGCCGACGCCGACCGGGGTGGTGTAGCCGATCCACGCGACGACGGCGGTGGCCCCGCCGGTCGCCCCGCGCAGGGAGCGCGCCATCCCGGCCGGGCCCGTGTGGGGCCCCCGCCGGGCGTCGTACACGGTGGCGTCGTTGTCGGAACCGGGCACGATCACCGAGACGTGCGCGGCGTGCTCCAGGTCCCCGAACACCTCGGCCACCTGCCCGCGGCCGCGCGGGTCGAAGGCCAGGATCCGGCGGTCCGGCGCGGCGAGCGGGGCGTACCGCGCCTCGCCCGTGGCGGCCGCGGCGATCCGGTTGGCCTCGTACCGCAGGGGGAGCGGAGCCCCGTCGAGGTTGCCCACCACCAGCGGGTGGGACCGTACGAGTGCGCGGCGCGCCGCGTCGTCCAGCCCGGCGAAGAACGCGGCCACCTCGTGCGGTGCCGCGGTCGCCGGATCGGGCAGCGGCCGGCCGGACGCCGTGTCGGCCCGCCATGCGGCGGTCCCCGGCGGCGGTCCGGTGACCGCTGTCTGGCTGTCGCCCGAGGCCCATCCGGCGGTCCCCCCGACGACGGCCACCGCCAGCGCGGCAGTGACCAGCGTCCTTCCGAAGCGGCGCATGCCCCTTCTCCTCTCCTCGTGACGAGGTGGAAGGTAGGCAGTGGGTACCGGCGGGCACGTCGCACCGTGGAGCCAAGTCGGCTGTCATACCCCAGTAGGGGGTGGAGGAGACCGGCCCCCTTCCCGCAGGTGCGATCCGCATCGGCCGTCTGCCCGAGCCCGTCCGTGTGTCGGCGCGGACGGAGCCCCTGCGCCGACTAGTTGTGGTGATAGTCCGACTAATCGAGGCAAAAGGAGTACCGCCGATGTCCCACTGGGAACCTCCGCGCGCCGAACCGGGACGGCGCCCGCGCCGGATGGCCGCCGCCGGTGTCGCCTGCGCCCTCGCCGCCGGATCCGTCGTCCTCCTCGGTACCACGGAGGTCAACGCACGGGCCGTGACCTGCTTCGGCGTCCCCGCCACCATCGTCGTCACCGCCCCCGGCGCGACCACCGACGGGACCGAGGGAGACGACGTGATCGTCGGCACCGCGGGCGCGGACACGATCCACGGCCGGGGAGGCAACGACCTCGTCTGCGGGCTGGCCGGCGACGACATCCTCATCGGCGGACTCGGCAATGACCAGATCGACGGCTCCGCGGGCAACGACCAGCTGCGCGGCGACAGCTTCAGCCCCGTCGGCGATGCCACCGGCGGCGGCAACGACCGGCTCGTCGGCGGCGACGGGGACGACCAGTTCACCGGCGACAGCTACGCACCCGCGGGCGCGGCCACCGGCGGCGGCAACGATCAGCTCGTCGGCGGCCCCGGCAACGACCGGCTGACGGGGGACAGCCGGGGGCAGAGCGCGTCCGGCGGCGGGACCGACCGGATCGACGGCGGTCCCGGCGACGACTCCCTGCTCGGTGACTCCGGCGCGTTCGCCGGCAACGCCACGGGCGCCGGGAGCGACGTACTGCTCGGAGGGCCCGGTGCCGAATCCCTGACGGGGGACAGCGAAGCCGCACAGCACGCGTTCGGCCACGGCGGCAACGATCTGCTGGACCTGGGACCCGACGGCGGGGTCTCCGCGATCGGGGACCACGCCGTCACCGGCCCGGCGGGAGGCCGCGCGACCGGCGCCGGCAACGACCGCATCATCGGCGGCGCCTTTGACGAGTTCCTCGTGGGCGACAGCACCCCGGCCGACGCGACCCGGACCGTCGCGGGCCACGACACGATCAGCGGCGGCGCCGGCAACGACCGCATCTTCGGCGACAACGTCGACCTCACCGGCACCGCGAGTGCGGGCACCGCGGGAGGCAGTGACCTCCTCGACGGGGGCGACGGCATCGACACCCTCAAGGCGGGCCCCGCCACCGATTCCCTCGACGGGGGCGCGGACGCCCCGGACGCCTGCGACGGGGAGGGCGGAACCGACTTCACCACCGGCTGCGAGACCCCGGCACACCTTTCCGGTCACAGCACTAGGCATCACGCCGGGCTCGGGGGCCCTGGCACCGAGCCGGTCGTCTAGGTCGTCTCTTTCGGATCTTGTCGGCCGGCCCGCGTCGTCCGGTGCCGTGCATCGCAAGGCGGAGGAGCGCCGTTGTACTGGACGTACTGCGGTGCTCCGACAACGCGGCGAGGTGCGGTGCCGGGCGACGCGGGCCCGGCAAGATCCGAAAGAGACGACCTAGGCGGAGTCGCCCGGCCGCACCAGCCCCGCCTCGTACGCGAAGATCACGGCCTGGGCCCGGTCCCGCAGGTCGAGCTTGCCCAGCACCCGCCCGATGTGGGTCTTCACCGTCTGCTCCGCCAGCACCAGATGACCCGCGATCTCCTGGTTCGACAGCCCGCGCGCGATCAGCTCCAACACCTCGGTCTCGCGCGGGGTCAGCCCCTTCAGCCGCAGTGCGGGGTCCTTGCGCGGCGCCGGGCGCTGCTGGACGAAGTCCGCGATCAGCCGCCGGGTCACCGACGGCGCCAGCAGCGCCTCGCCCGACGCGACGACACGGACCGCCGCGATCAGATCGGCCGGCGGGGCGTCCTTGAGCAGGAATCCGGAGGCTCCGGCGCGCAGGGCCTCATACACGTAGTCGTCGATGTCGAAGGTGGTCAGCATCAGCACCTTCGGCCGGTGCACCACCCCGGGCGGGGGATCGAGGATCTCCCGGGTGGCCGTGAGCCCGTCCATCTCCGGCATCCGTACGTCCATCAGCACCACGTCGGGATGCGTGGAGCGGGCCACCTGGATCCCCTGCCGGCCGTCGGGGGCCTCGCCCACCACATCGATGTCGGCCTGCGCCGACAGGAGCGCGGCGAACCCGGCCCGCACCATGGCCTGGTCGTCGACGATGATCACGCGGATGGTCAACTGGCGTCCTTGCTCGGGTCGTTCAACGGCAGCCGGGCGGCGACCCGGAAGCCGCCGTCGGGCAGCGGCCCGGTGTCGAGGGTCCCGCCGGTCAACCGTACGCGCTCCCGCATCCCCACCAGGCCGTGCCCCGTGCCCGAACTCTCCAGCTCCACCACGGCGTCCCGGGCCGGACCGTTGACCACGAGGACGAGTACCTCGTCCTCGTCCACGGTCACCGAGACCCGGGTGGGCGCGCCGGGCGCGTGGCGCACCACGTTGGCCAGGGCCTCCTGCACGATCCGGTACGCCGACAGGTCCACCGCCGGGGGCGCCGCCCCGGCGGCCCCGGCCGCCAGGGACAACTCCACCGGCTGCCCGGCCCGTACGGTCGCCTCCACCAGCTGCTGGAGCCGGTCGATCCCCGGCTGCGGGGTCCGCTCGCCGTCGGCCCCTTCCGCCCCGCCCGCCCCGTCGCCGCGCAGCACGGTGAGCAGCCGCCGCATCTCGCCCAGCGACTCCCGCGCACTGGCCGCGATCGCCGCGAACTCTTCCCGTACCGGCTCCGGCATCCCCGGCACCCGGTACGGCGCCGAGTCGGCCTGCACGGTGATCACCGACATGTGGTGGGCGACCACATCGTGCAACTCGCGCGCGATCCGGGCCCGTTCCTCCAGCAGGGTCCGCCGGGCCCGCTCCGCCTCGCTGATGCTCTCCTGCTCGGCGACCCGCTGTTGCGCGTCACCGAGGCCCCTCAGCGCGCCCGTCAGGACCAGCATGACCCCGCTGAGCACGAAGAGCAGGGCGTTGGTGTTCATCGAGCCCGAAGGCGCGGAGAAGCTCAGCACCGTCCCGATGACGCCGGTCGCCAGCCACACCCCCACCAGCGTCCGGATGGACTCCCGCAGCCCCAGGCAGGCCATCAGCACCAGGTAGCCGATGATGGTCATCGGGGGCCACGGCCAGGACTGCCCGGCCACCTTGTCGGCACTCAGCAGCAGCACCGCGCCGGCGGTGTCGGCGGCCAGGACCAGCATCCAGGCAGGCAGCGGCCGGGTCACCGCGAGGAGCAGCGGCACGGTCTGCGCCACCCCCAGCGCGCCCGCCCAGCCACCGCCCACAGCGTAGTTGTCGGCCAGCACCGTGATGGTCACCGGCAGCAGGGTGACGACGAAGATGCCGACGACGACGAAGGGCAGCGCCCGCTGCCACCGCTTGGGCGCCTGCCCGAACAAGGGCTGCGCCGCCCCGGCCGGTGTACGCAGCACCAGGGCCAGCTGCCCCAGCGCGCCGGGCACCCGCCCGCCGGCCGCCGAGGAGGTACGGACGCGTGCGCGGGTCCGGCTGCGCAGCCGGGTGCGGGCTCTGTCGCTCATGATCGGACCAGCCTATGCTCCGCCGGCGCCCTCGTCCCCGGAGAACGGCCATGACACCGCCCCGCCCACCGGGCACCATGGACACCATGGACACCATGGACACGCCCCGCACCGACTGGATCACCGTCGCGGCCTACCGGAACCTGCCGGGCCGCCTCCACCCGGCGGCGGCCGTCCGCGCTTGACTGCGCGACCGCGGCATCGACTGGACGCCCTTCGCACCGGACGAGATCCAGATCGATCTGGTCTGTGGCATCGGCCCCGACGGCCACTGGCACGGCTGGTTCGGCATACGCGTCCGCGCCGACGCACTGCGGCGGCTCGGACTTCACCCCGACCAGCCCACCGCCGGAGCCATCGGTGCGTCCCCGCCCGGCTGGTGGCACGCCGCCGCAGAACGCCGCGCCCGCCTCGAAGGGGGATAGGCCGCGTCGAGAGCTACGCTGCTGCCCGTCGATCATGGGGCCGCAGGTACGGGGGATGCAGGCATGGGTGGCGCAGCCGCGTTGGAGAAACTGGTACCGGTGCTGCTGGCCTTCGGAGGCGGGGTACTGCTCGCGCGCCGGAAGATCGTTCCGGCCGAGGCATCCAAGGTCTTCTCCGACTACGCCTTCCTCTTCGCCGTCCCCTGCTACCTCTTCGGCAACATCTACGCCAGCGACCTCGCGGCCCTGTTCAACTGGCGGGCGATCGGCGGCTACGCGGGAGCCGCGGCCCTCGCCGTGCTCGTGGTGTCCCTGGCGGCCGTCGCCCACGGCCTGCGCGAGCCCCGCGACGTGGCGCTGCGGGTGATGGCCGGAGTCCAGGTGAACACCGCCTACTTCGCCGTCCCCGTCTTCATCACCGTGTTCGGCACCGCGGCGCCGATCTTCCCGATCCTGCTGTTCCAGGTCTGCGTCCTGTCCCTGGTCGTCATCGCCCTCATGGAACTGGGCCGCGCGGGCCCCGCGGCCGGCGGCCCGGGCCGCCGGCTCTCGCGGGCCGTCGGTGCCTCGCTCGCCACCCCGCTGGTCCTCGCCTGCAACGCGGGGATCCTGCTCAACCTGCTCTCGGTACGGATCCCCGCGGTGGTCCTGGACGGCGCTTCGTTCGTCGGGGACAGCGCCTCACCGGTGGCGCTGTTCGCTCTCGGCCTCCACCTGGGCGGCCTCGGTCTCGATCTCCGGGGCACCACGCGCGAGGAATTCGCCCTCATAGGCTTCAAGTGCCTGGCGTTCCCGCTGCTGACCTGGGCGGTGTGCGGGTGGCTGTTCGGCGTACGCGGCGAGTGGCTGGCGTACCTCGTGCTGATCGCGGCGATGCCGACCCCGCAGAACCTCTTCATCTTCGCCCAGCGCTACGACGTGGGCGTCGACCTCTCCGCGTCGATCGTGATCAAGAGTTCGCTCGTGTCGCTCCTGTTGCTGCCCCTGTGGCTGCAGACTGTCGCACCATGAACGCCTCTCCCACCGGCCCCGCGATATCGCGCAGCGCCGTCACCTTAGGACTCCTCGCCGCCTGGGCCGTGCACGACCTCGAGGAAGTGGCCACCATGGCGCGCTGGTCCCGGACCCGGGTCCCCGCCCTGCGTGAGCGCCACCCGCGTGTCCCGGACCGGATCTGGCGGAGCATGGAAGCCGTGGACGGCCGCGAGTTCGCCACCGCCGTCGGCGTGATGGGACTCATCGTCGCGGCCGCCTCCGCCGACGGGTACCGCACCGGCGGACGCTCCTCCTTCTACCAGGCCTCCCTGAACGGCTTCGGCCTGCACGGCCTCGTCCACATGGCGCAGGCCGCCGCGACCCGGGGCTACACCCCGGGGGTGGTCACCTCTCCGCTGCTCGTCGTCCCCTTCACCCTGTGGGCCCGCGGCCGGCTGCGCCGCGCCGGTGTCCTGCGGCCGGCGCGGGCCCGCGACATCGCCTCGGGCCTGGCGCTCGCGGGCGCGGCCACCGCCGCCTCGCACGCCGTCGCCCGGCGGATCCGCCGGGCTGCTCCGGCGCGTTGGCCGCGTATCCGGGCGCTCGTCCTCGTACCTCGGGCGGCGCCGGCTCGTTGACCCGGCATGGAACTGCCGACCATCGCGGCGCCGGGTGTCGGGGAACGGGCCGATGCCGTGGCCGATGCCGCCTGCCACCTCTACGACACCATCGCCCCCTGGGGGACCGGCGCGCCCGGACGGTGGAGCCGGACCGCGGCCGAGGACGCCGCGGAGGCGATCGAGACCACCGCGCACGCCCTGGCGTCCATCGACCCGGGCGCCGAGGTCGTCCTCGCGCCCGTCCACGCGGCCCTCGCCGACCTGCGCCGTCGCCTCGGACTTGCTCCCGCCGACGCGCTGACCGGCGACGGGCTTCCGGTGACCCCGCGCACGGTCGGCAACCCGCGCCGCACCCGTTGGGTGCGGGTGCTCACCGCGCCGCCTTCGCCCCGGCAACCGCCTTCTCGTACAACTTCCTGATGTCCGCGCCGAAGTAGGAGCTGTACGAGGTGTCCGTCCTGTCCCCGCCGGTCTTCCAGCCGCCGATCACCCCCACCACGTCACCGGTCCCGGTGCGCGCGTCGTAGCGGTTCAGGAACGGGCCGCCGCTGGTCCCGCCGGGATAGCCGGTGCAGTTGATCCGCAGGAACGATCCGGGGATCTGAGCGTCGCTGCTGGTGAACTTGGTCGTCCGGTTGGCGCACACGCGCGGCCGGGCGGCGGAGGACGGGTGGCCGATCAGAGTGATCCGCGCGTGCGCGTAACCGGCGCCGGTCACCAGCCGGTTCCCGCCGACCACGGACTCCACCGGGAAGCCCCTGGCGTCCGGCCCCACCTGGGCGAAGGCCACGTCGAGAGCGGCGGCGCGGTCGACGCCCCGGGACCGGTAGCGGGGGTCGATCCAGATCCTGGAGCGTCCGGCCGCGTCCCGCAGGACCGGGAACATGCCGTACGGCTGCGGCTTCGCCTTCGTGTACTTCGGTACGAAGGCCACCTGCTGGGTGTCGGAGCCGAGCAGGCAGTGCGCCGCGGTGAGCACGAGGTTGCGGCCGGGGGAGGAGACCACGCTCGCGGTGCAGAAGTAGGCCCCGCCGCCCTTGACGAGGAACATCCGGCCGGCGACCGGGATGCCGTCGAAGTTCTGCCCGATGCCGGCGGTGAGGGCCGGCAGGCGCGGAACGACGGGGGGCGCCGGGGCCGGAAGGGGAACAGGAGCCGGTGCCGTGCGGGTGGGGCCGGGCTTCGTGGTCGGTGCCGGCGCGGGTGTGGGTGTCGGTGCGGCGGCGGGGCTCGCGGAAGGCGCCGGCAGCGGCTCCGTCACGACCGGGGGCGGAGCCGGCGTCGCGGCCGGGACCGGCGTGGCGCCCGGAGCGGGTTCGGGCAGTGTGGGCGGCTCCGGGGGCACGGGGTCCACGGGCTCGGGCTCCGCCGGGGGCACGGGGTCCACGACCTCGGGCGGCGCCGGGTGCACGGACGGCAACGGGACGGCGGAGGCCATCCGTTCGGCGGTCCAGAAGGACCGGGCCTCGCGCGCCGTCCAGCGGCCTGCGGCCACCGTCGCGGCGGGCGCGGCGCCCGCCACGCTCCCGGTCGCGGCCATCGGCAGCGGCCCTCCCGGCACCAGCAGGGCGGCAGCCACCACGGCCATCGTCAACGTACGTCGCATGCCGGACACTCCCTAAACGGCCTGGGGGAAACGGAAGAGCCGGTCCGGGTCGTAGGCACGCCGGACCTTCTGCAGGCGGGCGAGGTTCGGGCCGTAGTAGGCCTCGCGCCAGCCGGTGAGCTTCGGGTCGGTGTAGTTCTGGTAGGCGCGCCCGCTCGCCCAGGGCCGCAGGTCCTGCCAGAGTCCGTCGAGCCAGCCCTGGTGCCGGGCCACGTCGGCGGCCGGTGCGGACTCGGGCCAGTAGGCGAGGTACTGGGCGAGGAAGGCGCTGTCGCGGTGCACGAAGGCGGTGGCGCCGGTCGCGACCCGGTTCACCGCGCCTCCGCAGACCCCGTCGAACTGCACGACGCCGCGACCGCCCCGGGGCACGCTCGTCCCGTACCGCCGCACGCCGTCCAGGACCGCGCCGATCGCGGCGTCCGGCAGTCCGCCGCCCGTCCAGAAGTCGGACCGGGCGGCGTACGAGTCCCGGCCGAGCCGCCCCTGCGGGTCCCGGCCGGGCAGGGTGCCCGGCAGCCGGCACTGGGCGGGGCCCAGCTCCGGGCAGCCGGACATGGCCCGGACGGTGTCCTCGTGGCTGCGTACGACGATCCAGCTGTCCCGCGGCGCCCCGCCGGCCAGGTCCGACAGCCGGGTCAACTGCGCCTCCAGCTCCCGCCGCCCGTCGAGGCACACCACCCGCACCGCCGGGGCCTCGGCCTGCGCACCCGCCCCGGACCCGGCCTCGACGGTGAATTCCACCTGGCTCCAGAACGGGTCCGGCAGCCCGGCCAGCCAGCGCTGCCAGCCCCGCAGCACGGCCGCCGAGTCCGAGCCGGGCCAGTGGAGTTCGGCGAAGGCGCAGTCACCGACCGGGTGCGAAAGGAACCGGAACTCGGTGACCACGCCGAAGTTGCCGCCCCCACCGCCGCGCAGGGCCCAGAAGAGCTCCGGATCGCGGTCGGCGGAGACCTCGCGGACGATCCCGTCAGGGGTGACGACCCGCGCCCCGGTGAGCCGGTCGGCGGTGGTGCCGTGGGCACGGGAGGCAAGGCCCAGGCCGCCGCCGAGGGTGAGCCCGGCGATACCGACGGAGGGACACAGCCCGGTCGGTACGGACCGACCCCGCCCGGCGAGGGCCGCGTGCACGTCCCCGAGCCGGGCCCCCGCGCCGACCCGGACGACGTTCCCCCCGACCGACACCGCCGCCATGGCCCCGGTGTCCACGACCAGTCCGGCGGAGCGGGTGGACCAGCCCGCGTAGCCGTGCCCGCCGCCGCGCGGGACCACCGGCGCGGCCGAGCGGCGGGCGAAGTCCAGGCAGACGGCCACGTCCGCGGCGTGCGCGGGATAGGCCACCGCGGCCGGGGCCACGGCGTCGTACCGCGGCTGGAACAGCCGGCGGGCCTCGGCGTAGTCGCGGTCCCCGGGGAGCACCACGCGCCCGTCGATCCCGCGCGCCAGCGCGCCGTAGTCCGGGGTCCGGGCCGCCGCACCCATGGTGGCGAGGACGGCCGCGGCCGCGCTGCCCAGCACTTGGCGGCGATGGAGGCTCATACCTCCTTCCTGCCACCGCCCGGCCCGATAGCCGTGCAGGCGGGTCCCACGCACACCGGGTTGCCCCCTGAACGGCGCACAGCCGAAACGGTTCTATTTGTAGGACAGTCACACTGAAAACCACTCCGCGACCGGCGAACGGCCGCCGTACGCTGCCCCCATGGCTCTCGTGGATCTCCGTACGCACGCCGAAGGGTTCAAGGCCGACCCGTACCCGTTCTACGACGCCCTGCGCGCCGCCGGCCCCGTCCACCGGCTGGTCATGGGCGGCGAACGCACCTGGCTGGTCGTCGGCCACGAGGAGGCCCGGCAGGCCCTGACCCACCCGGCGCTGTCGAAGAACTGGCTCGGCTCCGGCCTGTTCGCGGACACACCCGTCCAGGCCGTCGCCACCAGCATGCTGGACGCGGATCCACCCCATCACACCCGGCTGCGGCGCCTGGTGGCCCGCGAGTTCACCTCCCGACGCGTGGAGTCCCTGCGCCCCCGCGTCCAGCAGGTCACCGACGAGCTGCTCGACGAAATGGCGGCCCGGCCCGACCGCCGGGCCGACCTGCTCGCGTCCTTCGCCGTACCGCTGCCGATGACCGTCATCTGCGAACTCCTCGGCGTCCCCGGCCTGGACCGGCAGCGCTTCCGCTACTGGTCGGGCGAAATCGTGGCTCCGCCGGACGGCATCGGCGCGGACCCCCGCGCCGTGGACGAGATGACCGCGTACCTCTTCGAACTCGTCGAGGCCAAGGCCGGGGAAGCGGGCGAGGACCTGCTGGGCGCGCTGATCCGGACCCGCGACGAGGAAGGCGGCCGGCTCTCCCCGGACGAACTGATCGGGATGGCCTTCCTGCTCCTGGTCGCGGGCCACGAGACGACGGTCAACCTCATCGGCAACGGCGTACGGGCCCTGCTCGCTCACCCCGAACAGCTCGCCGCGCTGCGCGCCGACCCGGACGGGCTGATCGACGGCGCGGTGGAGGAGATGCTCCGCTACGACGGCCCGGTACAGCACGCCACGTACCGCTTCGCCGCGACCGACCTGGAGCTGGGCGGTGTCTCCATCGCGGCCGGCTCCTCCGTCCTGGTCGCCCTCGCCGCGGCGGACCGCGATCCGGCGCGCTTCGCACACCCCGGGCCGGAGGTCTTCGACATCCGCCGCACCGGCCCGAGCCATCTCGCCTTCGGACACGGCATCCACTTCTGCCTCGGCGCCCCGCTCGCCCGCATGGAGGGCCGCATCGCGATCCGGGCGCTGCTGGAACGCTTCCCCGACCTCGCCGAGGATCCGGATGCGGGCCCGCCGGACTGGCTCCCGGGCGGCTTGATGCGGGGCGTGACCCGGCTGCCGCTGCGCTGGTGACGCCGGAACCCGTTCGACCCGCGCCCGAGCCGGAGGAGAAGACCATGATCGTCAAGGAACGTGCCGTGGAGCTGGTGGAGTCCTACCTGGCCGAAGAACGGCTGACATGGCCGTGGAGCGGGCCGGTGCCCGAGCTGGTCGCCTGCCACGTCGAGGAACACTCGGTCGGCTGGCTCGTTTACTGGAACACGGCGGGCCACGCCACCCGCACGCGCGAGGTGGGGGGCGCCGTCATGTGCGGCGGCCACCTCCTGGTGGACCGGCACGACGGGAGCATCCATTTCGTCCCTTCCGCTGGGTGGCTGGACGAGGGATGGGAGGAGGACTACCTCCTGCAGACCAAGGGCATCAGAGCGCCCGACCCGCTGGCTCGCGCCGTTCGCGAACTCGTGCGCTCCGCGGGAGTCGTGGCCGCCATGGGCCATCTGCGCAAGCAGGCACCCAGACTGGGCCTGCCGGAGGCGAAGGCCTACGTCACGGCTGTCCGCGACGGCGGCGAACCACCGGAGGAGCTGGCGAGCCTCACCCGCAAGGAGCGGGCATGGCCGCTCCTGCCCATCGAAACGGTGGCCGGTCCGGTCCGCTGCTGAGCTTGCATGCGTGATGTCGGCCGGTCGTCCATGGTCAGGCCGGCTACGGTCACCCCGCCTGGGATCGAGCCGGTGCGGTCCGTGGACGGGTGACCTGGGCACGGTGGCGGGCCCGGACGGCGCGGCGCTCCCCGGCCTCGGCGAGCACCACGGCTCTGGCTTTCTCTCCGGCGTCGAACGCCGCCGGAGAGAAGCGGTCGTCGGCTCTGACGTGCCGTTCCCAGTCGTCCTGCCAGAACTCCACCGTCCAGCCCGGCCACACCTCTGGTACTTGGTAAGCCTGTGGCGAGGAGTAGAGGGACCACCAGCCCAGGTGGCGGCGTTCCGGGTCGAGGTGGATGCCGGAGTTGACGTGCAGGTCGCAGCCTCCGTGCCCGGGGGCGTCCGTCAGGCGGTTGAGCAGGGCGGCGCCCTCGCGGACAGGGTGGTCGAAGGCGTCAGAGGCGACGTGGCAGCGGCCGGTGCTGACCGTGATCACCACACCGCCTGGGTCGGGGCCGGCCAAGTCCTCGTCGTCGGGGGCAAGGAGCGGGGCCAAAAACGGGTCCGAATCGCGGCAGCGGACGTACTCCGGATCCAGCCCGACGTACTCACGCAGTTCGGCCGAGCCGTCGTACAGCCAGCGGACCTCCCAGCCCGGCCACGCGGCCCGGATCAGCTCGAACATGGCCGCGCGGTGGCGGAGCTCAGTGCTGGGCCCCTCCCAGGCGAAGAACAGGAGTACCTTCCGGCCGAGGTCGAGCAGTATCCCGCCCTGGGCCATGGTGTCGTCCAACCACCAGCCGTCTTGGCGGAGTCCGGGAAGCATGGCGAGAACAGGCGTCGGCCCTTCCAGCAGGTCGAGGTCGATTCCGACCGCCCAGCCGGTCCGGTACAGCTCATCTGTGCCGTTCTCGCGGACCACGATGACGTTGGCTCTGTCTCCCATGGGGTCAGGATGACCGGGCAGGAGACTGTCGGCCATCCGTTTTCGGCGGTTTCGAGGCTCCGGTGTCCAGCGAGTGAGGGCGTGCCGACGGGGTGGAGGCCGGAGTTGTGCAGTGTCGGGGCTCCCGAGTACGTCCAGTACGCGGGGAGCTCCTCCGCCTTGCGATGCACGGCACCGGGCAACGCGGGCTCGGCCGGCAATATCCGAAAGAGGCGGCCTAGCCCTTGCGCGCCAGCAGGAAGCCCTGGCGCGACGTCTCGTCGGCCACCGCCTCGCGGACCAGCCGGGCCACCTCGGTCAGTCCGGCGCCGGCCAGCAGTTCGGCGATCAGCCCGGGCGGGGTCCGGTACACGTCGAGCCCGACCGGATGCCCGTACGCGTGCTCCGGCCGGATCCTCCCCGGGGCCTCGTCCGGGGGGAGCTGCTGCTCCTCGCCTGCCTTGAACGCGATGAGCAGGTGGCCGCCCGGTGCCAGCACCCGGGCGAACTCCGTGAACAGCGCGGGCAGTTCCGAGGGAGGGGTGTGCACGGTGGAGTACCAGGCGAGGACCCCGCCGAGGACCCCGTCGGCCACGTCCAGGGCGGCCATCGACCCCACCTCGAACCGCAGCCCCGGATAGCTCCTGCGGGCCACCGCCACCATCGCCGGGGACAGGTCGACGCCGAAGGCCCTTACGCCGAGCCCGTCCAGATGCGCCGTCACCCGGCCCGGGCCGCAGCCCAGGTCGGCCACCGCTCGCCCCCTGCCCCCCGCGTCGTCGCGCACGTACTCCGCGAAGGCGGCCAGCATGGCCCGGTCCAGCGGCTTTTCGGCCAGTTCGGCGCTGGCCAGCCGTGCGTAGTCGACGGCGACGGCGTCGTAGGACGCCCGTACGGAGCTCAGGTACGAGGTCTCTGTCATGCCCCTGAACAGTAGCCTCCAGAGCCCGTCCGAGGGGAAACCGAGCGGGTGCTCCCGATCACCCCACGAGCAGCGGATTGGGCAGTTCCGCCCACTGATCGCCAGGAACCCCCGGGCTCAGCCGCATCAGGGTGAGCGCCTTGGTGGGCAGTGGCCCGGTCAGCAGCGCCCGGGTGTCCGGGGTGGCCGGCAGGGCGGTCGCCTGGGCGAGGGCATCGGCGAACGCCCCGGCCGAGCCCGCCGTGGCACCGAGCGCCCCCGTCAGCAGGGACCCGAACAGCTTGCGCCGCAGGACGCTCACGTCGTCGGTGACGAGCCTGCCCGACAGGGGCGGCACCGGCAGGCCGTGCCGGGCCAGCCGCACCGGGCTGATCCGGATGTCGGCGAGGTCGCGGTAGACCAGCCGGAGCGGCGCGCCGGTGGCGGAGAGGACGACGAGGAGGTTCTGGCCGTGGGCCTCCAGCGCCACTCCCAGCTCCAGCACCCGCAGGCACACCGAGAGGGCCAGCCGTGCGAACTCCGCCTGCCAGGCCGCCGAGCGCGCCGGGGCGAACGAGGCCAGCGCCGCCACCGGCAGCACCCGCTCACCGGCGGCGGCGTCCGCGTAGGCCTCCGGCGGCTCGCGCAGCACGGCAGCCAGGTCCGGGCTGTGTGCGGTCGCCGCGCCGAGCGTGCGCGTGATGTGCAGCCGCCCGTCGAGCCGCTCGGCCAGGCCCTGGGCGAAGGCGGAGACGGCCGCCGCGGTCTCGATGGAGTAGACGGAGATGTCCCGTACGGACGAGGTGAGCCGCGCGCTGAGCGCGGTCTTCACATGGGCCCCGCCGTCGGCGGGGGCCAGGGTGCGCAGGGCCATCAGCGGATGAGCCGCAAGGCCGGGCCGCACGCGCTCGTGCTTCAGGACGTGCGCCGCCTGCCACGGATGCACCGGGACCAGGATCCGTCCGGCGTCCCGCATCTCCCGCGGCCAGTCGCCGGTGACCAGGCACTCCTCGGCCCGTACGGCGACCAGCCCGAGCTCCACCACCGGCCGGTGCTCGGGCGCGTACGCCAGCTGCTCGGCCACCGAGAAACCCGGCCGGGAACGGCAGTTCGGGTGGTAGGGGTGCCCGTCCACCACCCGCTGCTCCCACTCCCAGGTGGTCAGCGGGGCAGGGTCGTCGGCGGCGGACGGCTGTCCGGCCCGGGAGAGCGCGAGGGAGGCCGTACAGGCGTCCAGCTCGGCGGCGAACTGCTCGCCGTGCGGCACCCCGAGGGCCGTCACCAGCCGCGCGGCCTGCCGGTAGGCCCTGCCGTCGAGCAGCACCTCGCTCACGTACGGCCCGGTCGCGTACGGATCCGGCAGCGGGCCCTCCAGCCGGCGGCCACCGGCCAGCAGCAGCGCCAGACCGTCCGGCCCGCGCTCCCGGCCCTCGACCCAGGGCAGTGGCTCGTGGGCGAGGGCCCGCCATAGCCGGGTCAGCACGGCGGCCCGGGTACCGCCGAGCGCGGCGGCGTACGAGGGTCCGAGCGACGGTCGTACGTCGGCCAGTTCGGCGGCGACGGCCTCTTCGGCCGGGGAAGGGGAAGGATGCATGCTGAGGCTCCGGCATCGGAATATCGCTTTGCGGGATGATCAAGTAATGATTGCGGATACCGAAGATCACGGCTGGTGGTTGCGCCCTGCGCACCTCCGGCGCACCGGATGGACCGAATGGAATCAGTGGACCTCAACGCCGCCGCCGACGCGTACGCCGCCACCCCGCTCCTGAACTGCCTGCTCAGGGAGGCGGCCGACCCCGTCGCGCCGGACGGGACCGACCGGCCCGGCCGGCCCGGGGAACGGCACGACGCGAGCACCGGAACAGGCGTGCGCGTCCACCGGCTGCGCGGCAGCGGCCGGCTGCTCCGGGTGCGCGGCGGGCGCCGGCCCGTACGCCCCGAACTGCGCACGGAGGACGGCTGGCACCCGCTCAGCCACACCGAACTGGCCAAACTCGTCTCCGACGAACTGGGCCGGTTCACCGGTGCCCCCAACGACGAACTCCCCGTCGAGATCACCGACAGCCGGGACGCGATCGCCGCGCTGCTGGCCGCCCGGACCGCCGCCGAACCCCCGGCGGACCCGTACCTCCTCTCCGAGCAGTCCCTGGTCATGGGCCATCCGCACCACCCCGCCCCCAAGGCCCGCGGCGGGGCACCGGCCGGGACCTGGCTGCCGTACGCGCCCGAGGCCTTCGCCCGGTTCCCGCTGGTCTTCCTGGGGCTGCGCGAGGACCAGACCGCCGAGGAGGGCGGACCGGCCGCCTCCGGCGCCATCGACGCGCTCGCCGACGCACTGGACGGGCCGCGCGCCCCCGCCGGATACCGCCTGCTGCCCGCCCACCCCTGGCAGCTCGACCTGGTCGGAGACCGGCCCGCCGTCCGCGAGGCCTTCGCCGAGGGGCGGCTCCTGCACCTCGGGGAAAGCCGGCGGCCGGCCTGGCCGACCGCCTCGATCCGGACCCTGTACGTGCCGGACGCGTCGGCCGACCTCTTCGTGAAGTTCAGCCTCGATGTCCGGATCACCAACGACGTGCGCCGGCTGTGGCGCCACGACCTGCTGAAACTGCGCCGTACGGACGCGGCCGCGTCGGCCGGCTTCGCAGCCCTGCGCCGCACCGGCTCGGCGGCGGCCTGGCTCGCCGACCGCGGCTACCGCACCGCCGCCTTCGCCTTCGAGGAGCTCGCGGTCCTGGTCCGCGACGGCCTGCACGCCCACACCGTGCCCGGGGCCACGCCGCTGCTGGCCGCCGCGCTCGCCGAGGGCTACCCCCAGAGCCCGCCGGCCGCAGGGACCGACCCGCTCCGGTGGTGGCGTGCGTACCTGAGCCAGGTGGTGCCGCCGGTCCTCGAACTGTTCGCCCGGCACGGCGTGGTGCTGGAGGCGCACCTTCAGAACACCCTGGTCGCCGTCGACGCGGCGGGCCTGCCCGTGCAGGCCCTCTTCCGCGACGCCGAGGGCGTCAAACTGCTGGCCGACCTGCCGCGGGCGGACGCCTGGCAGCGCCTCGTCTACTGCCTGGTGGTCAACAACCTGACCGAGATCGCCGGGGCGCTGGCCGGACGGCACCCCGACGTCGCGCCGCTCCTGTGGCCGGCCGCACGAGAGGAGTTCCTGCGCTACGAGGCCACCCGCGGGCTCCCCGAGATCGCGGAGCTGCTAGCCGCCCCGACCCTGCCGGGCAAGACCAACCTGCTGCTGCGCTGGACCCGCGCGGACGGCGCCGACGCCCGCTACCTCCCGCTGCCGAACCCGCTGCGCGTCTAGGTCGTCTCTTTTGGATCTTGTCGGTCGGCCCGTGTCGTCCGGTGCCGTGCATCGCAAGGCGGAGGAGCGCCGTGGTACTGGACGTACTGCGGTGCTCCGACAACGCGGCGAGGTGCGGTGCCGGGCGCCGTGGGCCCGGCAAGATCCGAAAGAGACGACCTAGGCCGATCCGGTCTCGGCCGGAGGGTCACGGCAGAGACGACAGGACCTAGCGCCGGAAGTGGGCGTGGTGTTCGTGGAGGAAGGCGTCGAGGGTGCGGGGCGGGCGGCCGAGGATGTCGCCGACGGTGGTGGTGGGGGTCTCGGGGCGGGCGACGGTGAGTTGCTGGATCTCCGTCACGTGGGCGGCGAGCCAGGCGGGCATGCGGGCGTGGCGGACCAGGTCGGCGCGCAGTTCGTCCGGGGTGAGGTCGACGTAGCGAATCCGGTGGCCGGTCAGGGCGGTCAGCCGTGAGGCGAGTTCGGGGTGGGAGACGGCTTCGGAACCGGTCAGTGTGTAGGTGCCGCCGGCGATGTCCGGCCTGGTGAGGGCTGCGGCGGCGACGTCGCCGATGTCGCGGCAGTCGACGTAGTTGCAGGGCGCGTCGCCCGTCGTGCCGAGGATGCTGCCCCGGATGACGCCGGGGGCCAGGCGCAGGAGGTTCTGCATGAACGCGTAGGGGCGCAGAACGGTGTGGGGGAGGCCGCTGCCGCGCAGGTGTTCCTCGACGGCGTGGTGTCCGCGGGAGACGGCGACGGGGGAGTCGGGTTCGGCGGCGGGTGCGGAGATCTTGACGATGTGTCCGATGCCGCTGTCGGCCGCGATGTCGATGACGCGGGTTTCGAGTTCGACCTGTGCGGGGCCGTTGGCCATGGCGAGGAAGAGCCGGCCGGCGCCCTCGAAGGCGGTGCTCAGGGAGCGGGGATCGGCGGCGTCGGCGTACCGGACCTCGACGGCCGGCCGGTGTACGCCGGTTGTGCCGGGGATCGGCTTGTTCGGGGTGCGGGTCAGTGCGCGGACGGGGGTGCCTGACGTGAGGAGGCTGTGAACCAGAGCGTTCCCGGTCGCTCCGGTGGCTCCCATGACAACGATCATCGTGTGCTCATTTCCTGGTGACGTCCCCGGCGGCGGATGCCGCCGGGCGGGCTATGCGGCGGACGCCGTGGTGGCGCTGCGCCAGCGCAGGGTGACGATGGTGGTGGCGAGGGCCGCGGAGAGGGGCAGGTCCAGGCGCAGGCGCTCCAGCCACGGGGTGGCGGGGACCGGGGTGTGGGCGGGCAGCCATTGGGCGGCGAACCATCCCAGGAGGGCGGCCGCGCCGACGGCGGTGAGGGCGAGGGCGGCGGTCAGCACGCCGCGCGGCGCGGTGACGGTCCACCGGCGGGTCCGCCCGCCGTTGCGCAGCCAGGTGCCGACCAGGAACGCCACCACGGCGGAGGTGCCGGCGATGGAGGTGCAGGCGGCGACGGCCAGTTCGTGCTGGCCGGTGAGGAGCCCGGCCGTACCGGCCGTGAGCGCGGGGGCGGCGTAGGCGGTCAGCACCTCACGCCACAGGGTGAACGCCCGGGAGACGCGTCGGGACGTGTGCCGGGATGTACGCCGGGATGTCCGGGGTGTTCGGGTTGTCCGGGAGTCTGCTCGGTCCGGGCCGGGCCTGTCCTCGGTCGCGGGCATGCTGGCCTCTTTCTCGTACGGGTGAGGGGAGCGAAGGGTGGTCCGGCTCATGTAATTAGGTGGCTAACTATTTGGGCGTGAAAAGGGCCCTGCTCGTGGAGCGGGGCCGGGGCCGCCGATGCGGCCGGGGGTCGGGTGGTCGGGGGTCGGGTGGTCGGGTGGCCGGGTCAGTCTGCGGCCAGAGCCGCACTGCCTTGCACGACACGGGCCAGCAGGTCCAGGAACACCGCGCGCTCCTCGACGGAGAGCCCGCCCACCATCGCCTCGAGCCGTCCGAAGTGCTCGGGCGCCATGTCGCGCAGGCGCTGCGCCCCGCGCGCGGTCAGGACGGCCACCGTGCCCCGGCCGTCCTCCGTGGACGGTCGGCGGGCGACCAGGCCCTCCCGTTCGAGGCCGTCCAGCAGGCCGGTGACCGTGGCCCTGGAGACGTCGAGATCGACCGCGAGGCGTGAGGGGGACTTCTCCCCGCCGTGGTCCTCGAGGTCGGCGAGCAGCCGGTAGCGCCCCGTTGACAGGCCGAACCTGGCGAAGTGCGCCTCGGCCGCCCGGCCGACCCTCGCGCCTGCCGAGATCAGCCGCACCGCGACCAGTACCGCCTGTGGATCGACCTCCAGGCCGTAGTGCTCGACCTGTCGCCTGGCCTGGTCCAGCGTGGGTGCCTCGCCGTCGGCGCCGTCCTTCTTCATGCATTTAATATGGCGGCTAATTACTTCGCCTGTCAAGGCGCCCCGCGGTCTGCGGTCCGTTGCCGGTGGGTCCTTGGGCCTTCTGCTCCCGGTGTGCGGCTTCGGCCAGTTTCCGAGGGGCCCGGTCTGCCCGTGGCCGCGTGCGATCACCTGCGGCGTGGCCGCTCCGCGTGCCGCCGGCCCTCCGGAGGGGCCGGCAGGACGCCGGTGCGGAATCGGCCAGACCGGGGCGCGTGCCCCGATCCGCTCTTCTGAAAGGTATAGACCAATGTTAGGTTGGCTGGGCAGACCGCGCAGTCCTTGACCACCCGTCAGAGGAGAAGCCATGCCCTCCCCTTCGCGGGGCGGCGGCCAGGCCGCCATGCCCAAGTATCAGCGGATCGCCGCAGCCCTGCGCCGCGATCTCGACCGCGCCGCACGCACCCCCGGCGGCAGACTGCCCTCCGAGCGCAGTCTCGCCGAGCGCTACCAGGTCAACCGGCAGACCATCAGGGCGGCCCTGCAGCACCTGCGCGAGGACGGCCTCGTCGTCACCGGCCGACGCGGCACCCGACCCGCCGTTTCCGTCGTCCCGGCCGCGGCGGGCTCCGGCCCGGCCGGGACGACGGCCGCGGAGGCCGGGCTTCCCGGGCAGGCCCGGATCCGGAGCCGGCTCACCCTCCTCACGGTCCCGCCCTCGCTCGCCGCACTGCTCGGCATGGCCGGCGGGGACCGCACCCTGGTCCATCACCACCGCGAAAGCGGCCCGGCCGGAGAGACCCTCCGGCACGCCGTCACCTACTTCAGCCCCGGGGCCGTCGCGCGCAGCCCCGAGCTGACGGCCCTGAGGAACCGGACCCAGGATGCCCACGAAGGGGACCTGGCCTCCCTGCACCGGTGGCTCGACCGGGCCGCGGCGGGCGGCAGGGTCGCCGAGACCCTCACCATGACCCGCGTCACCCACCCGCCGGCCACCGCCCCGGCCTGCGGCCTGACGGTACGACGCACCCTGCACGACCCCTCCGGCCGGCTGCTGGCCGTCACCGACCTGGCCTTCCCCACCTGGGACCGCCTCACCTTCCACCGCGACCGCCGCGACCACGCGACCGCCGGATTCCGCATCACCTGAGAGGTGTCCTGCCGAGCCCGGCGTGATCGGCAGGACGCTCCCTGGGAGGACTGTGTCCCCGGCCACACCCCGGGCGGCGGTGCAGCCGGGCCCGGCGGCCCGGCCGGCCGCCCGGTCGCGGTCCCAACTCGTCCCCGGGGGACGGGTGTACCCGTCCGAGGTCGCCGGGGGCCGCCCGGGCCGGGGCGACCGTCCGCGTACGGGGCTCCCGTACCCCCGCACGTGAGGAGGATCACCCTTGCGTTTGCTCGGGTGAATGGGGGGCATCGGCGCTGCTGGAGCGGAACCACGTCCTCCGGCCATGCGTGCCGGAGTCGAGGCGCACACGGGCAGATCCCGTCCCGCTCCACGGCCCCGCCGGCCAGCCGGTGCGGGCCGTACTTGGTACGACCCGTGAGGTGTATGTGTCCACGCTCCAGGCCGAACACGTCTACAAGGTGTTCGGGAGGCGCCCCGCCGACAGTGAAGCCGCCGTCCGCGCACTCCAAGGCGGCGCCGGCCGCGACGAGTTGCGCGCCGACGGGACCACTGCCGCCGTTATCGACGCCTCCTTCGAGGTCCAGCCCGGCCAGATCTTCGTGGTCATGGGCCTTTCGGGATCGGGTAAGTCCACGCTGCTGCGCATGCTGAACGGCCTCCTGGAACCCACCGCCGGGCGCATCCTCTTCGGCGGCCAGGACCTCACCACGCTGAGCGCGCGCGAGCTGCGCCACGTACGGTCCACGAAGATCTCCATGGTCTTCCAGCACTTCGCTCTGTTCCCGCACCGCAATGTGCTGGAGAACGCCGGCTACGGCCTCGAGGTGCAGGGCGTGCCCCGCCCGGAGCGCGAGCGGCGCGCCGCCGAGGCCCTGGCCCTGTGCGGGCTCGAGGGCTGGGAGGAGTCCTGGCCCGACGAGCTCTCCGGCGGCATGCAGCAGCGGGTCGGCCTCGCCCGGGCCCTGGCCACCGACGCCGAGCTCCTGCTGATGGACGAGTCCTTCAGCGCGCTGGACCCGCTGATCCGCCGCGACATGCAGGACCAGCTGCTGGAGCTCCAGAAGCGGCTGAAGAAGACCATCGTCTTCATCACCCACGACCTCAACGAGGCCATGCGCCTCGGCGACGGCATCGCCGTCATGCGCGACGGCCGCATCGTCCAGCAGGGCACCGCGGAGGACATCCTCACGCGCCCCGCCGACGACTACGTCGCCTCCTTCGTCCAGGACGTGGACCGTTCCCGGGTCCTGACGGCCGACGCCGTCATGGACGATCCGGACCCGGCCGCCGACGCCTGCGACTGCCCGACCGTCACCACCGGGACCCCGCTCGCCGACCTGTGCGCCGTCAGCGCCCGCGTCCCGCACGCGGTCGCCGTCACCGGCGCGGACGGCTCCGTCGTCGGCTCCGTGCCCCAGGACCGCCTCATTGCCTTCATCGGCGACGAACAAAGGCCCCCGATGTACTGCGCGGAGGTGGCCGCCTGATGCCCCGCCTGCACCTCGGCGCCTGGGTCGACAGCGGAGTCGACTTCCTCCAGAGCCACCTCTCCTGGCTGTTCGAGGCCATCACCTCCCTCGTCACGGGCCTCTACGACGGAATCGACGCCGTCCTGTCCGCCCCCGCCCCGCTGCTCTTCGCGGGCATACTCGCCGTCGCCGCCTGGTGGCTGCGCGGTCTGCTGGCGGGCCTGCTCGCCTTCGCCGGCTTCGCGCTGGTCGACTCCCTAGGCCTGTGGGAGGACGCCATGTCCACCCTGTCACTGGTC
Source organism: Streptomyces sp. NBC_01232 (assembly GCF_035989885.1). Classification (GTDB taxonomy): domain Bacteria; phylum Actinomycetota; class Actinomycetes; order Streptomycetales; family Streptomycetaceae; genus Streptomyces. The sequence goes on from NZ_CP108518.1 coordinate 8,183,173, forward strand.
CTGGTCGCCACGCTCGTCACCCTGGCCTTCGCGGTCCCGCTGGGCATCTGGGCCTCCAGATCGGACCGGGTCAGCGCCGTCCTGCGGCCGGTCCTGGACTTCATGCAGACCATGCCGGCCATGGTCTACCTCATCCCCGGCATCATCTTCTTCGGGGTGGGCGTGGTGCCCGGCATCATCGCGACCATCATCTTCTCGCTGCCGCCGGGCGTCCGGATGACCGAGCTCGGCATCCGCCAGGTCGACGCCGAACTGGTCGAAGCCGCCGAGGCCTTCGGCACCAGCCCGCGCGACACCCTCGTACGCGTCCAGCTCCCGCTGGCCCTGCCCACCGTCATGGCGGGCGTCAACCAGGTCATCATGCTGGGCCTGTCCATGGTCGTCATCGCCGGCATGGTCGGCGGCGGCGGTCTCGGCGGCGCCGTCTACAAGGCCATCGGCAATGTCGACATCGGCCTCGGTTTCGAGGCGGGCGTCTCCATCGTCATCCTCGCCATGTACCTGGACCGGATGACCGGCGCGCTCGGCCGCCACGTCTCCCCGCTCGGCCGCCGTACGCTCGCCAAGGCGCGGGCCGCCGCGACCGGCGCGGCCAAGCTGTGGAACCACCGCCCCCAGCCCGCGTACGCGATCAGCGGCGCCGTCGTCCTGGCGCTCGTCGCGGGCGGCCTGAACACCTTCGGCGGCGCCGCCGCCGAGGACGGCCCGGCCGGGGCCGCGGACATCGGCAAGGGCCGCACCCTCTCCGTCGGCTACATCCCGTGGGACGAGGGCATCGCCTCCACCTTCCTGTGGAAGGAGCTGCTGGAGCGCCGCGGCTACAAGGTGGACGCCCGCCAGCTGGAGGCCGGGGCGCTCTACACCGGCCTCGCCGGCGGCCAGCTCGACTTCCAGACCGACGCCTGGCTGCCCGTCACCCACGCCCAGTACTGGGAGAAGTACGGGAACAAGCTGGAGGACCTCGGCTCCTGGTACGGCCCCACCTCGCTGGAGCTGTCCGTGCCCTCCTACATGAAGGACGTGCGCTCGCTCGCCGACCTCAAGGGCAAGGCGGACCAGTTCAAGGGCCGGATCATCGGCATCGAGCCGAGCGCCGGCGAGATGTCGATCCTCAAGGACAAGGTCCTGAAGGACTACGGCCTCGACGGCGAGTACAAGGTCGTCGACGGTTCCACGCCCGGCATGCTCGCCGAGCTGAAGCGGGCCTACGAGAAGAAGGAGCCCGTCGCGGTCGTGCTGTGGTCCCCGCACTGGGCCTACTCCTCCTACGAGCTGACCAAGCTGGAGGACCCGAAGGGAGCCTGGGGCAAGGGCGACGGGATCCACACCCTGGCCCGCAAGGGCTTCGCGCAGGACGAGCCGAAGGTCGCCGCATGGCTGAAGTCCTTCAGGCTCACCGAGGAGCAGCTCACCGGCCTGGAGGCGAAGATCCAGGAGACGGGCAAGGGCAAGGAGCAGCAGGCGGTCCGCGCCTGGCTCCAGGACCACCCCGAGATCGACCGGCTCGCCTGACACCCGGGGCGGGGCGGGGCGACCGGACGGCGAAGGCGCCGCCGCGCGCGGGACCGACCGTACGACGTACCACGTACGGGGCCCTGCGTGCGGCGGCGCCTTCGCCCCGTCAGGGGCGGCTCAGCCGACCAGCACCCGCTCCGGGGTCCCCTGCTGCTCGGTGTCGTCGGCGTCGGCCCCGGACCGGCGCGGACGTACCGGCCACCACAGGGACCGGCCCAGCACAGTGGCCAGCGCGGGCACCAGCACGATCGACAGGACGAACGCGGACAGGATGATGCCGAGGGCCGTCGCGAAGCCGATCTGCTGGGTGGACGGGGCGGGGGTCACCGCCAGGCTTCCGAAGGAGGCGGCCAGGACCAGGCCCGCCGTGGCGATGGCCGGAGCCGTGTGCCGGACGGCACGGCCGACCGCGGCGCGGGCCGGACCCGGCCGGGCCATCTCCTCCCTGATCCGGTCGCTCATCAGGATGTTGTAGTCCGTGCCGAGCGCGACCACGAAGAGGAACAGCACGAGCGGCAGGGTGAAGTCCACCCCGGGCCGGTCCAGCGCGTGCTGGAACACCAGGGTCGACGCGCCGAGGGTGGCGGCGAAGCCGAGCCCGACCGCGGCCAGCAGGATCACCGGCGCCAGCAGGCTGCGCAGCAGGGCGATCAGGATCAGCGCGATGAGCGCCGCCGCCACGGGGAAGACCACCCGGAGGTCCTTGTCCACCGCGGTCGCGATGTCGGCGAAGACGGCCGCCGTGCCGCCCACGTGTGCCTCCGTACCGGCGGGGGTGTGCGCCGTGACCGCGGCCCGGAGCGGTCCCGTCACCAGGTCGCGTGCTTCCTGGCGCTGGGGGTCGGCGGTCAGGAACAGGTCGATCCGCGCGGCCCGCCGGTCCTCCGTCAGTACGGTGTCCGCGACCTGGCCCACGCCGCCGACCCGGGCGAGGGCCTTGGACAGCCCACCGAGCCGTTCGGTGGTCAGGACGGCGCCGTCGGAGGCCGTGACGAAGACGCTCGTCGGGTCCGACACCCCGGCCGGCAGGGCGCGGGAGATCTCGGCCGCGGTGGTCACGGCTGCGGTGCGTTCCCCGCCCCCACCGCCCTGCCCGTAGTCGATGCGCATGCCCATGACCCCGGCGGCCAGCGTGCCCAGCAGCGCCAGCGAGGCCAGGACCAGCGCGACCGGCCGACGTGCCACCCGGTCGCCCATGCGGGCGGCGGACCCCGCGCGGGGCTCGCGCTCCAGGCTCCGGGAGGGCCAGAACATCCTTCGGCCGGTGACCGCCAGCAGGGCCGGCATCAGGGTCAGGCTGCCCAGCAGCATCACGAGCACGGACAGGGCGATGGCCGGCCCGAGGACCTGGAACTGGCCGAAGGAGGCCACTCCGAGCGTGGCGAACGCCGCGACGATGGTCAGGGCCGCCGAGGTGATGGCCGTACCCACCCGTCCGGCGACCAGGGCGGCGGCCTCACGCCCCGACTGCTCGGGGTACTTGCGCAGCTGCTCCCGGAAGCGGAAGAGGAGGAACAGGAAGTAGTCGATGCCGATGCCCATCAGCACCACGCTGATCAGGCTCGGTGTGGACTCGGCCAGTCCGGTCCCGGTCAGCAGCGCGGCGCCGACCACCACGCCCGCCGCCGCGCCACCGATGACGGTGACCGCGAGCAGGGGCAGCAGGGCCGCCAGGGCGCTGCGGAAGACGAAGACGTGCAGCAGGACGATGACCAGGAGCATGGCGCCGCCGACGATCGCCGACCGGGTCTTCTCTGCGTCCGTGCTGTCCACCCGGTCGGCGATCCCGCCGGTGAAGCCGGTGCGCAGCCCCTCCTCGGCCAGCGCGTCGCGCACCGAGTCGCGGAAGGCCCGGTAGGTGTCCTGCACACCGGGATCGGCGGGATTCCCGCTCAGTTCGACGGACAGCAGCCGGAAGGAGCGGTCGGGCGCCGTCATGACCGGACTCACCCGGGGGACCTGAGAGTGGTCCTGCGCGAGGGGCATGGTGTCCTCGGTGCGGGGCATGACGACCCGCTGCCGCGACAACCGGGCCGCCTGTGCGTCGATGCGCTGCTCGTCGGCGGCGGTGAGCGGTGCCTCGTCCGACCGGGCCACCAGCACGGTGAGCGGATTGGCGTCCGGGTCGGCCCCGAACCGCTCCTCGGCGATCTTCAGGGCCGCCGCCGAGTCGTAGTGCGCGGGCAGGAACCCGCCGCTGCCGGTCTGGATGGCGCGGAAGACGAACGCCTGGCCCAGGACGGCCGCCGTCAGTCCCAGGACCGCCCACAGGGCGATCACCTTCCACGGACTTCTCGTCGAGAATCCGGTCAGGGCGCGGATCACTGGCTTCCTCCGGTCTGTGCGGTGCGGACCGGGGTTTCCCGGCCCGACTCCAGACCATCAGGGGAGAGCGGACGAAACGTCAGGGCGCAGGAGGATCCGCAGCCCGGGACCAGGGTCCGGACGCCCGCGCCGACCAGGACTCCGGTCCTGGTCCGGACCCCGACCGTGGTCGGGCGGCAGGGGAGACGGCCGGTGCCAGAATGGGTCTCGACCACCGGGGAACAGGACCGGCGGCACGGGGGCGGGCACGGACGCAGCATGGGCGTGGGCAAGGGCGGGGGCGGGGTCATGAGTACGCGTGCGGATGTGGATGCGGGAGCGGCTGGGGATGCGGGCGCGGAAGGCGAAGGGGACCGGGGACCCTGGACGCGCAATGACGCGCTCGTCGCGGTGGCGGCCGCCGCCACGGACCTCGTCGGCTTCTCCCTGAGCACCCTCGCCGAGGGCGGCACCCTCAGCGTCACCGCGGCCGTCCTGCTGGTGGTTTCGGCGATGGCCCTGCTGGCCCGGCGCGTCCGCCCGGTGCCCGTGCTCGCCGCGATACTGGCCGTCGGCGTACTGGTGAACGTGGTGGCGCCGCAGTCGCCGCACTTCACCCTCAGCCTGACGATCGCCCTCTACACGGTGGCCAGGATGCACCGCCCCGGCGTCGTCGTGGCGGCCGCGGCGGCCGCGGCGGCGCTCGCCTCCGCCGGCCAGAGCGGCTGGCCGCTGTCCTTCGGCTGGTGGGGACTGGCCGGCACCGCCACCGCGGCGCTCATCACCGTCACCGCGGCCTGGGCGGTCGAGCACCGGCAGCGGGAGGCCGAGGCCCGGCGGCGGCTGCTCGCAGACCGGGCGGTGGCCGAGGAACGCCGCCGGATCGCCCGCGAACTGCACGACATCGTCGCCCACCACATCACCACCATGCAGCTGATGGCCGGCGGGGCCCGGGCCAACCTGGCCTACGACCCGCAGGCTTCCCGCGAGGCCCTCGTCACCCTGGAGGAATCCGGGCGGATGGCGCTGCGCGAGATGCGCCAACTCCTCGACGTACTACGGGCCGGGGAGGAACCGGAACACAACCCGCCGGCGCCGCAGCCCGGGGCCGGCGACCTCGCCCGGATCATCACCGAGTCCCGGCTGGCCGGTACGGAGACGGAGTTCACCGTGGACGGCCCGGTGCGCCCGCTCCCGCCGAGCGTGGGCCTCACCGTCTTCCGCATCGTCCAGGAGGCCCTGACCAACACCCGGAAGCACGCGGGCCGTGCGCGCGCCCACGTACGCCTCACCTACGACCGGTACGAGGTGGGAGTGGAGGTGCGCGACGACGGCGCGGGAGCGCAGGCACCGCCCGCACGCCCCGCGGCGCGCCCCGGGTACGGTCTGATCGGTATGCACGAGCGGGTGGCCCTCCAGGGCGGAACCCTGGAGGCCACCGCCGTCGCCGGCGGCGGATTCCGGGTGGCGGCCCGCATCCCTGCCCCCGCCCCGGCCACTGTCCCTGCCCCGGTGTCCCTGACACCCTCCGGAGAGGAACGGCACGGATGATCCGTGTACTCATCGCCGACGACCAGCCGCTGGTACGGCGCGGCCTGGCCCTGATCCTGGGCCCCGACCCGGAGTTCGAGGTCGTGGGCGAGGCCGAGGACGGAGCCCGTGCAGTCGCCCTCGCCCAGCAGGTGCGGCCCGACGTGGTCGTCATGGACATCCGCATGCCCGTCCTCGACGGGGTCCGGGCCACTGCGGAACTCGCCCGCACGCTCCCCGGCACCCGGGTCCTGGCCCTCAGCACCTTCGACATGGATGAGTATGTGGTCGCCGCCCTGCGCGCCGGCGCGTACGGCTTCCTGCCCAAGGACGTATCCCCGGAGGAGCTGATCGCCGCGGTCCGCATCGTCCACGGGGGAGAGGCCGCCGTCGCGCCGCGGCTGCTGAGCCGGCTCCTCTCCGCCTACGTACGCACCCCCGAGCGGCCGCGGTCGTGGGCGGCCGGGACCCCGGTTGAACTCACCCCGCGCGAGCTGGAGATCTGGCGGCTCATGGCCACCGGCCGGGGCAACGCCGAGATCGCCGCGGACCTGGACATCAGTGTCTCCACGGTCAAGAACCACATCACCGGCATCTTCGGCAAGCTGGGCGTCCGCGACCGCGCACAGGCGGTGATCGCGGCGTACGAATCGGGCCTCGTGGAGGCCGGCAGCGGGAGCGGTTGATCACCAAGTGCCCGTAAGAGGACCGGATTCCCCCTGCTGACCGCACCTCTGACCAGCCGGAACACTGGATGATCCGCCCGTGCGTACCAGGGTCCGTCCATGGCACAGTGCGATCAGCCCAACCGCACGACCAGGGAGCCTCCATGCGCGATCCGCACGCCACGCAGCTCACGGCAGCCCCCGAGTGCCTGCCGGAACCCCGTCCGCTGCCCTGCTGTCCGGTGTGCGACGGCGCACCGGAACGGATCTCCTGGCGTCAGCGCCCGGGGCAGCCGGTGGTCCTGGCCTTCGAACCCTGCGGCCATCGCTGGTCCTCCCCGGCCCCACCGGTCCTGGCGGTCACCCCACCGCGTCCCGAACCGGTTTAGGGGGTGTCTTGCCGATCGAGCCCGGCGTGATCGGCAGGACACCCCCTGGGCCGGGGGCCGGCGACCGCCTCGGCGAGCAGACGGCGCCCGGCCGGGATGGTGAGTGCGCCGCGCACCGCCGTGTCCCGTACGACGCGGGCGGGTGCCGAGCGCAGGGTCCAGGCGCGGGTCGCGAGATCGGTGCGGGCGAGGACGCCCAGCGCATCGGCGCGACGGGCGCGGCGCCAGGCCGTGAGCGCCTCGTGGGACGGGCCGCCGCGGGCCGCGGCAGTGGCCGCGGGCAGCGCCGCCGCGAGGGAGACCGCGTCCCGCAGACCGAGGTTGAGCCCCTGCCCGCCGATCGGGCTGCACACATGGGCGGCGTCGCCGATCAGCAGCACCCGCCTCCCGCCGTCGTGCGCGGCGAGGCGTCGGTGGGTGCGGAAGGTACTCGTCCAGCGGCATTCGCGGACGGTCGCCGTCCACCCCCGGGCCGCCGCCTCGGCGACGAGCTCCTCCGCGCCGCCCCCGTCCGGCACGTCCCCGCCCGGCACGTCCCCGCCCGGCATGCCCCCGCCCGGCATGCCGCCGTGCGGAAGGTGCAGGACGACCCGGGTCCAGCCGTCGAGGTGCATGGGCAGGACCACGAGCAGGCCGCGCGGCCCGCCGACCATGTGCACCCGCGCCGGATCCAGTGAGGGTTCCTCCACACGCAGGTCGGCAAGCCGCCACGTGCCCGCGTACGTCCTGCCGCGGAACACCGTTCCGGTCAGGGCGCGCAGGGTGCTCGACGCGCCGTCGGCCGCCACGGCCCAGCGGGCGCGCACCGGGTCGAGGGTGTCCGACCGTACGGTGACGCCGTCGGCGTCCTCTTCGACCGAGCGGACGGCCGTCGCACGGTGCACGCGCACACCCGCGCGCTCGGCCTCCGCGGCGAGCACGCCCTCGGTCGCGCATTGCGGGACGGTGAGGATGTACGGGTAGGGGGAGCGCAGCCGGCCCAGGCCGAAGCTGCCGAGCCGGCGCCGCCCCGACCACATCTCGACCGTGTCCACGCGCCGGCCCAGCGGGAGCAGCGACTGGGCCAGTCCGCTCGGGGTGAGGGCCTCCAGGGTCCGCGCGTGCAGGTCCGTCGCGCGGGATTCGGTCACCGGCCCGGGACGGCGTTCCAGCACCACCACATCGAGCCCGGCCCGGGCGAGCAGCAGCGCTGCGCCGAGCCCGACCGGTCCCGCCCCCACCACTGCCACATCGGCGTCGGTCACCATGGCCCGAACTCTAGGGGATGTCTTGCGGAACTGTCGGATGCTCAAATCTGCGTGATCACACGGGACTTCGAGCATCATCTTTCACGAAGGGCCGCCGGAGCGCTATCTTGCCAGGAGCATGCCAAGGAGCTGTGTCCGTGTTCGGGACCGCACGAGGAGTGCCCCATGAGACTGCCAAGCATCCGCAGGAGCCAGGGTCGTCAAGGCCCGTCAGGCAGCCGGGTTCACACGGCGCGACGGCGGCGCAGGCGACGCACCCCGGCCATCGCCGCGCTGCTCGCCGCCACCCTCGCCGTCGTGGGGCTGGCGGCCGCCGGACCGCTCGCCGTACCCGCGTCCGCGGCCTCCGCAGCCCCCGCCGGGGCCACGGCCACGGCGGGCGACGTCACCGGCTTCACCCGGTCCGGGAACACCTTCACCATCACCGCCTCCGGCGGGGCCAGGGCCCGCGTGGTCATCGCCCGCGCCGACATCTTCCGGCTCTGGCTCTCGCCCGACGGGTCCTTCACCGACGACCCGGCCGGCTCCGACCTCGCCCCCACCACCGACTTCGGCCCCGCGGAAGCGAGTTACTCGGACGCGGGCCCGTACTACCGGATCACCACCGGATCCCTCTCCATCCGGGTCAACAAGGCGCCCCTCAAGTTCTCCGTCTACCGCGCCGACAACACCACCCCCGTCTGGCAGGAGACCCGGCCCACCAGCTGGACGGGCACCCGGACCACCCAGTACCTGGCCCGGGGCGCGGACGAGCAGTTCTACGGCACCGGCCTGCGCCTGGGCGAATGGGCGCTCCGCGGCAAGACCGTCCCGATCGCCGTCGACAACAAGTGGCGCGAGAATGACAACGCCAGCCCCGCCCCCTTCTACATGTCCACCAACGGCTACGGCGTCATGCGCAACACCTGGGCCCCCGGCTCCTACGGCTTCCACGCGCCCACCACCCTCGCCCACGACGAGAAGCGCTTCGACGCCTGGTACTTCACCGGCGACTCCCTCAAATCCGTGCTCGACGCGTACACCGACGTCAGCGGAAAACCCTTCATGGCGCCGATGTGGGGCTTCGAGCTCGGCAACGCCGACTGTTTCAACGCCTCCAACCCCGACTACCAGGGCGATCACAACCGGCCGCGCCACCGGACCACTCCCGACGTCGTCGGCTACGCGGCCGACGCCCGGGCCGCCGACATGCCCTCGGGCTGGTTCCTGCCCAACGACGGCTACGGCTGCGGCTACACCGCGCCCCTCAAGTCGACGGTGGACGCGCTGAAGGCCAAGGGCTTCCAGACGGGCCTGTGGACCTCCACCGGCCTCGGCTCCATCGCCGACGAGGTGGGCACCGCCGGCAGCCGGGGCGTGAAGACCGACGTGGCCTGGATCGGCAGCGGCTACAAGTACGCCTTCAACGGCGTGCAGCAGGCCGTGGACGGGATCGAGAAGAACTCCGACGCCCGCCGCTACGTGTGGACCGTCGACGGCTGGGCGGGCACCCAGCGCAACGCCGTCGTCTGGACCGGCGACACCCACGGCACCTGGGACGACATGCGCTGGCACGTCCCCGCCATCACCGGAGCGGGCCTGTCCGGCCTCAACTACGCGGCCGGCGACGTCGACGGCATCTTCGGCGGCAGCCCGAAGACGTACGTCCGGGACCTCCAGTGGAAGGCCTTCACCCCGGCCTTCATGACCATGTCCGGCTGGGGCGCGACCAACCCGTCCGCCGGCTACCAGGACAAGCAGCCCTGGCGCTTCGCCGAGCCGTACCTCTCCGTCAACCGCAAGTACCTGCAGCTCAAGATGCGACTGATGCCGTACCTGTACACGATGAGCCGCGTCGCCCACGAGAGCGGCGTACCCAGCACCCGCGCCATGGTCCTGGAGTACCCGAACGACCCGGTGGCCCGAGGCAACCTCACCAGCGGCCAGTTCATGGCCGGTGACTCCTTCCTCGTCGCGCCCGTCGTCTCCGACACCTCGGTCCGCGACGGCATCTACCTCCCGGCCGGGACCTGGACCGACTACTGGACGGGCCGTACGTACGCGGGCCCCGGATGGCTGAACGGATATCAGGCGCCCCTCGACACCCTGCCGCTCTTCGTCAAGGGCGGCGCCGTCGTACCGATGTGGCCGCAGATGAACCACACCGGCGAGAAGCCCGTGGACACCCTCACCTACGACATCCATCCGCGCGGCACCTCCTCCTTCAGCCTCTACGAGGACGACGGCCGCACCCGCGCCCACCAGTCCGGTGCCTTCGCCCGCCAGCGGGTCGACGTCACCGCCCCGCCGGCCGGCTCCGGTACGGTCTCCGTCTCCGTCGGCGCCCCCACCGGCAGCTACACCGGCAAACCGGCCTCCCGCGGCTACGAGTTCACCCTGCACGTGGCCACCGCGCCCGCCACCGTCACCGTCGACGGAGCCCCCGTGCCGGGCCTGGCCTCCAAGGCCGCCTACGACTCGGCCGCATCCGGCTGGTTCTTCGACCCGGCCGACCGCTCCGGAGTGCTCTGGATCAAGACGGGTACGAAGGCGGGCGCCTTCACCGTCTCGGCCTCCGGCACCAGCCTCCCCACGACCGAACCCCTGCCCGCCGCCACTCCGATCGACCGCTCGGCCTGGTCCCTGGTCCACGCGGACAGCGAGGAGACCGCCGCCGAGAACGGCGCCGCCGCGCGCGCCTTCGACGGGAACCCGGCCACGCATTGGCACACCGCCTGGTCCTCGGCACGGCCCGCACCGCTCCCGCACGAGATCCGGATCGACCTCGGCGCCCGCTACGCGGTGGACGGCCTCGGCTACCTGCCCCGCCAGGACGGCGGCGTCAACGGCCGCATCGGCGGCTACGAGGTGTACGTCTCCGACACCACCACCGACTGGGGGCCACCGGTGGCGACCGGCACCTTCGCCGACACCGCGACCGCCAAGGCCACGGACCTCGCCCCGAAGCAGGGCCGCTACCTACGCCTGAGAGCACTGACCGAGGCGGGCGGCCGCGGCCCGTGGACCAGCGCCGCCGAGATCACCCTCACGGGCCGCCCCGCCCCCTGACCGCCTCAGCCCTCGCCGTCGCCGAGCACGGCCCGGCACTCCCGCCGGGCCGGCTCGCTCAGGAGCCCGCCCAACCGCGTGAACAGGGCGAGGAGTTCGCCTCCCCAGGCCTCGCGAAAGGCGGGATCGATCCGCGCGAGGTCGAGCTCGTTGGCCGCCGACAGCTCGGCGAGGTCCCGCCGCAACGCAGGGGAGGGGGAGTGGACGCGGCCGGTGAACCGGTCCCGGAAGACCGCGTCCTCGAGGGCGAGCGTCGGGTACGAGGCCGCCCGGTCGCAGGCCGCGTACAGGTACACGATCTCCTCCGCCTCGTCGCCGATCACCGCGGCCAGCTCGGCCCGCCGCGCGAGCGGCAGCAGGGCGGTGGGGAATCCGTCCGTGCCGTAGAACGCGTGGCACAGACCCGCCCGTTGGAGCGCGGGCCGCGCACCCCAGGACGCAAGGAGTCCCCGTACGCGCTCAAGGTGTGCGAGGAGGGTCCCACCCGGATGGGTGATCTCCCGCGCACCGAGCTCCCGCAGCCAGGCGACGACGTGATCCGGCACCGCTGTGTCCCTCCGGTCGTTCGTGGTAACCGAGTTGAGGCCGGGGCCGGGGCCGGGTGGGTCGACACCCGTCCTCGCCCGCGCCCCGGGTTCCGGACACCGTGGCGAAGGCGGGGACGGGTTGCCGCCCGGGCCCTGCACCGATCTTGATCCCATCGAAAACCCAAGTCAATCCTCCGATTTACTCCCCATACCCAAGCGATATCTTGGGTCTCATGACCCTCGACGATCTTCGTGTGTTCGTGGCGGTCTGCCGCGCCGGCAGCCTCAGCGCCGTGGCACGCGACCTCGGCTGCACCCAGTCGGCCGTCAGCCAGCACGTCCGCCGCCTGGAGAAGCAGACCGGCACGAGCCTCCTGGAGCGCCACGCCCGCGGGGTCGTACCCACCGAGGCCGGCCGCATCATCCAGGCGGCCGCCGCCGACGGCATCGCCGGACTCGACGGTGCCTTGCGCCGGGTCGACGACCTCGTCCGGGGCGGCGGCGGCACCGTCCGCGTCACCACCGGCGGGACGACGGTGCGGCACTTCATGTCCGAGGCCGTCGTCACCTTCCGCCGCCGCCACCCCGAGGTGAACCTGGAGTTCCAGACCGAGAACTCCATCCGCAGCTGCCTCGACGCCCTCGCCGCCGACGCCCTCGACCTCGCCTGGATCACCATCGGCGGCCCGGTCCGCGGCATCGAGCTGCGCCCCGTCATGGAACTGCCCTGGGTGCTCGCCGTCGGCGCGGACGACCCCCTCGCCGCCCGCGCCCGCATCGAACCCCCCGACCTCGCCGGAATCCGCCACATCCGGCTCCCCAAGAACTCCGCCTCCCGCGCCCACCTCGACGCCGCCTTCGCCGAATCCGGCATCCGCGTCAGCTCCGACACCAGCGTGGCCGACTGGGACACCGCCCTGCTGCTGGCCGAACTGGGCCTCGGACACGCCGTCGTGCCCGCGCTGCCCGGCTGGCAGATCCCCGGCTCAGACGGCCCGCTGCGCCTCGTGCCGATCCCCGCGCTGCCGCCCCTCGCCGTCGGATGGGCGGTCCGCCGCTGGGCCGCCCTCGCCCCGCCCGCCCTCGTCTTCGCCGACGAGGTCGCCCGCAGCTGCCGGGCGCGCGCCGCCGGGCAGCAGTGACGCCGCCACCAGTCCTACGGCGGCCAGCGCGGACAGGGCCACCAGCGCCGAGCCGCGCAGCCCGGCACTCGCGGCGACCGCGATCCCGAGCGCCGGGCCGACGTTCATGGCCGTCTGCTTGAGCCCTCCGACGACCCCGGCGTATCCGGCCGGGGCCTCGCCGACCACCGCCCCGGTCGCGGTGACCATGACGACGGTGAACCCCGCGCCGAGCACCCCGAAGGCCACCGGGGACGCGGAGCCCAGCCCGGCGATCCCGGCGACGACCAGCCCCGTACCGGCCAGTGCGGTCCGCCGCGGCCCGTACCGCCGCAGGGCCCGGCCCGCGACGGGCGCCCCCGCGACCATCAGCGCGGTCAGCGGCAGCACCCGCACCCCGGTGGCCAGGGGGTCCAGTCCCTCGACGTCCTGGAGGTGGAACGTGGCGGTGAACAGCGCCCCGAACATGCCCGCGGAGACGATCAGCAGCAGTCCCATCGAGGCCGTCACCGCCGTGGACCGGGCCACGGCACGCGGTACGAAGGGCTGCAGCGCCCGGCGCTCACGGCGTACGAAAACAGCAGCCACGGCGGCGGCCGCCCCGAACCCGAGGAGCGTGCGCGAGGCCGTCCACCCGTATCCGGGCACTCCGACGAGCGTGTGCACGAACACCGCGAGGGCCGTCGCGAGCAGGGCCGCGCCCGTGAGTTCCAGCCGCCCGCGCTCCGCACGCGGCGGTGCGGGGGCGCGTACGGCGAGTGTCAGCGCCGCTATCACCAGGGCCACCGGCACATTGATCACGAACACGGCCCGCCAGTCCCACCGGTCGACCAGCACGCCCCCGAGCAGCGGACCGGCCGCCGCGGCCACCCCGATTGCGCTGGTCCGCACGGCGACCGGGCCGGAAAGCCGGTCGGGCGGATAGGCGAGCCGCAGCAGCGCCAGCGTCGCGGGCTGCAGCAGCGCCCCGAACACGCCCTGCACGGCGCGCAGGGCGATCACCCAGCCCACGCCCGGCGCGAAGACGATGCCGGCCGAGGCGCCGGCGAAGCCGAGCACGCCGACGAAGAGCAGCCGGGAGTGCCCGTACCGGTCACCCAGGCGCCCGGCGACCACCAGGAAAGCGGCCACGGCGAGCAAGTAGGCGGTGCTGGTCCACTGGACCTGCGCCACGCTCGCCCCCAGATCGCGCCGCAGGCTCGGCTGCGCCACGGTCAGCACGGTGCCGTCCAGTGCGACGAGCATGGCTCCCGCCACACTGACGAGCAGTGAGATCCGCTGCCTCATACGGGCTCCGGCCCGAGGTGCGCGTCGACGGCGGCGCCGACGAGCCGATCGACGCCGTCGGCCGGGGCGCCGCCCAGGACCAGCGGCAGGCTGCCCCAGCGCCACAACTGGGCCACGCCGTGCAGGTTGGCCCACAACGCGGCGGCGGTGACGGAGGGTTCGGCCGCCCCGCACTCGCGGACGAGTCCGACGAGGAGGCCGAACATCGCGAGCGTGGTCTCCCGCAGCCGCGGCCCCTCGGCGGCCCCCCGGCCCGTACTGTCCAGCAGGTCGTGCCGGAACATCAGCTCGAACATCCCCGCGTGCTCCAGCGCGTAGCCGACGTACGCGCACCCGATCGCCCGCACCCGCTCGCGCGGGGGCAGTTCCCCGGCGCCCGCCGCCGAGGTCGCGAACCGGGCGCCGAGCTCTTCGAACCCGCGCCGGGCGATCGCCGACAACAGCGACTGGTGCGTGGGGAAGTACCGGCGCGGCGCCCCGTGCGAGACGCCGGCCCGGCGGGCGATCTCCCGCAGCCCCAGAGCGCCGGTCCCCTCGCTCATGACGAGCTCCACGCCCACGTCGATCAGCCGCTCCCGGAGCGGTCTCTCCTGGTCCATGGGCACTGTCTACCAGCAGGTGTAGACAGTGTCTACTCCCGCTGGGCGGCCGGATTCGTGCGCCCGGAGGCCCTGTCCCGCGGTGCGGGGGATGATGGAGTGGCCGGGGAGGACGGACGAGTGTGATCCCGCGGCCCGGCGGAGGAGGTGTACGTGCCATGACCGAGAACGACGGCGGTCCGTCGGCGCAGAAACTGGAGGAGGGCCGGCTGCTCAAGGAGCTGGAGGCCATTCACCGCACGCGCCACGAGACCCTGTTGCACGGGTCCGACGACGCCTTGGTCACCCACACGAAGCGGATGAACGAGCTGGAGCACGAGTACGTACGCCGCCACCCGCAGCGGGCCCAGACCGCCGGCCGCACCCGCACGGGGGCCCGTGCCCGAACCACCGGGGAGTAGCCCGGGCGGATCCCTCCGGTCAGCAGGCACGACTCCCGGAGCCGGGTCAGCCGTGCGCGCTCCGGGCCGGGTGAGACCTGGCGTCGCCGTGCAGTCCGACGATGACGACGGGCAGGGTCGCGGCCTGCGCCGGTTCGGGCTCTCCCGTGTTCGTATGCGCGGGCAGGTGCACGCCGGATTCCTGCCGGGGGTCACCGCGCTCACCGCGCCCTCCTGGTGATCCCTGTGTGGTGGTCGTGCATCTCCTTTGCCTCGAATGAGACAATCTTGTATCGTTCGAGGCGAAGGAGGCTCACTCATGGTGAACGAAGAAGAACTGCTGGACGGTGCCGCCCGCATCCTCGCCGGCGATCACAGCGCCTCGATGGTGCAGATCGCCGCCGGCATCGGCACCAGCCGCGCCACGCTGAGCCGCCGCTACGCAACCCGCGAGGCACTGCTCAAGGCCGTCGCCGTCCGGGCGATCGAGGTGGTCGACGAGTGCCTGGCCCCCCTCGACCTGGCGCCGGGCGCCGACGCGGCCGCATTCGACACCGCCATCGAGGACCTGGTCATCGCCCTGATGCCCGCCGCGCACCTCTACGGATTCGCCTCGCGGGACGCCACCGTCCTCGCGGACCCGCAGTTCCGGGCCGGCGTCGACCGGCAGGACCAGCGGGCCCTGGCCTTCCTCGCCCACGGACAGCGGCTGGGCCGGTTGCGCGCGGACCTGCCGCCGTACTGGATCTGGTACTCGCTCTGGGGCCTGCTCGACGCGGCCGCCGAGGGCGTGCGCGACGGCCACCTCGCCCCGCGCCAGATCGGCCACCTGGTCCTGACCTCCTTCCTCAGCGGGACGCGGCCCGTCGTGCAGCCCCCCGCCGGCGCTCCCGCGCCCTGAAACTCCCCTCCACCGTGCGCAGCGTGCGCACCTCTGAACGGAACTTCATGCACACCCCCGCGCTGGACCCCCGTAGGTGGATCGTCCTGGCGATCCTCTCCGGCAGCCTCCTGCTCATCTCCATGGACACCACGATCCTCAACGTGGCCTTTCCCTCGCTCGTCGGTGACCTCCGGCCCGGGGCCGTGCAGCAGCTGTGGATCATCGACATCTACGCGCTCGCCCTGTCCGGCCTGCTGGTCACCGCCGGTGCGCTCGGCGACCGCTGGGGGCGCAAGCGGCTGCTGATGGCGGGCTTCGGCATCTTCTCGCTGGCCTCGCTCATAGCCGTGTTCTCCACCGAGGCCTGGCACGTGATCGCGGCCCGCGCCCTCCTCGGCATCGGCGGCGCGGCCATCATGCCGTCCACCGTGTCGATCCTGCGCACCGTCTTCACCGACGCCAAGGAGCGCGCCTTCGCGCTTGCCGTCTGGGCTGCCGTCTTCGGCGGCGGCATGGCCTTCGGGCCCGTCGTCGGCGGGCTCCTGGTCCAGGACTACGGCTGGCACTCCGCCTTCCTCCTGAACCTCCCCGTCGCCGCCGTCATCGTCGCGGCCGGCCTGCGCTACCTGCCCGAATCGCGCTCGCCGCGCAGCGCCGGCAAGTGGGACTGGTGGGGCGTCGGCCAGTCCGTCATCGGCATGCTCGCCCTCGCGGGCGGTATCAAGCAGCTCGGCAAGAGCGGGATCGCCGAGCCGCTGCCCTGGGCCCTGCTCCTGATCGCCGCCGTTGCCCTGACCGTCTTCGTGCGCCGCCAGCTGAGCCTGGACAACCCCCTGCTGCAGGTACGGCTGTTCGCCAGGCCCGCGTTCAGCGTCGCGGCCACCGCGATCTTCCTGCCCATGGTGGGCATGGGCGCCATCCTGTTCCTGGTCACCCAGTGGTTCCAGTACGGCGAGGGCTACACCCCGCTGGAGGCCGGACTGCGCCTGCTGCCCGCCCCGCTCGCGCTGATCGCCGCCTCGATGGTGGCCCCGTCGCTGATGCAGCGGTTCGCGATCCGCCACGTGCTCGGCGCCGGACTGGTCGTCCTGGCCGTCGGCATGGCCCTGCCCTGGACCTTCCAGCAGTTCACCGACCTCGGCTACCCGGCCTTCGCGGCCGCCCTGACCGTGATGGGCCTGGGCGCCGGACTCGCCACCACCGTGGCCTCGGTGACGCTGGTCTCCGCCGCGCCCGCCGCCGAGGTCTCCAGCGCCGCCGCCATCGAGGAGACCTGCTACGAACTCGGCTCCGCCATGGGCGTCGCCGTCCTCGGCTCCACCGCGGCGGCGCTCTACCGCGGCAACCTGCCCGCCCTGGACCTGGACGGCCCCAGCACCGCCGCCGTACGGGACTCCGTCGGCGAGGCCGCGCACACCGCCGAACGCCTCGGCGGCGCCGTCGGCCAGGCCCTGCTCGACACCGCCTCGCACGCCTACACCCTGGCGATCACCCCGGCGTTCCTGCTGGCCGCCGTCCTCGCGGTCGCCGCGGCGGCCACGACCTGGACGCTCATTCCGCGGGACCTGCAGCCGACCGAGAACCACTGACCCGGGGGGTGCGCGGGGCCGGCGTCGCGGGCGCCGGTCCCAGGGTGGTGGTCCCGGGCGCCGCCCGGTGCCCCAGGCCCGTGCGGTACGCGTCCATGGCCGCCTCGACCCGTCCCGTACGCCGCAGCAGATCGCCCAGCAGCCGGCACAGGTCGGCGAGATCGCCCGTCGCCCCGCTGCGCTCCAGCAGCGCCAGCGCCTGTACGTAGTGTTCCTCCGCGGACTCCGCCTCGCCGCGCTCCTCGGCCATCAGGCCGAGGAGCCGGTGCGCCCCGCCCGCGTGCACGGCGCCGTGACTGTCCCCGAGCTCCAGCAGGGCCGAGAGCAGCCCGGCCGCCTCCTCGTACCGGCCCAGCTGGCGCAGTACGTCGGCCAGCTCGACCTCCACCTGCGCCGTGTAGAGCCCGGCGCGCCGCGCCGACAGCATGTCCCTGGCCGTGCGCAGCTCCCGCTCCGCCGAGGCGAGCTCGCCGTTCTGCGCCTGTACGTATCCGCGCATCCAGTGGCAGTGCGCCAGGTCGGTCCGCAGCCGCAACTGGCCGTAGATCTCCTGGGCCTTGGCCAGTGAGGCGTCCGCGTCGGCCACCCGCCCGCCGGCCAGGAAGGTCCGGGCCACCTGCCGGTGCATGCCGGCCACCAGCGCCGGGTCGCTGACCTGCGGAGCCAGCGCGAGTGCGAGCTCGGCGGCGCGGGCGGCGCGGGCGTGGGCACCCATGTCCAGGTACGGCCCGATGATCGCGGCGTTGAGGAGCACCAGTGCCTCGGGATCGGCGAGCCCGCTCGAGCCCAGCTCGTCGATGGCGGATTCCAGCAGGTAGCAGGCGTAACGCAGTTCGCCGGCCAGCAGGTGCGCGACGGCCCGGCCGCGGATCGGCCGGGCCCGGCGGGGCAGGGGCTCGTCCGCCAGGAGGCGCTCGGCCGCCTCGAAGTGACCGATCGCGTCCGGCAGTTCGCCGGACTCCAGCGCGCATTCGCCGAGCCCGAGCCGCGCCTCCGCCTGTTCGGGGGCCAGCCCGAGCGCTTCTGCTTCGCCGAGCAGCCGCCGGTAGCGTACGGCGGCCTCGTCGGCCGCACCCGTGGCGAGGGTCTGCTGGGCGTCGGTGAGCGCGAGCCGCAGCTCGGTGGCCAGGTGGGCGGGTCGGCCGGTGGCCAGCTCCTCGTACGAGGTCCCCAGGCGGTCGGCGAGGAAGCGCAATGCCGTCTCGGAGGGCCGTACCTTGCCCGACTCCAGCGTGGAGATGTAGGCCGAGGTGTAGGAGGGCTCGGCCAATTGCCGCTGCGTCAGACCGAGTTCACCGCGCATGCGCTGAACCCTGCGACCGATCCGCGCCGGTTCGTCCATGAAGTCCCCCTGGTTGCTCGAACTCCCCAGTATTCAGGGGGAGCAGGCATTGCGCACGTCCCGTGCGCCACCTAGTTTAAGCAACCGATTCACTGCACTTAACAAACGGTTTAACAAACCGCTCAACTTCCGTTCCCGGGGGAGGACTTCATGGATCCAGTCAGAGGCGCAGTCGGGGGACCGGCCGAGGTACCGGCAGGAGGACCGGCCCGGCGTCGTCCGGCCGTGCGCCCGGCCTGGCGCGTAGCTCTCGCGGCGATCTGCGCCACCGCCGCACTGGTGGCCGCCGGACCCGCGGACGCGGCGGGTGGCGCGGGTGCCGCGGGCGCTCCCCGGGTGGAGGTCGAGATACCGGGGCCGGAACACGGTGGTGACGCCGGCTCGGGCCACGCCCGCGTCCCCGCCGCAGGCAGCCCCGCGAAGGCCTCGGGCCGGCTCTCCCCGGCCGAGCGGGCGGCCGACGGCGGGGTCACCAAGATGATCGACAACGGCTCCACCGCGGACCGCCTCGACGTGGTGGTCATCGGCGACGGCTACACCGCCGACGAGCTGGCACGGTTCCACACCGACGCCGAGCAGAAATGGGCCGAGGTGACCGCCGTCGAGCCCTACACCACGTACCGCAACCTCTTCAACGTCTGGACGGTCGACGCGGTCTCGCACGACTCCGGAGTCTCGGGCGACCCGGACCCGGCCACCGTCCGCGACACCGCCCTCGGCTCGTACTTCTGGTGCGAGAACATCGAGCGGCTGCTCTGCATCGACCAGCCCAAGGTCGACGCGTACGTGGCGAAGGCGCCCGCCGCCGACCTCGTCATCGTCCTGGCCAACAGCGCCAAGTACGGCGGGGCGGGCTACAACGAGCCCAGCGCCACCCTCGGCTACGAGGGCATATCGACGGCCTCCGCGGGCCACCCGAAGTCCGGCCAGGTCGCCATCCACGAGACCGGCCACTCCCTCGGCAAGCTCGCCGACGAATACTTCTACCCGGGCGTCCCGGACTACGAGAAGTACACCGGCCCCGAGCCCGCCGAATCCAACAGTTCGGCCCTGACCGCCGAACGCATGGCCGACCGGCGGGCCAAGTGGCACCGCTGGCTCGGCGAGGAATCACCGGACGGCGGCACGGTCGGCGCGTACGAGGGCGGCAACTACTTCGTGACCGGGCTCTACCGGCCCACCGACAACTCGCTCATGCGGGTCCTGGGCAAGCCCTTCAACCTGCCCGGGGTCGAGTCGATGATCGGCGGCTTCTACCAGCACGCGCGGATCGTCAGCCCGGTCACCCCGACGGACCGCACCCTACGGCTGCGCAACACGGCGAAGGTGTCCGTACCGAAGCTGGCCGGTGCGGACGGCCGTCAGCTCGTGGTCCGCTGGTACCTCGACGGCCGGGAGCTGAAGCGGTTCGCGGGCCGCACGGAGGTGCCGGTGGCGGAGCTGTGGCTCTTCGACCTCCGCACGCACCGCCTGTCGGTCACGGCGGAGGACCGCACCCCGTCGGTGCGCGACCCGAAGGTCATCCGCACCCTGCGCTCCACGGTGGACTGGAACGTCCGCCTGTAGGGCGTGTGGCGTGAATCGAAGTGCCGGCGATCGCGGGCGGATCTCAGCAGTCCGCCGTCATCTCCCTGGGGAAATGACGTCCTCCAGTGTCCGGGGTGTGGGATAGATGCGCTCCGCAGGGAACAAGCGCTGTGCCTTGGCGGCCTGCCCGGTCTGTATCAGGGTCGAAGCCTTTCGGATCTGAGGGGTGAGGTCGGTGAGACCGACGATCCAGTCGTCGGTGAACGTGCGGATCAGATGACGACCGATGCCGACCTGGATGCTGTAGTGGTTCAGTGCCGCCCCGCGCGGCGAGCGCTCCGGGTCCCACTGGACATGTACGGCTGCCCGGGCCGTCGCCACCGGGTCGGCGGTCGTCAGCACGGCCCGGGACAAGGCCTCCTCCCAGCCCTCCCGGGTGATCCGCACCGCGAGAACGCGTTCCTGGCCGGGCTTGCGGGCCCAGTTGCTGCGGTGCATCAGCCACATGAACGACGGCTTGATCCACGTCATCCGGCCGAACGAGAACGGCGCGGCGAAGCGGCCCGCTCGCAGTGCGGCGTCAGCTATGGCGGGCGAGTAGGCCTGATAGACCACGATCGTGCGAGCGTCGTAGTCGGCACGAATCTGATGCTGGGGCGTCATCCTCCGCACCCTGCCATCTGCTCCGCCGACGCGGCGAGCGGATTCTGCCTGCCCCGCCCCGTGGCCGGTGGGCGGCGATCAGGCTGTCAGTGTCCTTCTCTAGGCTCAGCTCATGACAAAAGACCTGGTCCGGGATTCGTGGGTCCGCATCGACGAGTGGCTGCGCGAGAAGGCCCCTCGCACCTTCGCCACGCTCGGGCCGCCCGCGGGCCATGAGGAGATAGCGGCGGCAGAGGAGGAACTGGGCGTCACCTTCCCTCCCGATCTGGTCGCGTCACTGCTCCGGCACAACGGGGCTCTGGACGGCGCGGAAGCCTTCCGGTTCAGCACGCACGACCGGCTGCTGTCGGTGAGCGAGATCGTCGGGGACACCAGGTTCATGCGCAGCATCGCCGAGGACCTGAACGAGGAGGAGGCCGAGCACTACTGGATCGACGCCTACTTGAAGTTCGGTTCCTACGGGGTGACGGCCGACGGTCTCACGATCGACTGCCGCCGGGGGCAGGACTCCTACGGCGCGATCGGACGCTTCTTCGATGAGACCGGCACCGACTTCGGGCGGGCCGACTCGCTGGGCGCGTATCTGGCAGACCTGGCCGACCAGCTGGACGGGGGCCGGGACGGGGGTGCCATCACGTTCAACGGCCGGTTGTTCTGGGAACGGGTCGGTCCTCCCGGACCGGACTGGGGCAGCGCCGATGATCCCCTTCCCCGACCGGACAAGCAGCTGCCGGAGCTGGACCTGTCCTGCAGTCCCACCGATGTCCTGCATGTCGGTTTCCTCGACGGTCTCGAGGAACTCGGTGCGCTGCTGGCGGTCCTGCCTCGTGAGCAGGTGGCCAAGGCCGCGCGGAAGCAGCTGCGCAGAGTGGCCGTGGAAACGGGCCTGAACAAGTACCCGGAGATCAGGTCGGCCCTGGACGCGCTGGACCGGGGCGAATCCCCACCACGTCCGGAACAGGCCGACCCGCTGGCCCTGCGACTGCGCACGGTGATCGTGCAGGCGAACACCCACCGGGACGCTCCTCGCAGGTGGGCCGCGGAGAAGATGGTGCACGGAATCTGGGGCTCGCCCCACAGGTCCGTGTGCGAGAGCGCGAGCATCCGCGCCCGTCTCACTGTCGACTGGCGTACGGATCTGCACGCGGACCTGGGCAATCCGCCACTGCCATCGATACCTGACGATCGCTTCTGGGGGACCCTGGCCAATCCCGCCATCGACTCCAGCTGGCATGCGGCTCAGTACGCCCAGGACCAGGACTGACCCCCGGGGTTTCCGGTTCCACCGGAGCGCTCCAGCCGGCGGCCCCGCCGGCTGGAGCGCTCCGTAGCAGCGGGGTGCGACCGAGCACTGCACCTGTCCCATGGGCCCTTGCCCTGCCGATGCCCGGTCACGTGAGGTGCGGCGCGATCCGCACGATGCTCTTGCCGTATGTCCTTCCCCCGGCGAGCCGGTCCAGCGCCTGATCGAGGTCGGTCATCTCGTACTCTGCGGTGATGTCCGGCCGGATGTGGCCCTCGGCCGCGGCCCGCAGGGCGTGCCGGGCGCTGCCGGCGAGCCGTTCGGGGTGGGTCCGGCTGAGCAGGTCGCTGTTGTAGGACAGTGCGGACCGGCCGCTCATCAGCAGTTCGTCGCTGTCGAGTGCCACGGGCGCGGAGCCGGCCAGGGCGCCGTACATTGCCAGCCGCCCGTGGGGGGCCAGCCACCGCAGGCTGGCCAGGCGGGTGGGGCCCCCGACCGGGTCGAGGACGACGTCGAACGGTTCCTCTCCCGTCGGCCCGTTCTCCCCCGCCCCGGCGAACTCGGCACGTGTGATCAGCCGGTCGTAGCCGAAGCGAGCGGCGTAGGCCGCGCGTTCGGAGTCGCCGACGACGCCTACGATCCGCCCGGCGCCGGCGGCCCGGGCGAACTGGGCGGCCATGGTGCCGACGCCGCCGGCCGCTGCGTGGACCAGGACGCGCTCGCCCGGCCGCACCTGGGTGACCGTGTGGATCAGGTCGTATGCGGTCGGAGTCGCCCAGCCGAACGCGGCGGCGGTGCGCGGGTCGAGCCCCCCGGCGTCGAAGGTGAGCGCGGCAGAGGCGATCACCACCTCGGCGAAGGCGCCTCCTCCGGTCAGGGCGGTGACCGCCCGTCCCAGCAGGGCCTCGTCGACACCGGGGCCGACATCGACGACCTGCCCCGCGGCCTCGAACCCGGAGACGAAGGGCCTCGCTACCGGGAAGTGGCCGCGGCGCACGAGCTCGTCGCCCCACTGGATTCCGGCGTAGCGGACGGCGATGGCGACCTGGCCGGGGCCGGGCGCGGGCCGGTCGATGTCGGTCAGCCGGAACCGGTCGTCGGTGTCGAGGACGACAGCCTTCATGTCTGCGCTCCCTGGTGAGTCAGTATGCTGATACAGGTGCTGTGGAGACCGTAGGTGAATCAGCATGCTGAGTCAACTAAGGGAGCTGATTCAAAATGGAGGAATCGATGGTCGCCACGGCGGCGAACCAGGGAGCCGGGATCCCGGCCGAGGACCACCTGTGCGGACGCATCCGGCGCGCCGAACAGGCCCTGATGGGCCACCACGAGGCCGTCCTGCGAAGCCACGGCCTGACCATGACGCAGTACACCGTGATGCTCGTGCTCGCGGCGGAAGCGGACCTGTCCGGCGCCCAGCTCGCCCGGGCCTGCGGCGTCACCCAGCAGACCATGGCAACGGTCCTGACCGGCCTGCACAAGAAGGACCTCATCGCCCGTACGCCGTCACCGGCCCACGCCAAGGTCCTCCTCACCTCCTTGACCGACCAGGGTCGCAGCGTGCTGGACCGCGCCTATGAGGAGGTCATCGTCCTCGAACGCGCCCTCGCCGAGGCCTTCAAGCCTGGGGAGTACGCCGCCCTCTGCGCCCTGCTGGAGCGCGCCACCACCGTGCTTGCCGAGCAGACCCCCCGCCGCCGGTAGCCCGGCGCTGTGGTCGCTCGTGGAGGGCGGCCACCTCAACCCGGTTGAGCGCTGAAGCGGTCCGTCCGCGACACACACGAAGACCCAGGAACCTCGGTCTCAGCAGTTGGTGGCACCGATGTGTGCGCGGCCGGGGTTCGAGCAGGCGTTGTTGGTGTTGGTGCCCTGTTGGCCGTTGAGGCTGTCGTTGCCGTTGCCGCCTTCGGGACGGTCGTTGCCGTCACCGCCGCACAGCAGGTCGTTGCCGCCGAGGCCGTTGACGACGTCGTTGCCGCCGAGGCCGAAGATCGCGTCGGGTCCCGCGGCACACCGCCGCGCGGGTGCATGCCCCATGCCGCCGAATCCGCCCGGCGGTGCGAACGGGTCCCTGCGCCGCTCCGGCTCCGGTCCGAAAGCATCACTCCGCCCGGTCGCAGTCGAGCTCAGTGGGCGAGCCGGCGAACACCGCCTGCGCCGCGCGCCCGGACGCACCTGGCCGGGCGACCACCCGGGTGGAACGGGTCAGAAAACGGTGACCGTGAAGGGGTTGTCCACGTAGTTGCCGTTGAGGTCGTACGTGAAGACGGTGACCGAGTCCGGACCGCAGGTCGAGTTCGGGTCCGTGCTGAAGCTCCGGCGGTTGGAATTGGGCAGCTCGACGTGGACCACGCTGAACGCCAGGTTCACCTCTTCGCTGACGTTGACGCAGTACCGCCCGGTGTTGACGTGACGCACCCAGTCGATGTTCTTCGCCCGCTTCAGCGCACCGGCGGCACTGACATCAGCCGCCGCCTGCACGTACGGCGAGGTGATCGGCCTCGGGTCGGCCGCGGCGGCGGCCGCGGGGGCGGCGAGAGCCCCGGTCAGGGCGAGCGCGGCTGGCAGGACGGGCAGGAAACGGAACATGACTCACACTCCCGGCGAGGGCGCCCTACAGCGAGTTGCGGACGATCCACCCACATTCGACCAGCGCGCACCGAGGCGCGCCGACACGCTGGTCCGGCATCGGCCAACCGGGCCCGAAAGTCACCCGCGTGGCCCGGACACCCCTGGCCTCACACCACGGTGACGGAGTGACGGACCCCGCGTCGAACAGATGGCCCTGCGTGGTGCGGGGCAGCCGTGGTCGGCTGCGCCCGTCCTGAGGCGTAACCCCCGCCCGCAATTTCACATCCGGGAGGAGTGCGGGGTCCCCATGTTGGTCACCTCCCGCGGAGCGAGGGGTGGGGGTGTGCGGCGTGCAGTACCTTGGCGGCGCCGCGGAGGGCGGCGGTGTGCGGCGCCGGGGCCACGTGCAGGGGGGTCCGCAGCGTGTCGGTGAGCCGGTGGGCGAGGTCGGGGACCAGTGCGCCGCCGCCGGCCAGGAGAGCGCCTCGTTCCAGGGCGCGGGCGGCGAGCCCCGTGGGGTCCTGGCGGACCATCGAGGTGATCATTCGGGCGACCGTCTCACTGATCCTCCCTGTGACGTCGGGGCTGCGGGCCGGGTCGTTGGTTCCCAGGGCGGTGCAGCGGGCGTCGACGACGGCGCCCTCGCCGAGGAGGACCACTTCGGTGTGGTGGGCGCCCACGTCCACCACGAGCAGCGGCCGGGTGAGGTCGGCGTCCGCGGTCAGGGCGATGGCGCGGGCGGCGGGCACGGTCAGGACGGTGCGCGGGCGCAGAACCTGTACGGCGGTGCGGGCGCGTTCCCGGTGCGCGGGGCCGTCGAGCACGGGCGTGGTGATCACGACCAGGGGGCGGGTGCGGCGGGGCAGGCGGGGGCGCAGGAGCCGGTCCAGCATCCGGGCGGTACCGGCGACGTCCACGATCGCACCGTGCCGGACGGGGTGGACCACCTTCGCCCCGGTGAAGGTGACGGTGGGCACGTCCAGGAGCATCCCGCGTCCCGCGACCCAGGCGCGGGTGCGGGCGCTGCCCAGTTCCAGGGCCAGGCCGCAGCACTGCCGGCACAGCGGCCAGGGCCGGTGACCGGTACGGGGGGCTGCGGCATCGGCGAAGGGGGTGCCGGCGGTCACCGTCCGGCCTCCCGTACCTGCTGGCATCGGGCGCAGTAGCGTGCCTGCGGCACGATCATCAGACGCTCGCGGTCGATGGGCCGCCGACACAAGTGACAGGCGCCGTAGCGGCCGTCCGCAATGCGAAGCAGTGCGGCCCGGACGTCGACGAAGACCATGTACGCGGCGGCGGCGAGCGCCACATGCACCTCGGCCTGGTGGTCCGGAGCCGGATGCGCGGCGGTGAGCCTGCACAGCTGTTCCCGGCGGAAGACGAGCTGTTCGTGCAGGTTCTCCCGCAGCGTGGCGATGTCCGCCGGCGACAGGTGTGTGCTCTGCCGGGCGATGGTCTGTTTCATGATTTCACCCCAGGTGGACAGGGCGGGACGGGCGGCTGGGCGGGGTCGGCATCAGGTGGTGGCGCGGTGCTGGCAGGGAACGCAGTACCGCGTGTAGGGGAGGATCTCCAGGCGTTCCACGGGGATGTACGTGGAGCAGGCCTGGCAGGTGCCGTAGGAGCCGGCCTCGAGCCGGGCGACGGCGGCGTCGATCTCGGCAATGACCCGCTGATTGGCCTCGGTCTGGGTGGCGACGAGGTGGCCCTCCCGGCTCGGGCCGCTGTCGAGGGCGCGCAGTTGCAGGGCGCGGCTGCTCCGCGCGTCTTCGAGGCGTTGGCGCGCGTCGGACGGGGTCAGCCGTCCGGGGCGGGGGCGGGCCGGGGATGTGTCGGAGGGCACGGGGGTTCCTTTCGTCGCCGCCGGTCGGACGGGGCGGCTGCCCGGTCTCGGTCACCCCGAGCCTGCCCGCCCCGCCATCGGAAGCCCATGGGGCGCACGACCCATTTGCCGTCCGCGCCGGACCATCACGGCCGAGAAGGTATCTGGCCTCCGATATGGGGCTCAGCACCCATAGACGGGCTGCTACATCGAAGGCACAGTGGGTCGGATTAAGCGATAATCAAAGGCATCCGTCAGGCTGACGGGGAGTGCCGGAGGAGCACCGGACCGAGTCCGGCCGCAGGAGGAGTGGGAGGCTTTCGTGTCGCTGTTCTGGCGGGTCTTCGGGCTGAACGCCATGGTGCTGGGCATCGCGACGGCGCTGCTCCTGTGGGCGCCGGTAACGGTCTCGGTGCCCGTGCTGCTGACCGAGGCGGTCGTGCTGGTGGGCGGTCTCGCCATCATGCTGGTCGCCAACGCCACACTGCTGCGCTGGGGCCTGGCCCCGCTCGGCAGGCTGGCAGGGCTGATGAGCACCGTCGACCTGCTGCGTCCAGGACAGCGCCTGTCCCTGCCCCGGTCCGACGGCGCAGGCGCAAGCAACGGCGCCGGCCGCGAGATGACCGAGCTGATCCGCACCTTCAACGCCATGCTGGACCGTCTGGAGCACGAACGCGCCACCTCCAGCGCCCGGGTGCTGCTCGCCCAGGAGGCAGAGCGCCGGCGCATGGCCCAGGAACTGCACGACGAGGTCGGGCAGAGCATGACCGCGGTCCTCCTGGTGCTGGGACGCGCGGCGAACGCGGCCGACGAGCCGCTGCGCGAGGAACTGCAGCAGGCCCGCGAGGTGACCCGCGACAGCCTGGACGAAGTCCGCCGCCTGGTGCGCCGCCTGCGCCCCGGCGTCCTGGACGACCTGGGGCTGCCCAGCGCGCTGAGCTCCCTCACCCGGGACTTCGCCACGCACAGCGGCCTCAGGGTCGCCCTGCGCTTCGACGAGGAACTGCCCGAACTGGAGCGGGAGATCGAGCTCGTGCTGTACCGGGTGGCCCAGGAAAGCCTGACGAACGCAGTCCGGCACGCGGACGCTTCGTGCATCGAAGTGAGCCTGCTCCGCGACGGCGAAACGGTGGTCCTGGAGGTCGCCGACGACGGCCGCGGCATCGCCGCCGTGCACGAGGGTGCCGGGATCCGCGGCATGCGCGAACGGGCCCTGCTCGCCGGAGCCGCCCTCCACGTCATCTCCACGCCCGGAAGGGGCACCCGGATCCGACTCGCCACCCCGCAAGCCAGGGAGCCTTGACCATGCCCGACCCCGCCCCTCCTCCCGAACCCGTCCCGGCCCCCGCGGCTCCCTCTCCCCGCACCGGGCCGATCCGTATCCTCCTCGCCGACGACCACGCCCTCGTGCGCCGCGGCGTACGCCTGATCCTCGACCAGGAGCCCGACCTGCGGGTCGTCGCCGAAGCGGGGGACGGAGCGGAAGCCGTCCACGCGGCCCGCACCGAGGACATCGACCTTGCCGTCCTGGACGTCTCCATGCCCCGGTTCACCGGACTCCAGGCAGCTCGCGAACTGGTCCTGCTCAAACCGGACCTGCGGATCCTGATGCTCACCATGCACGACAACGAGCAGTACCTCATCCAGTCGCTCAGGGCCGGCGCCTGCGGGTACGTACTGAAGTCCGTCGCCGACCGCGACCTGGTGAGCGCATGCCGGGCCGCGATGCGCAACGAGCAGTTCCTCTACCCCGCCGCGGTCAGCACCCAGGTGCGCAGCCATCTGGACCGAGCGGCCAACCGTACGGCCGGCCCCGGGAGCCTCCTCACACCGCGCGAGGAAGAGGTGCTGAAGCTGGTCGCGGAGGGCCATTCGTCGAAGGACATCGCCCAGATCCTGTTCATCAGCGTCAAGACCGTGCACCGCCACCGGGAGAACCTGATGCACAAGCTCGGTCTGCGAGACCGGCTGGCGCTGGCCCGGTACGCCATTCGCGCCGGACTCATCGAAGCCTGAACTCCGGTCGCTCGACCTCCCCACTGCCCTGCGTGCCCGCACCGGCTCCGTCATGCCCCTCTGCCATTTCGCACGTCGACTCCCGGAAAGGGGGCGGTACATGGATCCGGCACCCGGCGCCGCCCCGGCCGCGCCCCACCGGTTCGCGGCGGCGCTGGCGCTGCTCGTGGCGCTCGCCGCCCTGCTGGCGGCGACCGCCCCGGCGAGCGGGCCAGGCGTCCAGACCCCGGCCGCCCGTTCGGCGGCAGCGGCCGCGGCGACGCCCCCGGCCCGCGGCCCCGACCGCGACGGTGACCTCGCCCGTGATGCGGCCCGTCCCGGCGACGGAGAGCCCACCGCCTGCCCGGCTCAGGCACGGCCCCGCCCCGCACACCTCGACGAGCGGCCCTCCCCGCCGGACCCCCGAACCGGGAGTACGGACGGTGCATCCGCAGGGGCGACCGCCGGCCCGTGCGTGCGCGTACCCACCCGCTCGTCCCTCCCGGGCAGCCGGCCCGCCCAGGACCGCGGACGGTCACCACCCACGCCACCAGGCATCTGACGACACCCCCTTCCCCGGTCGCGGCACCGGTATCAACCACCGCGACCTGCTTGCCTGGAGACGGACCCCTCTTGAAACGTCGCACACGTCAAGGCCGTACATCGCGCCTGCGCACGCTGCTCGCCCTCGCGATCATCGCCGGTTCACTCGCCCTTGCCCTCACCACGCCGATCCGCCTGGGACTCGATCTGCGAGGCGGCACCCAGATCGTGCTGGAGACCCGCTCCACCCCCACCGCGCCCGCCGGCCGCGAAGCGACCGACCGCACCCTGGAGGTCCTGCGCGGCCGCATCGACGCGCTCGGCCTCGCCGAACCCACCCTCGTACGCTCCGGCGACCACCGCATCATCGTCGAACTGCCCGGCGTCCACGACCCGAAGAGAGCCGCGGACGTACTCGGCCGCACCGCACAACTCACCATCCACGAGGTACTCGGCAGGGCAGCCGATCCCTCCGCCGCCGGCACTCCACGCGCCGAGCCGGGAACGGAACGCGTTCTGCCCGACGACTCCGGACAGCTCTTGCGGTTGCAGACCGCCGGCCTGACGGGAACGGACATCAAGGGCGCAGATGCGCGCTTCGACCGACAGGACGGCGCCGGGTGGCACGTCACCATCGACTTCACCGACCGGGGCGGCGACAAGTGGACGCAGGCCACCGCAGCGGCCGCCTGCCACGGGGACGGTGACCCCCGGCGTCGCATCGCCATCGTCCTCGACGACCGGATCATCTCCTCGCCGCAGGTCGGCCGGACCGTCACCTGCCAAGGCGGCATCTCCGGCGGCTCCACCCAGGTCACCGGCTCCTTCGGCGAATCCGAAGCCCGGGAACTCGCCCTGCTCATCTCCGGAGGCGCCCTACCCGTACCGGTCGAGACCATCGAACAGCGCACCATCGGCGCAGGCCTCGGCGATGCGGCGATCAGAGCCGCCGTTCTGGCCGCAGCCATCGGCAGCGCACTGACCGCGCTGTTCGTCATGGCCGCGTACCGGCTCATGGGCCTGCTCGCCACGATCGCCCTCGCCGCGTACGGCCTGATCTCCTACGCCGCCCTGGCGGTGCTCGGCGCGACACTGACCCTGCCCGGCCTCGCCGGATTCGTCCTGACCGTCGGAATGGCCGTGGACGCCAACGTCCTCGTCTTCGAACGCGCCCGCGAGGACTACGCAGCCCGCAGCCGCCCCAGTCCGCGCGTGGCCCTCACCGCGGGATTCCGCGGGGCGATGAGCGCCGTCGCCGACTCGAACATCACCACACTGATCGCCGCCGGCCTGCTGCTCACCTTCGCCTCCGGCCCCGTCCGCGGCTTCGGCATCACCCTCGCCATCGGTGTCCTGGCCTCCATGATCAGCGCCTTGCTGATCACTCGGGTCCTGGCCGAACACGCGGTGGCCCGCCGCTGCGTACTCCGCCACCCTCGTGTCACGGGGATCGCAGGCACCGGATGGGTACGCGACCGCCTGCTGCGTCGCAGTCCCCACCTGATGCGGCGGCCGCGCCGCTGGCTGGCGGCCTCGGCCGTCCTGCTCGTCCTCAGCGCGTCCGGCATCCTCCTGCGCGGGCTCGACTTCGGTATCGAGTTCACCGGCGGCCGGCTCATCGAGTACGGCACCAGCCGCCCGGTCGATCCCGACCTGGCACGCACCGCACTCGCCGACGCCGGATTCCCCCGCGCGCTCGTCCAGTCCTCCGGTGCCACCGGGCTGGCGGTCCGGTCCGAGAACCTCACGGACGGCGAAGCGGCCACGGTCGCCTCGACCATCGGCCGGCTCGGAGGCGACACCGAGGTGCTCCGCGACGAACTCATCGGACCCACCCTCGGCGAAGAGCTGCGCCGCAACGCCATCGTGGCCCTCTGCCTGGCGCTCGGCGCCCAACTGCTCTACCTCGCGGTGCGATTCCGCTGGACCTTCGCCACCGCAGCCGTCGGCGCGCTCGCCCACGACGTACTCATCCTCACCGGGGTGTTCGCCTGGCTCGGCAAACCCGTCGACGGCGTCTTCCTGGCCGCACTCCTCACCGTCATCGGCTATTCGGTCAACGACTCCGTCGTCCTCTTCGACCGCGTCCGCGAACTCTTCGCCCGTAACCCCACCGGATCACCGTCCCACCTCACCAACCGGGCGATCCTCCAGACCCTGCCCCGCACCGTCAACACCGGCATGGGCGCGGCACTGGTGCTTCTGTCCCTTGCCCTGCTCGCAGACGACGCCCTCACCGACTTCGCCCTGGCCCTGCTCATCGGCCTCGCAGTCGGCACGTACTCGTCCGTCTTCACAGCGGCCCCTCTCACCATCGAACTGAGCCCGTCCGGGAAGACTCCGAGTGCCGCCGCGCCAGTGCCGCGTGCCCCTGACCGCTGCTAACGAGCTCGTGCATGGTTGGCGGTGCGACGCTGGATCGTGATCGCTGATCATGTTTGTGTGGTGGGGAACGGGTCTCGTGCAGCGATCGTCAGCCACCGGAGGATCACAGGGCTTTCGGCCGATGTGATCGCCGAACTCGTCGCCGAGGTAGGTCCGTTATGGCACGAACAACACCAGGCGGGACTGGAGTCCAGGCCGCGGCAGCGGGCCGTGGGCGCCGGAGCAAAGCACCGGCTGGTCTTTGTCGACCGGCTCCTGGCCACACTCGTCCACCTTCGCCACGGGGCCACTCACGACGTGCTGGCCTGCTGGTTCGGCGTTGACCGCTCCACGATCACCCGGGCGATCGGCGAGGTGCGGCCCCTGCTCGCAGCCCGCGGCTGCACCATCGCGGCCGGCATCCGGCTCCGCACCCTCGCCGAGGTCCAGCCCAGCCGGCCAGCTGTGCCGACATCACCCACGCCCGGCAGTTAGGCCTGGTCAAGCACCTGACTGGCGGCCCGGCCGTGGAGATCCTTGCCGACGCCGGCTACCAGGGCCTGGGCGCCCAGACCGGCGGCCGCGTCGTGACACCACCACACCGCAAGTTCAAGAAGAACCCGCCGGAGTGGTACGAGGAGATCTACGAGCGCCAGCGCAAGGCGCACTCCTCACGCCGTATCCGAGTCGAGCACGGCATCGCACACCTCAAGAACTGGCGGGCACTTGCTCGCCACCACGGCCGCCGTGACCACATGAGCGACACGATCCAAGCCATCGCCGGACTGCTCTCACACCAGCAGACCGCCACTCGCAGGCTCAATGAGCCACAGTGACCACCGGGCCGACCTGCACTCTTCGACGCGTCACCGCCAACCATGCACGAGCTCGTTAGGGAAACGCCCAGGACCAAGCAACAGCCTTCAGGAGGGGCGGGTGCCGCGCGGGCAGGTGGGGCAGGGGGCCGGTACTGGGCGGCGCGCATGTCGAGGTGCCTCTGGAGGAGTGACCATGGAGTTCAGGACCGCAGCCGCCGGACGGGACGAGTGGTCCTATGTGCCGGGTGTCGGCGTCGGACCGCTCCGGTTCGGTACGACCGTCGGCGAAGTGGCCGAGGCGGCCGAGCTGCTCGGCCGGGCGACGGTCGGCGAGGCTGCACGGCACCACGCGATCTTCTCGCCGACCCGAAAGCCCGAACTCCATCGTCGCGGGGCGGCTCCTTCACCGCCTGCCGTCACGGCCTATAACGGCCGAACTCCATGATCAGCCGGGCAGCTGCTCGACGGCGCTGGTGCCGCTGCCCTGCTGGGACTCCCACGTCCACGTTTCCTCCAGACGGAGGCGTCCGTCGGGGAGCTCCGTCACGAGCGAGGTGCAATGCCCGGACGCGGTCGTGCCGTCGAGCCGGAGCTGGACGTAGCGGAATTCGACGGTGCGGTCGGCGCGGGTGCCGACGAGGTAGCCCCTGGCCACGTCCCCGCCGCGGTATTCGGCCCAGACCCGGCCGTCCTGCTCGTGGTACTCGAACCGGGTCAGCCGGCCGACCTGGCCGGGTGCCTGGTCGGCCACGGGAACGAAGACGAGGCCGTCGAGCGAGCGCGCCACGGGTGACTCCTGGAGGAAGGCGGTCCGGGCCGGAGCCCGGCCGCGGGGACGTCCGGGCCTTCACCCTAGGGGGTGTCCTGCCGATCACGCCGGGCTCGCACACCGGCCGGTGGCCGCGGCGACGGGGATCGCGGCGGACACCGGCCGGTGCCGGGTGGGTGAGGCGTACGGCTACATGGGGTCCATGCCCCGGTCGTCCATACGGCCCTCCTGCTCGCTCTGCTCCTGGAGACGGCGGGCCTTCTCCTTCAGCCGGCGGCGCTCCTCGGGGTCGGTGGAACGCTCGGCCGCATCGTTCAGCTCCTGGGCCTTCGCGCGCATCTGCCGGGACCGGCCCCGGGACTCGCCTGAAACGCTCATGTTCGCTCCTTGATCTGGGGGGAGAGCGGGCGGATTCAGCGAACCAGGACTGCCGTGAGCCCGCATCTCGAAGCGTCAGTGAGGGTGGCGGCGGGGCGGGCCGACCTCAGTCCGTTCCCGTCCCGAGGGCGGTCGTGAGGGTGAACAGGGCTCCGTCCGGGTCGCGGAGCGTCACCCACCGCTCCACCGCGTTCGAGGTGACGTCCGAGACGGGCCGCCCGCCCAGCGAGACGGCGGCCGCCACCGCCGGCTCGAGCTTCGGCACGCGGAAGTGGACGTGCCAGCGTGGCCGGGTGTGCGGGGAGTAGGAGGCGATCTCCACGGGGCCGCTGTTGAGGCGGGCGACCGGTTCGCCGTCCTGCCTCAGGACGACCTGGTCCTCCTCGTACGAGACCTCGCAGCAGCCGGCGCGGCCCGTGGCCCACTCGAGCACTGCGCCGTAGAAAATCGCAGCGTCGAGGGCGTTGCGCGTGCGCAGTTCCAGCCATGCGGGGGAGCGGCCCCTGCCCACCCGCCAGTCCGCCTCCACATTCCCCTCCCAGATCCCGAAGACGGCGCCGTCGGGGTCGGCTACGAGCGCGGCGCGGCCACCGGACTCGAAGGAGACGGGCCCGACCGCGATCGTGCCCGTCCGCTCCCGGATCCGGTCCACCGCCACATCGGCGTCGTCGACGGCGAAGTACGGGGTCCACGCCGCGGCGACCCCGAGGTCCGCGGCCAGCGCCCCGATGCCGGCCACCGGGACACGGCCCTGGAACGCCACCGAGAACGCCTCGCCGAGGCGGTTCGGGCGGAATCTCCAGCCCACGACCGCCCCGTAGAAATGCTGGGCCGTGCCGAGGTCGCGCGTCATCAGGCTCACCCAGCACGGGGCCCCGAAGACTTCCCTCGTCGAAATCTCCACCACTCGCTCCGTCCCTGATGAGCCGCCCGCACGACTTCTCATTCTGGTACTTCTTCGGGCGATCTACGTGATCGGCCGCGGCGAATGCACACGGAAGGTGTCCGAGAATCACGCTCCGTGGCGATCCCGTGCGGCGGTGCGCGGCGATAGCCTCGGTCCCGGACGCCCCCGCAGCCCTCCGGAAGGCAGGTCACCCATGGCCGGATCCCAGATTCCCGTGATCGATCTCGGGCCGTGGCGGTCCGGCGGTCCCGAGGTGCGGGCCCGTACCGCCGCCCGCGTCGACGAGGCCCTGCGCGCGGCCGGTTTCCTGCTGGTGACCGGGCACGGTGTGGACCCCTCGCTGCCCGCGCGGATCCGGGAGGCGGCGGGCCGGTTCTTCCGGCTGCCCCCGGGCGCGAAGGCGCCGTACGCCGTCAAGGTCGGCGGCCGGGGCTGGCTCGGCCCGGGGGCGGAGGCCAACAGCTACGCCGAGGGGACGGCCTCGCCGCCCGACCTCAAGGAATCCTGGTCCTTCGCGGCCGAGGACCCGACCGGCATCCCCTCCGTGGACGCCGAATGGTTCGCGCCCAACGCCTGGCCGGCCGAAGTGCCGCAGCTGCGACCGCTGGTGACGGAGTACCTGCGCCTCATGCGGTCCCTCTCCGACGAACTGCTGGAACTGCTGGCCGTGGCCCTGGGCCTCGCCGAGGACCACTTCACCCGCCACACCTCACACCCCACCTGGGGGTTCAACCTGAACTGGTACCCGGGCACGGACGTCGTCGGCCTGCCGCTGCCCGGCCAGTTCCGCATCGGGGCACATACGGACTTCGGGACGGTCACGGTCCTCGACCGGCAACAGGGTGCGGGCGGGCTCCAGGTCCACACCGACGCCGGCGGCTGGCAGGACGCGCCCTACGACCCGGCGGCCCTGACCGTCAACATCGGCGATCTGATGGCCCGCTGGACGGGCGACCGCTGGCGCGCGGGCCGCCACCGCGTGCTGCCCCCGCCCGCCGACACCCCCGCCGAGGAGCTGATCTCCCTCGTCTACTTCTACGAATGCGACCCGCACACCCGGGTCGAGTCACTGCCCGCCCCGGTCGGCCGGGTGACGCACGGCCCCGTCGACTCCCACACGTACCTGCGGGGCAAACTGGACTCGATCAGCGTGGATCATACTCAGGAGTGACCCGGCGGATTCCCGTCCCCCCGAGGTCGGACCGCGGATCGGCCTCGGAGCCGACGATCCGTCAAAACCGCTCGCATAGCGTGATGTTCATGAGCAACAACCGCAGAACAGCCGCCTCCCTGACCCTCCTCGCCCTCCTCCTGCCGTTACCGATCGCCACCGCGGGCGCCTCGTCCGCCGCGGAATCCGCCGTCGCCGTAGCCGGGACGTTCACGGCCGGGCCCGCTGCCGCCGCCCCCGCTGCCGCCGGGGCCGAGAACCGTCACGACTCGCGGGTGGAACTCCCGCGCCCCACCGGCCGTTTCGCCGTCGGCCGGGAGGACCTGCACCTGGTGGACAGGAGCCGAACCGACCCCTGGGCCGGTTCAGGGCCGCGCGAGCTGATGGTCACCATGCGCTATCCGGCGCGGCACGACACCGGCCGCACCACGCGCTACCTCACGTCCGAGGAGGCCCGGCTGCTGCTGGTCGACCGGAAGCTGGACCAGGTGATCCCGGTCGAGACCCTGACCGGTACGCGGAGCCACGGCCGGACGGGAGCGCGGCCGGCCACCGGGAGGTACCCGCTGATCGTCCTGTCCCCGGGCTTCACCGTTCACCGGGCCACCCTCACCGCCCTCGCCGAGGACCTCGCCTCCCGCGGTTACGTCGTCGCCGCGGTGGACCACGCGTACGAGAGCGTGGGCACCGCCTTCCCCGGCGGGCGCGTGCTGACGTGCCTGGCCTGCGAGAAGGTCCGGGGCGAAGAGGGGTACCGGACGGTCGGCGACACCCGTGCCGGTGACGTGTCCTTCCTCCTGGACCGCCTCACCGGACGCGACCCCGCCTGGCGTCACGCCGGACTCATCGACAGGAGCCGCATCGCGATGGCCGGCCATTCCATCGGCGGATCCTCGACCGCCGCAGCGATGGCCGCCGACCGCAGGATCCGCGCCGGCGTGAACATGGACGGCGGCTTCTCCACGCCGGTCCCCGCGGCCGGACTCGGCGGGCGCCCCTTCATGCTGCTCGGCGCCCAGCAGCGCGGTCCCGGCGGCAACGCGAGCTGGGACCGCGACTGGCCGCTGCTCGACGGCTGGAAGCGCTGGATCACCTTTGCCGGCTCCGGCCACTTCACCTTCACCGACTTCCCGGCGATCGGCGAACAGCTGGGCCTGCCCGACGACGAGGCCCCGCTGCCGGGCGCCCGGTCCGTCGAACTGACCCGGCGCTACGTCGGCGCCTTCTTCGACCGGCACCTGGGAGACCGGCCGCAGCCCGTGCTGGACGGCCCTTCACCCGACGCGCCGGAAGTCGCCTTCCACACCCCGTGACGGGGGTCCGCCCCCGGTCAGACCACCGTCACCGGGTGGCGGACCACCGCGTCGAAGAGGTAGCCCTGCGTGTTGTGGACCGAGCGATCGGGCTGTGTCCGCCCGGTCGCGTCGCTCGCCCGTGCCAGCAGCGAGGTCGCACCCGTGGCCCTCGGGGTCCACGGCACCGACCAGCGCACCCACCCGCCCCGCCGCGGAGCGTCGTGCAGGTGGGCCCGCCGCCAGTGGCCGCCGCCGTCCGTGCTGACGTCGACGC
This sequence comes from Streptomyces sp. NBC_01232, assembly GCF_035989885.1. GTDB lineage: Bacteria > Actinomycetota > Actinomycetes > Streptomycetales > Streptomycetaceae > Streptomyces. The sequence continues at coordinate 8,219,939 of NZ_CP108518.1, forward strand.
GTGTGACCGGGGCCGCGGCCGACCAGGAACGGCCGGTCAGCAGCCGGGTCCGGTGCACGGGAACGCCTGCCCCCAGCTCCAGCTCGAAGGCGCTCTTGAGGGTCTGCCGGGTCAGCGGCTCACTGCCGGCCGCCGGGTGCTCGGGCCCGAACAGCCGGTACATCTCCGTGTTCCACGGCGAGTACAGCGGCTCCCGGCTCACCTCGATGTCCCCGACCCACTTGACCGACGAGATCCCGACCCAGTCCGGCACCACGAGGCGGACCGGCCCGCCGTGGTCGGGAGGCAGCGGCCGGCCGTTCATCTCGTAGGCCAGCAGTACGTCGTCCAGCGCCTTCGCGACCGGCAGCGGGCGCCGCACCCGGCCCAGGTTCACCCCGTTCGCGACCACCTCGTCGTCCAGCCCGCTCGGCAGGACGTCCACGGCGCCGCGGGTCACGCCCGCCAGGCGCAGTACGTCCGACAGCCGCGCGCCGCGCCAGTGCGCGACGCCGATCGCGCCCAGTGTCCAGGCGGTGCCGGTCACCGGCTGGCCCTGCTGCGTGTCGTAGAAGCTGCGGCCGTTGCCCGCGCACTCGATGAACAGCGTCCGCTCCACCGGCCGCAGGGCGCGCAGCCGCTCGTACGACAGCTCCAGCGGGCCGCCCGCGAGCCCGTCGCCCCACACCTTCAGCCGCCAGCCGCCGGCATCGATCCGCGGGGTGGAGGTGTGGTTGCGGACGAAGAACCGGTCGATCGGAGTGAGCGGGCCCGTGCCGCGCAGCGCCGCGAAGTTCGTCTCCGCGTTCGTACCGCGAAGAGTGAACAGCTCGGGCGGCAGCGGCTTGACGGTGCGGGGCACCGGGTCGGCGAGGTCTGCGCCGGGCGCGGCCGACGCCGTGCCGCCGCCCGCCGCGACGCCCAGCGATCCGGCGGCGGCGCCCACCGAGAACAGCTTCAGCAGATCACGGCGGTCCACCCCGGCGGAGCGGGCGCGGCCCCGCGCCCACTGCCGCAGGCGCGTGCGGTCGTACCGGCTCTCGTCCGACAGATCGAAGGGCATGGCAGGAGCACTCCTTGGTCGCGGTTCCCACGGACCGTAGAGGTCCGCGGCGAGCCGCGGGAACCTTCCCGCCGTGCCCGCCACGAACCCGCAACATCACCGCAACGGCCGATTACCGCTGGTCGGCGGAATTTCGGCAGGATGAGGGCATGACCGAGATCCGTACCCCCCGACTCCTCCTCCGCCGCTGGACCGACGACGACCTCGTCCCCCTGTCGGAGATCAACGCCGACCCGGAGGTGATGCGCTGGATCGGCGAGGGCGACACCCTCGACCTGGACCGGACCGCCGAGGACATCGAGCGCTGGGAGGAGGAGTGGGACGAGGAAGGCTTCGGGATCTTCGCCGTCGAGCTCCTCGGCTCCGGCGAGCTGATCGGCGCCGTCGGCCTCTCGGTCCCCGAGCACCTGCCCGAGGCCCTGCCGGACGCCGAGATCACCTGGCGGCTCGGCCGCCAGTACTGGGGCCAGGGCTACGCCTCCGAGGCCGCGCAGGCCACCTTGGAGTTCGCCCTCCAGGACCGCGGCCTCGACCGGGTCGTCGCCATCAACCGGGCGGGCAACGAGGACTCCGAGAACGTGATCCGCAAGCTCGGCATGGTGCTGGAGCGCGACACCACGGACCCGCGCCACGGGCACCTCCTGCAGATCCACGGCATCGACCTCACCGAGTACGAGGCCTGATCCCTCCGGCCGCATCAGCCGATCGGACGACCCCAGGGTCCTCCGGACCGCGCGCGGGCTCCGTCCACCGGGCGGACCCGGCCGGGGCCGCGGCGCGGCGAGCATGGACCGGGGGAGCGGGAGACGTACCCGGCCCTCCCCGCCCGGAGCCGAGAGGGACACCATGAACGCGCACGACCGACTCCTCCTCGACGGAGCCCGCCGCGGTGACGCGACGGCGGTGGGCACGGCGCTCGCCGCCGGCGCCGCCGTGGAGGCCCGCGACGAGGAGCTGCGCACGCCCCTGCTGCTCGCCGTGCTCGGCGACCACCTGGCCGTGGCCGAACTGCTGGTCGCTGCCGGTGCCGACCCGAACGCCCCGGACTCCCGGGAGGACAGCCCCTGGCTGGTCACCGGCGTCACCGGCAGCATGCGGATGATGCGCCTGCTGCTGCCCGCCGGGCCCGACCTGAAGCAGTGCAACCGGTTCGGGGGGATCTCCCTCATCCCGGCTGCCGAGCGCGGGCACACCGCGTACGTGCGCGCCGTGCTCGCCGAGACGGACATCGACGCCGATCACGTGAACCGGCTCGGCTGGACCGCCCTGCTCGAGGCCGTGATCCTCGGCGACGGCGGCCCGCGCCACGAGGAGGTCGTCGCGGCCCTGCTCGCGGCGGGCGCCGATCCCCTGCTGCCCGACCACGAGGGGGTGACCCCGTACGAGCACGCCGCCCGCCGGGGCTTCGACGGCATGGCGAGGGCCCTGAAGGCGGCGGCCGCGGGTACGGAAGACGGGGCCGGCCGATGAACCGCCGCACCCGGGACACCCGTACGGCCCGCGACGCCCGTACGGGCACCCACGACGCCCGTGCGCACACCCGGCGCACCCGCACGCGCGCCCGTGGCGCCCTCGCGGCGCTCGCCGCGGCCCTGCTGCTCGGATCCTGCACCCAGAACGCGACGTCCGCGCCGCCGGGCCCGGCACCCTCCGCCGCCTCCCCGCTGCCGGCCACCGCCCCCACCCCGCAGGGCCTGCTCCTGACCGCCGACTTCGGGGCGGACACCGTGACCTTCGTGGACCCCGAGCGCGGTGCGGTGGCCTCGGTCCCCGTCGGCAGGGCCCCGTACGCACTGGCCGTGGGCGCGGACGGCCGCGCGTGGGTGGCCACCGCCGAGGGCGTCGCCGTCGTCGACACACGCACCCGCGTACGGGTGGCGCTGATCCCGCACCGCACGGGCACCGGACCGGTCACCGACGGCGAGTACCGCGGCGGCGGCATGGGCATCGCGCTCTCGCCCGACGGCGCGCGGGCCTACGTCGGGGTGAACGTCCCCGGCACCACCGGCGTCCTGGAGGTCATCGACACGGCCGGGCGCGAGGTCACCGCCGTCGTGCCCGTGGGCAGGCGGCCCTTCGACGTGGACGTGTCGGCGGACGGCGCCGAGGTGTACGTCACCGGCCACGACTCCTTCGACGTCACCGTCGTGGCGGCCGACTCCCTGCAGCCCCGCCGGATCGAGGTCGCCCCCTACGGCACCGAAGGCGGACTCGGTTCCTGGCTGAAGCCGCACTACGCCGTCGTACGGCCGGCCGACGGGAAGCTGCTGCTCCCCTTCGAGGGCGAGCGGCTCGCGGTGGTCGACCCCAGGACCGGGCGGACGGCGATCGAGCCGATGACGGCCGACACCCACCAGCACGGCGTCGCGGTCACGGCGGACGGCCGGCTGCTGGTGGTCGGCACCGGAGCCGTGCAGCCGGGCGACGGCAGGGGCCCGTCGCTGACGGTCCGTTCCCCGGGTGGCGCCGAGCGGGTGTACCCGCTGCAGGGCCCGCACGAGGACGTGGCGGTCTCCCGGGACGGCCGGACCGCGTACGTCACGGGCGGCTACACCCGGGACGGTTACTGGAACGGCATCACGGTCGTCGACCTCGACACCGGAGCCGCCCGCCGGCTCGCGGCGGGCGCGCGACCCCTGGGCATCGCCGTCCTCTGAGCCCCGGCGCCCCGGCCGTACGCCGCTGCCCCCCGCCCATACAGCACGCCTCGGCCGCGCGCCTCAGCCCGCGGCGCCGCCCGGTGCCCCGGCCCCGCCGCCCGCGCGGATCGCGGCGAGGGCGGCGGCGTGCAGGGCGGCCGGGGCGCCGTGATGGGCGCGGGGGCTGCCCGTGAGCGTGTACCACTCGTCGGCGTCCTTGTACTGGACGTCGAACCGGAGCACGCCCCCGTCCTCCTCGGTGCTGCGCAGCGTCAGCGGGCCGGTGATGACGCCGACCTCGTCGGTCATGGCGCCGCCCGGCCCGGCGAGCACCTCGTCCTGCCACCGGTGCGCCTGCGTCATGAGGCGCAGGTGTCCAGCATCGTGGTGAGCATCTTCTTCTCCGGTTCGGTGACGGTCAGTCCGTACGTGGACTTCACGGTGGTCCAGGCCCGCCCGTACTGGCACCAGGCGGCCTTGTCCGGCGGCTGCCACAGGTCGGGGCTCTGGTCGCCCTTGGAACGGTTCGAGGCCGCGGTCACGGCCAGCAGCTGAGGACCGGTCAGATCGTTGGCGAAGGCCTTGCGCCGGGCGGAGTCCCAGCCGGCCGCGCCGGAGCGCCAGCCCTCGGCGAGCGGGACCATGTGGTCGATGTCCATCTTCCCCGCCTCCGTGACGGCCACCCCGTCGTAGAAGCTCTTCCAGTTGCCGGAGACGGCCTTGCACTCGGCGTCCTGGGTGACCTCCGTGCCGTCGCGCTTGAGCACGACCTCACGGGTGTCGCACTTGTTGCCCTGCTGCGCCCAGTGCGTGAACTTGTCCCTGCTGTAGCCCGCCATCGTGCCGACCGGCGCGACCTCGAGCGCCGCCAACCGGGTCCGGGCCTCGGCGACGGTGACCATACCGGGCAGTACGTCCCCGCCGGCCGGTTTGGCGTCGTCACCCGGTGACTTCGGCGACTTCGGCGCCGCGGAGGACGGCGATCCCGCGGGCGCGGACGCCTTCGGATCCCCGCCGCCCGGCGCTGCCGGATCGGAACACCCGGCCGCGGCAGCCAGCAGCAGCGCCATCAGTACCGCACCAGGCACACGTATCTGACGTCCCATAACCCCACCCCGAGCCGGTACCGCTCCGCACGCTGTCCCGGAAACCCTACCCAGAACCGGACAATCAACCTACCGAGGGCCCTCCGGTGGGCGTTGTCAGTGGCCCTCGCTAGTCTCCCGGCATACCGCAGCTCAGGGGGGTCGGCTCCCCCCTGTCAGGGCTGCGCGGAACAGTACGGGACAGGCGGAGGGGCACGGGCTGATGGCTTGGCTGGCAGCGGGCGAGGGGTACGAGATCGCCCTGGTGGAGGGACGGGTGGCGGCGAGGTCCGCCACCGGGCGGACGGCGGGGCGGCAGTTGAAGACACTGCCCAAGGCACTCAAGGACCATCCCGAGGTGGACCGGCTGCGCCGGCTGGCCGAGTGGCTCGACCGGCACGAGGCGGCCTGCGTCGCACAGGTCGACGGCTGGATGGTCTCCTCGCTGCCCGTGCCGACCGAACTGCTCGCCCGGGTCTGGCCGGACGAGGCCTGGCAGAGCGCCCTGCGCGACGTGGCCGTCGTCGGCGACGACCCGGACGAGGTGGGCTTCCTGCGGGACGCCACCGCGTCCGGCGAGCTGAAGGTGGTCAACCTCGACGGCGAGACCGTACGGCTCGCCCCGCGCACGGTGACCCTGCCGCACCCGGTGCTCCTGCCCGACCTGGACGACGTACGGGACTTCGCGGCCGAACTGGGCATCGTGCAGCGCGTCGAGCAGATCCACCGGGCCACCTGGCGCAAGCCCGCCGAGCTCGCCGCCACCGCCACCGAGGTACGCGACTACGCGGGCGGGGTCTTCCCCACCCGCTTCAGCCTCGCGGCCCGCGCCACCAGCCTCGGCTACCGGGTCTCCGGTGGCTACGCCACCTGCAAGGTCCGGGACTCCGGCAGCGGCACCGAGGCGGCCGTGTGGATCGGCGAACCCTATTACGAAGACGAGATGACCACCGGCGCCCTGAGCTGGCACGACGAGGACGGCCGGGCGGTACGCCTGACGGAGGTCGGACCGGTCGCCTGGTCCGAGGGAATGCGGATGGCCGCGGCGCTCTACGCCGGGCGCAAGATCGAGGAGGGCGGGGACGCGTGAGCACCAACCAGGAAGACACCGAGATGCACAAGGCCGAACTGCTCCTCAAGGCAGGTGCCGTACTGCCGTACGACACTGCGGACGCCGCCCCCGGAGCCGTCGAGCTGACCGCACGCTCCTACCGCCACCCCGGGCTCGGCGACGACCGCGTCGTCGTCCGGCTCGCGCCCGCCGAACTGGGCGCCGCCGAGGACCTCGCCGCCGGCTTCCTGGGACTCGTACGGGACGAGGGCGAGCCGCCCGTCGTCGGCCTGAGCAAGCGCCAGGCCCTCGGCTTCCCCGAATGGGTCCTGGTCCACCACCCCGAGGACGGCCACCACGCCCTCGCCGTCGTCCCCGAGCTCGACCGGATCGCCCGGCAGGCCAAGACCAAGCCCAAGGCAGCCCTCGACGCCTGCCTCGAACTGGCCGACCGCCTCGCCGCGTCCGTCCCGCACTTCCTGCCGCTCTTCCACGAGCAGGCGGCGCGCCTCTTCCTCGCCGTCGAGAACACCACCTACGCCGCCCAGCTGTTCGGCCGGGCCCGCACCGCCGAGGCCCAGCACGGGCTGAGCATCGACGAGGACCGCCTCGACGCCGTCTTCCTCGAGTTCGCCCTCGTCGGCGCCCTGCCGGTGAAGGTGCTCACGGGCTACGGCAAGGCCCTGGCCGGCCGTGTCACCGCCGCCGAGGCCTACGACCGCTTCCGCCGCCTGTGCGTACGCCGCACCGCCGGCGGGCTGCCGCCCTCCGCCCAGGCCGCCGCCGAACTGCGCCGCCTCGCCCGGGCCGCGGGCTTGACCGGCACCGAACCCGAGCAGGACTACCTCGCCGAACTGCTGCCCCTGCCCGCCACCCTGCGCGCCGCGCTCGGCTGGTGGAAGGCCCACCGCGGAGCCCTCGTCGCACTCGCGCGGCGCGTTCCCGCCGTCCGCGGCACCCTCCTGGGGCTGACGCCGCCCAGCGGCGACGGCGGCGAGTTCACCGCCCTGTGGCTGGAGATCCTGGAGGAGTCCGGCGCCACCGCCGGGCTCGCCGACGGAGCCCTGCCCGCCGAGGAGCGCTGCGCCGACGGAACGGCCGGCTGGCTCGAGCGCTTCCACGCCGCCCGCCACTCCGGCTGGGGCCGGCGCCCCACCCTCCCGGCCCTCCTCGACCTCACCGAGCGGTGCGCCGGACAGCTGCGCACGGAACTCGCCCGGCCCGAACGGGAGGCGGGCCTGCAGGTCGGCGTCGAGGACACCGACCTCCTCGACCTGCTGCTCTCCCTGGACGTACCGGTCGTCGACCCCGAGGCCGAGACAGAGAACCGCCGGCGCCGGTACGACAACCTGAACCTGACCGAGTGGGCCGACGGCGACGAGCGCCGCGACCTGCTCGCCCTCGCCGCCGACGAGCGCTTCCACCCCGCGTTCCGCCGCGCCCTGAACAGCCTCGGCAACGGCAGCGCAGAGGTCGTCCGGTGCGTCGCCGCCTCGCCCGGCGGCCGCCCGCTCCTGGCCACGTGGGTGCGCGACGTCGCCCTGGCTTCCAGCGCCGCCGGTCTGCCCGGAGTGCCCGACGCGATCGCGCGCCTGAGCTGGCTGCCCACCGAAGCCCTGGAACTCGCCCCCGCGGAAGTGGCCGCCGCCGCGGCCGCGGACCTCGCCGAAACCCTCGCCCGTACCCTGCGCGGCGGTCTCTTCGAGGAGCTGGCCTGGCCCTCCTGGGAGGAGGCCGTCACCGAACTGGCCCCCGGCCAGGGCCGGGAGGCCCTGAACGTGGTGGAGGCCTGGCCCTACCTGATCGTCGCCAACCAGACCCAGGTCCGGGTCATCGACGCCGAGTCCACCGTCCTCACGCACGACCTGCGCGTGCCGACCGGGCACTCGCACCACCACAGCTTCCACTACGTCGACGGTGAGCTGCTCGTCTTCTGGTCCTCCTGGAGCACGAACGGGACGCAGGCCTACTGGCACCACTCGCCCGGCACCGTCTTCACCCTGGACACCGACCGCAGCCACTGGTCGCTGCGCAGCGAACACCTCTCCCTGCCCCTCCCGGGCGGCGGGCGCACCACCGGCGGCGGAGTCCTGCACCGCGGCGACACGAAACTGCCCGACGAGCGGCCCCTGCTGTCCGACGGCACCTCGTACTGGGCGTGGCAGCGCCGCGACCAGCAGACCGACAGCGGCTGGCTCGAGTACGACCCCGTCGGCGGCACCTACGGGCGCCACTCCCTGCCCGCGTTCTTCGCCGACGCGCTGCGCGCCGACGCGGACACCGCGCAGCGCACCGGTAGCCGCACCTGGCTGAGGCCCGCGCCCACCGTGGCCGGCTCGGTCCTGGGCGAGCCCGCCGGCGGCCTGCTCGGCTGGCGGGCCGTACGCGTCCCCGGTCACGGCTGGCAGGGGACCGACACCGGCGGACGCAGCGTCGCCGTGCCCGAAGGCCGCGACGCGCCCGTCGCCGCCCTCGCCTTCCCCGGCGACGACCGGCCCCGCGCGCTGTCCCAGCACTGGCAGGAGCTCAGCATCACCGACCCGGACGGCGTGATCACCGCCCGGTCGCGCGACGGCCACCGCCGCCGCACCGCCTTCGGCACGGGCAGCGTGGACCTTCCGCCGCTCTCGCACTGGTACGCCCTGCGCCCCCGCGACGCCGAGGGCTCGGCCGTCCTGCGTGCCGCCGACCGGGAGACCGCGGCAGCGCTGCTCAAGACGGCCGCAGCGGCGGAGAAGGCCGCCGACCTGCCCGACCTGGTCGGCGCCGCCCTGCCGCGGATCACCGCGCCCAAGATCATCGGCGGCATCGTCGAGGTCCTCCGCTTCACCCTCGCCCAGCAGAAGGTCCTGGACGCGATCGCCGCCCGGCTCCACCCCGACACCACCCCCGTCGAGGAGCGCGAGCAGGGCCCCGGCGACCGGCTGATCGCCGAGGGGCTCAAGGGCCTCATCGGCCCCGGCTACTACCGCTGGAGCGGCGAGAGCGACGCCGCCCACTACACGCTGTGCGAACTCGAGGCCGCCCGCACGCGGACCGACGCCACCCAGGTGCCGGGCCTGCTGCACTTCGACACGCCCGCGCTGCCCTACTGGTCCTTCCACTGGACGCCGCTGCTCGACCAGCCCGCGGCCGTCGCCTACCGCGCCGTCACCGTCGCGGCCACCGACGAGCAGCGGGCGGGTCTGCTCACCCTGCTCGGCGCGGTCGACGCCCTCGGCCTGGCCTCGGCCGAAGGGTCCGCCGACCGCTGGCGCCGGGTCCTGCTCCGCCTCGACCGGCAGCACCTGCTCACCCCGGAGGGCGAACGCAACGTCCACCACCGCAGCCTGCTGCCGCTGGGCGGCGGAGCCGTCCTCGCCCTGACCGAGCACAGCGAATCCGTGCCCGAAGGCCACGAGTTCGGCGCCCTGCTGTACGACCCCACCGGCCGCTTCACCGTCCCCGGCCCCTACACCCTGCGCGGCGACGCCCCGCTCGGCGACCGCGATCGCGGCCCCGGCTGGCTGACGGCCTTCCTCGGCGGGGCCGCCGAGCACGGCCCGGTGCCCTTCCTCCCCGAAGCCGCGGAGGAGTTCGCCCGGCTCACCGGAGTCTCGGGCGCCCTTGCCCGCCTGGTGCTCGCCGGACTCCCGGACATCGACACCTTCGAACGCAACTTCCTGGCACCCGAACTGCGCACCGCCCTCGGGGTCAAGGCCACCGATGCCGCCTACGCCCGCGACGAGCTCAAGAGCCTCGATGCCGAGCTGCGGCGCGCGATCGTCGGGGCCCTGCTCCCCGCCGATCCGGCGAAGCTGTGGAGCGAGGGACCCGACGTGACCGCCGCCGCGGAGATCTGGAACCGGCGCATGGGCCGTCGTACCCCCGTGCCCGACTGGCTCGCCACGGAGGCCGCGCGCGCCGTGCGCGGCACCGCCCCGCACCGCATCCTGGCGAGCCTGCTCGACCCCGCGGCCGCACGCGAGCTCTCCGTCGACGTGGCCTGGACGGTCAAGGGCGACCACGTGGAGCCCCGTGAACCGGCCACCGACCCCTTCACCGCGCAGACGCTGACCGGCACCATGGCGATGGCCGCCTGGCTGGCCCACCGGCTGCCCGCGGGCGATCCCGTACGAGCGGCCCTGCCGCCCGCACTGACCGCCGTACGACAGCGGCTCGCCGCGCCCGAACTGCTCCTGGAGATCGCGCACTACACCAACCTTCCCGACTTCCGGAAGGCCGCGGGCACACCGACCGAGACCGGCGAGGGCTACGAGCGCTACGGCGCCGTCGTCATGGCCACCCACGACGACCAGCCCCGGCCCGCACTGCGCCCGGCGCTGCTGGACTCCACCGGCTCCGACCCGTACCTGCCGGTGCTGCGCGGCGACGACCAGCGGCCCTCCGCCGTCGAAAGGGCGCTGCGGACCACCCACGATCCGCGCTTCGCCGCGCTGCTCGCCGACCCGGGAGCCCCGGCGGCCGGCGGCGTGGACTCGGAAGGCACCTGGTGGCCGCAGGACCCGGGCCGCTCCGTGCCCGAACTGGTGGAGGAGGTGAGCGCCGCGCACGGCCTGGGCGCCGACGCGGCGGCCCTCTACCTCGCGCTGCTCGCCATGCCCGACCCCACCGACCGCAACACCGCTCGCTGGACGGGCTGGAAGCCGGCCCGGCTCAAGGCCGCCCGCGCCGAACTGGCCGCCACCGAACTGGTGGTGACGGCCGGCCGCAGCCGGGCCGGGCGCTCGCTGTTCCTGCCCGGCGGATGGGCCGAAATGGCCTCGCCGGCGCTTCCGGTCGAGCAGTGGAAGCTGCCGATGTACGGCCTGAGCGTCGGGGAGGCTCCGCTGCGGGGCGTGCTGGCACCCACCGAACCCGCCGCTGAGCTCTACCGCCGGGCCTGGCAGCGGGTCCGGGAGGGCGACGTGCCGCGCTTCGAGGAGCTCAAGGTGAAGCGCACCCGCGCCCGCCGCCGCTGAACCGCGGCCGCCGGACCGCCGTCGCTGAACCGGCGCTGCTGAACCGGCGTTGCTGATCCGCCGCCGCTGAACCGGCGTCGGCCGGCGCGGCCGCCCCCGCACACCGGAAACGGCGCGGCGCACCTGCCCGCAGGTGCGCCGCGCCCCCGGACCATCCGCCCGTTGCACAGCCCAGAGGAACCCGATGACCGTCACCGAACAATCCGCCCCCGCCGCCCGGCAGGTGCTGCCCGCCGAGGAGCGCCACGCCGCCGAGCTCGCCTTCCTGGCCGCCCAGGACCCGGGCCCCCGCCCGCCCGGCTGGGCCCTGACCCCGCGCGCCGTCGTCACCTTCGTCTGCGGCAGCGACGGGGCCGAACTGGCCCTGCCGAAGCGCCGCGCCGGACTCCCGGCCAAGCTGGCCATCGCCCCCAAGTTCGTCGGCGAACGCGCCCTCGTCGAGCGCTGCGTCGTCACCCTCGCCGGAGAGCGCGGCCTGCTCCTCACCGGCGAGCCCGGTACCGCCAAGTCGATGCTGTCCGAGCTGCTGGCGGCCGCCGTCAGCGGCACCAGCGCCCTGACCGTCCAGGGCACCGCCGGCACGACCGAGGACGCCTTCCGCTACGGCTGGAACTACGCCCTGCTGCTCGCCCAGGGCCCCACCCCGCAGGCCCTGGTCGACTCCCCGGTGCTCTCCGCCATGCGCACCGGACGTGTCGTCCGCGTCGAGGAGATCACCCGCTGCCTGCCCGAGGTGCAGGACGCGCTCGTGTCGATCCTCTCGGACCGGCGGATCAGCGTGCCCGAACTGACCGCCACCGAGGACGCCGTGGTCTCCGCGGCACCCGGCTTCACCGTCATCGCCACAGCCAACCTGCGTGACCGCGGCGTCTCGGAGATGTCCGCCGCCCTCAAGCGCCGCTTCAACTTCGAGACCGTCGCGCCGATCGCCGACGCGGACGCGGAGGCCACGCTCATCCGCCGCCAGGCCGTCGCCGCCGTCCAGCGGGCCGGCGCCGCCTTCGGCGTCGACGACGCCGTGCTCGACGCCCTGGTCACCGTCTTCCGCGATCTGCGCTCCGGACGCTCCGCCGAGGGCTGGGACGTGGAACGCCCCGGTACGGTCATGTCCACCGCCGAAGCCGTCCAGGTGGCCGCCTCGCTCGGGGTCGCCGCCGCGTACCTGCCGGGCGGGGACGTGCTGGACCTGCTCCCGGGCCACCTGCTGGGCGTCGTGCGCAAGGACGACCCGGCCGACCACGGACGGCTGCTGGGGTACTGGGACGGCCCGGTCCGGCGCCGGGCCGAGGACGGCTCGCCGATGTGGCGCCGCCTCTGGGACCTGCGCGGGAGCCTGCGTTGACGCACACCGACCCGCGCGCCGCGGTCGACGCCCTCGCCGCGGCCCGTGAGCCGTACCTCATCGGGGTGCGCCACCACAGCCCCGCGCTGGCCGCCGTGGTTCCCGACCTGCTGGACGCCTCGGGCGCGGACGTGGTCTGCGTCGAGCTCCCGGAGGAGTTCCAGCCGTGGCTGGAGCACCTCGCCGACCCGGAGACGGTCGCGCCGGTCGCCCTGGCGGGCACGGGGGAGGACGGCCGGCTGGCGTTCTACCCGTTCGCGGACTTCTCCCCGGAGCTCGCCGCGATCCGCTGGGCCCGCCGGTCCGGCGCGGCCGTCATCTGCTGCGACCTCCCGCTGTCGGACCGCGGCTGGACCCGCCCGACGGCGGCTCCGTCCCCGTCCCCGACCCCGTCCCCGACTTCGGCCCCGGGCGAGGGCCCCGGGCAGGATCCGGCGGCGGACCCCGGTTCGGACCGGGCCCCGGGCACTGGACGGGGCGCGGACCCGAAGCAGGGCTCGGACCCGGCCGGAGCGTTCGCCGGGCAGCGGCCCGGCGGGTCCTTCGCCGACGGCCTCACCGCTGCCGGCACGGGGCGTGACGGCGACGACCTGTGGGACCGGGCCGTGGAGGTCCTCGCGCCCGGCTGCACCCCGGAAGCCGTACGCCGTGCGGCACTGGGCGTCGGCTGGGCGCTGCGCGCCGACACGAGCGCCGTCCCGGCGACGGACCTGGCCCGCGAGGCCCACATGCGGGGCGTGATCGCAGGCGCGGTCGCCGCCGGCCACCGCGTGGCCGCCGTGATCGGCGCGTTCCACGCCCCCGTCCTTCCCGGCACGGCCGCCGACAGCGCGCCGGCCGCCCACGGCAACGGCCCGGGGGCCGGCTGCGCCCACGACTGCGACGCGGACGCAGGGGCCAAGTCCGGCTGCGGCCGGTGCTCCGGCTCCGGCGCCGATCCGGGCTCCGCCCACGACCACGATGCGGACTCCGGCCACCGGTCCGGCGCCGAGGCCGGCACCGGCCTCGAGCCGCACCGGGCCGGGGCCAGGGGTGTGCCCGGGCCGCGGGACGGCGGCGCCGCCTCCGCGGTGCCGGCCGCGGGCTCCGACCCGGCCGTCACCTCCTTCGTGCCGTACTCCTTCGACCTGCTCGACTCCCGCTCCGGATACCCCGCAGGGATCCGGGACCCGCGCTGGCAGCAGGCCGTCCTGGAAGCCGGCGGCGACCCCGGCCGGGTCCGCGAGGCCGCCTCCGTGGCCGTCACCGGACTCTGCCGGGAGCTGCGCCGCGCCGGGCACACCGCGGGCACCGGCGAGGCCGCCGAAACCCTGCGCCTCGCCTGCGACCTCGCCACCCTGCGCGCGCTCCCCGCGCCCGGCCGCGGCGAGCTCCTCGAAGCCGTGACCACCGTGCTCGGCCAGGGCGAACCGCTCGGCCGGGGCCGGGCGCTGGCCCGCGCCCTCGAGGCCGTGCTCGTCGGCACGGCCCGCGGCCGGATCACCCCGCACGCGCCGCGCTCCGGCCTCGGCCCCTCCGTCGAGGCCGAACTCGCCGCGCTGCGGCTGCCGGCCCCCGAGGACCCCGCGCCCCGCGAGATCCGCCTCGACCCGCTCCGCTCCGCCCTCGACGGCCGCCGCGAGGTCCTGCTGCAACGGCTCCTCGTGTGCGGCGCCTCCTACGGCGAGCCCCTCACCGTCGCCGCCACCGGCGACGGCACCGCCCTCGGCACCAAGTGGCGGCTGTCCTGGACGCCTTCCGTCCCGGCCCGGCTGGACCTCGCCGGGGTGCGCGGCGTCACCGCCGGACAGGCGGCCGCCGGCACGCTGCGCGAAACCGCCCGCCGCGCCGCCGCCGACGGCGGGCCGACCCCGGCGCAGATCCTGGCCGGCCTGGCCGCCGCCGCGCGGTGCGACCTGCCCGAGCTGGTCGACGTACGCCTCCACGAGGCGGCCACCGCCCTGCCGCAGACCGCGACCCTGCCCGAACTCCTCGACGCCCTCGACCTCCTGGAGGCCCTCCACCGCGGCCACCTGCCCGGCACCTCGCCCGCTTCCCGGGCCGCCTCCGCCGGCCTCGCCGGGGACCTCCTCGAAGCGGCCGTGCGCTGCCTGCCCGGCCTCGCCGGGAGCGAGGACCCCGCCGACGCGACCGCCCTCGTGGCCCTCGCCGACCGCGCCGCCGCCCACCACCTGGGCCTGCGCACGGACGACGCCCTGGCGGCCCTGGCCGACTCGGCGTCCCCGCTGATGCAGGGCGCCGCCCTGGCCGTACGGGTCCTCCTCGACCTCGACCCTGCCGCGGAGCTCGGCGGCCGCGCCGCCGGATGGATCGACAGCGCGGGCACCGCCGACACCCGGCGCGCCCTCACCCGGCGGCTCGGGGGACTCCTCACCGCCGCCGGACCCCTGCTGCAGTCCTCGCCGGCGGCCCTCACCCCGCTCCTCGACCGCGTGGAGCACCTCGCCGACCAGGACTTCCTCGACCGGCTCCCGGCCCTGCGCGGGGGCTTCGACGCCCTGTCGCCCGCCGCCCGTGACCGGCTGCTGGACACCGTCACCGAGCGACTCGGCGACCGGATCGACCTCGCGCTCGACGCGTCACCCGCCCTGCTCGCCCTGTGGGCCGCCGCCGACGCCGCCGGACTCGCCGCCCTGAAGGCCCTCCCGCTGCCCGGCCCACCGGCCGCGCCGGACACCCCGACGCCGACGCCGCCGACGCCGGCCCCGGTCCCCGAGGCCCCCGACACGGCCCCGAGCCGGCAGTCCGGCGGGGGCGACGGCCTGCGGCTCGCCCCCGCCGACCGCTGGCGGCTGCTGCTCGGCCGCGAACGCGACCGGCTCCCCGCGGGCGCCCGCCGCTACGCCCACGCGCTGGACGAGCTGTACGGCGCCGGGCGCGGCGAAGGCTCCGCCGACCTCGAAACCGGCCAGGGCCGGGGCGGCGGCCAGGACGCCTCCTTCCCCACCGCCCGTGAGTGGTCGCAGGAGCTGGAGGCGCTGTTCGGCGCCGACGTACGGGAGGAGGTGCTGGCAGGAGCGGCCGAAGCGGGCCGCACCGACGTCCTCACCCAGCTCGATCCGGCGGCCGTACGGCCCTCCGTGGAACTGCTGAGCTCCGTACTGTCCCTCGCCGGCGGGCTGCCCGAGGCCCAACTCGCCCAGCTGCGACCCCTGGTGAAGAGGCTCGTGGACGAACTCGCCAAGGAGCTCGCCACCCGGATGCGCCCGGCCCTCTCCGGCCTCGCCACCCCGCGCCCCACCCGCCGCCCCGGCGGCCGGCTCGACCTGGCCCGTACCCTGCGCGCCAACCTCGCGCACACCCGGCGCCGGGCCGACGGCAGCGTGGTCGTCGTCCCGGAACGGCCCGTCTTCAGCACCCGGGCGAGCCGCGAGGCCGACTGGCGGCTGATCCTGGTCGTCGACGTCTCCGGCTCCATGGAGGCCTCCGTCATCTGGTCGGCCCTGACCGCGGCCGTGCTGGGCGGCGTACCGACCCTGTCCACCCACTTCCTCGCCTTCTCCACCCAGGTCGTGGACCTCACCGACCGGGTCGAGGACCCGCTCTCCCTGCTGCTGGAGGTCCGCGTCGGCGGCGGCACGCACATCGCCGCCGGTCTCGCGCACGCCCGCTCCCTGATCACCGTCCCGAGCCGCACCCTCGTCGTCGTGGTCAGCGACTTCGAGGAGGGCGCGCCGATCGGCGGGCTCCTCGGCGAGGTCCGCGCGCTGGCCGCGTCCGGCGCCCACCTGCTGGGCTGCGCCGCGCTCGACGACGAGGGGACGCCCCGGTACTCGGTCCCGGTCGCGCGGCAACTCGTGGCGGCCGGCATGCCCGTGGCCGCCCTCAGTCCCCTCGCCCTCGCCCGCTGGGTGGGCGACCGCCTCCGTGGAGAGTCCCGTTGAGCACCGAACTGCCGCCCGTCGCCCCCGAGGTGCTCGCCGAAGCCGTCGAGAACCTCACCCCCCGCCTGCGCAAGAAGCTGGACGCCGCCACCGAGGGCTGCGCAGCGGGCGCCACCGCCGGGGCGGACGGCACCGTCACCCTCCGCTTCGGCGAGGACGCCCTCGTCACCCTGCGCCCCGGTCCGGCGGGTGCGATCACCACGGCGGAACAGGCCACGTGCAGCTGCCTGCTGGCGCCGCGCTGCCTGCACCGGGCCGCGGCCCTGGGCGCGGCCCCGCTCGCGGACACACCGCCCGAGCCCGAGCCCGAGCCCGAGCCGGAGCCGGAGCCCGGGCCGGAGCCGGCCGTGGACCGGGGGCCGGACCCGGCCACGGCAGCCGCGTCCCGCGAACCTACGTCGACCGCCGAGCCCGCGGCCCCCACCGAACCTCCGCCGGCCCTCACCGGGGCCCAGCTGCGCGCCGCGGCCGCCCTCTGGCACGTGGCCGCAGAAGCCCTCGCCGCCGGGGTCACGGCGGGCGGAGCGGTGGTCCAGGCCGAACTGCTGCGCGCCGCGCACACCGCCCGCCTCACCGGGCTGCCGCGCGCGGAAGCAGCCGCCCTGCGGGTCGTACGCGGCCTGCGCGCCGCCCGCGAACGCCGGGCCGGGCAGCGGCTCGGCGACCTCACCGGAGCCTTCCGCGAACTCCTGCACACGGCCGCAGTGCTGGCCTCCGGATCCGCCGACCCCGCACTGACCGGCACCGCCCGCCGGGCCTACGCGCCGGGCGGCAGTCTCCAGGTGCAGGGCCTGTGCCGGGAACCCGTGCTCTCCGCCACCGGATACGGCGGAGTGGTCACCCACCTGATGGCCCCGGACGGCACCCGCTACTCGGTCTCGGACGTCCGCCCCGGCGGCCTGGCCCGCGCCCGCGGAGCCGGTTCCGCCTCCGTCGCCCTCGGCGGCGCCGTCCTCGACCACGCAGGCCTCGCCCGCGGAGGCCTGCGCATCGTCGGCGCGACGGTCTCCCCGGAGGGCCGGCTCGGCGCCGGACGCGGGGTCAGGGCCACCCCGCTGCCCGGCATCGCCTGGACCGAACGGCCCGCAGCCCCGCTCTTCGCCCGCCCGGCCGCCGAGGCCGTCGCCGAACTGCTGGCGGACCCGGACGGAACCGAGTCCGCGCTGCTCGGCTGCGACGTCACCGTCGTCGGAGCGGCCGGCGAACACCTCCTCGTCCGCGAGACGCGCCCGGACGCGCCCCTGCTGCGACTGCTGCCCGCACACCCGCACCCGGAGCTGGCGCACACGGACAACCTGCGCCGCATCGCCTCGTACCCCGGTCTCCGGCTGCGCGTCCTGGGCCGCCCCGACCTGGACCGCGCCGCCACGCTCCGCCCGCTGGCCGTCGGCCCGGTGCCGGGAGCGGACTACACGCTGCGACTGCCCGAGGAATGGCTGGGCCGGGCCGACCTCGGCTACGACCGCCTCCAGGGCATGCACTTCCCGGCGGGGGCCGCCCTCGCCCCGGAGCCCGCGGCTGCCGACGGCCCGGACCCGCTGGCCGACTCCCCGCTGTGGCGGGTGCGCCGCCTCCTGGAGACCGGGGTCGCGGGCGGCCGCCGTGCCCTGGCCGAGACGGCCCGCGGAACGGCGTCCCTGGCCTCGGCCTCGTACGCGCCGCTGCGCCGGGCCGGTCTCACCGCGGCGGCGGACCTGGCCGCCGCCCTGGCCGCGGAGGCCGACCGCCGTCCCCGCGACGTCTTCGGCCGGCTGGCCGACCCCTCGCCCGACGGCTACGCCTGGGCCTGGCTGGCCGCGGCCACCCACCTGGCGGCGGCGGAACGCTCCCTGATCGCCGCGTCCTGGAAGGCCGGTCCGGGCGAGGCGCAGCCCGCGCCGCGCTGAGATCCGCCCAGTCGGCGCACGGCGGTCAGTCCGGGCGCAGCCACGCGCGCAGTGCGCCGAGGTCCGCCCCGGTCAGACCCCGTCCCGGATCGACCCGGTGCAGGAGCGCCCGGTCCGGGTGCCGGGCGGCCACCCAGGCGCGGTCGGCGCCGGTGATCTCGTCGTCGACCCAGATGAAGGGGCGCCCCGCCGCGTGGTCGAGGAGGGCCGGGGTCTTCCAGTGGAGCCCGCCCCGCCCGTCCTCGTCGGAAGGCTCCGGCCAGGCCACCACGGGCAGCTCCGGGAGGCCGAGCCGGGGCGCCACGCACTCGTTGGCCTCCTCCATCCACGTCGTGGCCCACACGAGCTCGCAGGGCAGCGCCGCCAGCAGGGGGCCGAGCGCGGGATCGATCCGGGCGAGCAGGGGGTTGGCGCCGTCGCCCGGCGGATACGGGCCGGCGCCGAAGGGGATCAGGGGGCCGTCGACGTCGAGGTAGAGCAGGGCGCGGCCCGTGGAACCCGTCATGGGGCCACCCTAGGCCGTCTCTTTCGGATCTTGTCGAGCCCGCGCTGCCCGGCACCGCACCTCGCTGTGTTGTCGGGGCTCCCGAGTACGTCCAGTACGCGGGGAGCTCCTCCGCCTTGCGATGCACGGCACCGGGCAACGCGGGCTTGGCCGACAAGATCCGAAAGAGACGGCCTAAGGGCTGTCCCGTAATCCGCGCTGGGTCAGCGCACGGCGTCAGATGCGGTGCATCGCAAGGCGGAGGGTCGTACTCATACCGGGCGTATTCGGGCGATCCGACAACGCAGCGAGGTGCCGTAGCTGGCGTCGTGCGCCCGCCGGGGATTACGGGACAGCCCTTAGTCCTCCCGGGCCGGAGGGTGATCGTGGTGCGAGAGGGTGTGACCGACGCTGTGGCGAGCGCTGCGTGATGACCCACCGGGCCCGGCCCGGCCTTCCGCGCTCGCCGCTGATCCCGAGGGGATCGCGAGGGGGACCGCGACGGGGCGCGACAACGCGGGAACCCCTGATGCCCCGATCGCCTCTTGGTGGTCGAGGGGGATGGACATGACGAAGACAGCAAGGTCATTGACCGGACGGCTGCTGGTGACGGGGCTCCTGTGCGCCGTTGTCGCGGCGTGCGGGACCACACGGGCGGGGCAGGCCGCGCCGCCCGCCGGCATACCCACGCTCGCTCCGGCCGACTGCGATCTCGATCCGCCGACGGACGAGGGCTCGGGCGGGAACGCCGGGCCGCCGACCGACGAGCAGACGGGCGCGTACGCCGGGCCGCCCACCGACGAGGAGACGGGCGCGTACGCAGGTCCCCCGACCGACGGCGAGACCGGTGCGTATGCGGGGCCGCCGACCGACGGCGAGACCGGTGCCTACGTCGGCCCGCCGACCGACGGGGAGATCGGCAACGGCGGGGGCCCCTGCGGCCCGGCCGACTGGTTCGACATGACCCGGGACTTCAGCGCCTACTACCTGAAGCACCGGGAGACGTCCGAGGAGGGCTACACATACCCCGAAGCGGTCAAGGAGACCCGCGTCCGCAAGGTGCACACCGTCGGCGAGGCGCGGATCACCTTCACCACCAGGGAAGTGGGCAAGGGCCGCGCCGAAGCCGCCCGCAGGATCGCCGCGCGGTTCGCCGCCTGGCGGCACGAGGTCTACGGGGACACGGGCACGGTGACGCTCCTGGTTCCGGACGACGGGGTGGTCGTCACCGAGTCCTGGTGACCCCGGGCCACCGCGCGTCCCAGAGCGCGCAGTGGTGTTCGGCCCGGGCGTCCACCGTACGGATCCCACCGGCCCCCGGCGCCAGCGACAGCACCGAGCTCCCGTTCCGGTCGCGCGGCCACGGCGGGGCCCCCGGCGCCGCCGGAACACCGGTGCGGGCGAATGCCGTCCAGTAGCCGGTCATCCGGTCCGCGAGCCGGCGCTGCGGTTCGGTCAGCGGCACCACCGTGAACAGATAGGGCAGTTCGAAGCCGTGGGCCGCGCCGTACGGCAGGTCCGGCGGCTCCGGCAGCCCGGTGAAGTCCGGCGCGCCCCGGTCGCTGAACCGGTACGCGTACACCGGCACGTGCCGGCCGAGCGCCGCGCCGTCCCGCAGCGTCGGGCAGACGAACGACGCGTCGGTCAGTACGGTGGCCCACGCCACCGCCGGTGTCGCGAAGGCGGACACCGGATAGGAGGCCTCCACCGCGCGGGCGGTCGGCGCGTCGAAGGACTGCGCCAACCGGGCCCGGTAGGCCCCCTCGTCGGGGATCGGGTACGCGGCCAGGGTCTGCGCGAGGAAGAGGCGCATCTCGTCCCGGTTGGCGCCCTGGATCACCGGCACCCGGTGGAACCGGCCGGCCTCCAGCGCCCGCCGCGGCTCCAGGGGCAGCGCGTCGTTGCCGTAGGAGACCAGCGAGAAGCGCTGCATCAGCTCGGCGGTGGCCAGGGCGGCCGGGTCCAGCCGGCGCAGGCAGTCCAGTACCCCGCCGGGCCGGTCGCAGCCGAGCCGGGCCGCCGCCAGGGCGCCGTCCGCCACCGTCCGCCGCTCCGGCACGAAGGGCTCGTACGTGCCGAGGCCGGGCAGCAGGGCCCGCGGGGGCGCCGTGGTCGAGCACGATCCGCTCTGCACGATCGCCCGGTGGAACAGGCCCGCCGAGGCCGGGGACGTCAGGTGCGCGCACACGCTGAGGGCCCCGGCCGATTCACCGAAGACGGTGACGTGGCGGGGGTCCGCGCCGAAGCGTTCCGCGTTCGCCCGCACCCAGCGCAGCGCCGCCCGCTGGTCCGCGAGGGCGAAACCGGGGGCTCCGCCGAGCTCCGGATGGCCGAACAGGCCGAA
Source organism: Streptomyces sp. NBC_01232 (assembly GCF_035989885.1). Lineage (GTDB taxonomy): Bacteria > Actinomycetota > Actinomycetes > Streptomycetales > Streptomycetaceae > Streptomyces. The sequence continues at coordinate 8,240,657 of NZ_CP108518.1, forward strand.
GACGCCCAGCCGGTAGTTCACGGTCACCACCACGGCGCCGCCCTGCACGGCCGCCCGGTCGGGCCGGTAGGCGTCGCCCGCGCCGCTGAAGAAGCCGCCGCCGTGGAACCAGACCATGACGGGACGCGGCAGGCCGGCGGCAGCGCGGCCCGCCGGAGCGGTGACGTTGAGGTAGAGGCAGTCCTCCGAGCCGGTCGGTCCGCCCGGCCCCACTACGGGCAGCTGCACGCAGCGCGGACCGGCGGCCCCGGCATCGCGCACACCTTCCCAGCGCCGCACCGGCTCCGGCAGCCGCCAGCGCAGCGGGCCGGTCGGAGGAGCGGCGAAGGGAATGCCCTCGAAGGTGTCGTACGCGCCGTGCCCGACGCCCCGGACCGCCCCCCGGTCGGTGTCCACCACCGGCCGGTCCGGCCCGGGCGCGGCGCCCAGCAGCAGTACGACGGGCAGGAGGAGCGCGCAGCGGCGACGGACCTGGCGAAAGTCGGGCACGGTCGACGCCCTTTCCCCATGGGATCCGGGAGGAGACCCCCGTTTGCCCGCCCCGAATGGCGCAGTGAGCGGAAGTGGCACTCAATGTAACAAAGCGTGCGCTTCCCATGACGCACGATGACCGGCGCGCGATTGCGTAGACCCGCGCGTCGGCGAACGGAGCTTTCCATGAATGACCCCATCACCCTCGCGGCGAAACAGCACGACGACGACCGCCACGGGATCCCCGACCCCATCGCACCGGACGAGCCGATCACGCCGCCCATGCGGACCCTGCTGGAGACGGCGGCCACCTGCCGTCCGGTCGAGGAGGTCACCGCACTCGTGAGCCTCCTCAAGGAGGGCGGCCCGCTGCCCGACGCCGGGCACGACGCGCTGCGCACGGCCGCCGTGACCCGGCCCGTGCAGGATGTACGGCGGATGGTCGCCCTCCTGGGCGAGTCGCCGCAGGAGGTGGCCGAGGCGGACCTCACGCTGCGCGCCGCCGCCGTCGGACGGTCCATCGAGGACGTCGCCCTGCTGGTGACCATCCTCGGCAAGGAGGACGCGGCCGAGGCGGAGCGTCAGCGCCGCACCCCACCAGCCGGTCCGGCCGTCGCGCCGGGCGCCGTGTTCCCCGCCGCGCCCGAAGCCCCGTACGAGGCGCCGTACGTCCCCCCGTACGCGGAGCTCTACGACGCCCCCTACCAGGAGCCGCCCCGGCGCACCGCCGCCGTCGACCCGCCCGCCGCCTCCCGCGTCCGGGCACTGCGCCACGTGCTGCGCTGGCCGGTGGCTGCCGCCCTGCTGGTGAGCGGCGCCCTGCACCTGCCGAACGACCTGACGGCCCTGCAGTCCGCGGCCCCTGTCGACTACCTGCCCCTTGTCGCCACTGTGCTGTGCCTGGTGAGCGGAGCACTGGTGGCGCTCCGGGACACCCCGGCGGTGTGGCGGGCGGTCGCCGCCACGGCGCTCGGCGTCGTCGCCCTCCACGTGCTCGGCGGGTCGATGCAGTACGACCCGCTGGAGGGCGCGGTGGGCGGCACCCTGGCCTGGGCGGGCATCACCGTCATGCTGTGCGCGGCGGCCGGCGCCGTCCTCGCCGGCCTGGCGCTCAGGAACCACCGGGAGAGCTCGGCCTGACCGGCCGCCGACCCCGCACGGCACCCCGCGCCCCGCGCGCGGGGTGCCGTTCCGCGTCAGGCCGCGTCCGGCCGCCCGCGGTCACGCGAGCAGGTTCACCGCCCCCGTGAACACGCGGGGGAGACGGGCGGCCAGCGGGACGATCCGTGGCGCGAGCCGCGGCCGGTGACGGGCCCACAGCAGGGACGCGGTGAGGGCGCGGTAGCTGCGCGAGAGATCCCGCCAGGCCTGCTCGTAGGCCTGCGGACGCCCCGCCCGCACGCACCGCACCAGCTCGCCCGCCGCCGTCACGGCCAGGGTGAGGCCCTCACCGGTCAGCGCGTCCACGTACCCGGCCGCGTCCCCCACGAACAGCACGCGCCCCGCCACCCGTACGCGAGCCCCCTGGCGCAGCGGCCCGGCCCCGCGCACCGCCGTCGCGGTTCCCGCCGCCGCTGCCAGCCGCTGCGACAGCACCGGGAAGCGGGCCAGCTGTACGTCGAAGGGGGCCTGATCGGAGGTCAGGACGGCCACGCCGATCCGGTCGGGCGCCAGCGGGGTGACGTAGGCCTCGCACCGCTGCGACCAGTGCACCTCGACGAGGTCGCTCCACGGCGGGACGGCGTAGTGGCGGCGCAGTCCGTAGCGCGCCGGGCGGCGCGGCGCGAGCGGCGCCGACAGGCCGAGCCCGCGGCGGACGGGGGAGTGCAGGCCGTCCGCCGCGACGAGGTAGCGGGCCGTGAGCCCGGCCGCCTCGACCTGGTGGACGTCCTGGCGCACCTGGTCGACGCGCCCGGGGACCACCCGTACGCCGAGCTGCGCGGCGCGTTCGGCCAGCGCGGCCTGCAGCTCCGTGCGCCGGGAGCCGAGGCCCGGGCCGGACCGGAAGAGCCCCTCCGCGCTGCGGCCGCTCTCGCCGTCGACGTAGCGGATGCCGTGGAACGGCTGCCCTGTGACGGGGACGCCCAGCTCCCGCAGGTGGCGTACCCCGCCCGGCATGAGGCCCTCCCCGCAGGCCTTGTCGATGGGGGTGGCCCTCGGCTCCACGACCACGGCCTCGAGGCCGGCGAGCGCGCCGTGGATGGCGGTGGCCAGTCCGGCCGGACCGCCGCCGGCGATCAGCAGGTCGATCACGAGGCGGCGCCGGCCGAGGGGACGGAGGCGGGCGCCCGCAGCCGGCCGCCGTCGGTGAGGGCTGCGTCCTCGCAGCCGATCCGTACGCGCAGCAGCACCAGGTTGAGCACGGTGAAGCCGATCGCGGTCAGCCACGCGGAGTGCACCAGCGGCAGGGCGACGCCCTCAGCGACCACGGCCACGTAGTTGGGGTGGCGCAGCAGCCGGTACGGTCCGGCCTCCACCAGCGGTAGTCCGGGAACGACGAGCACACGGGTGTTCCAGCGCCGCCCGAGGGTGGCGATGCACCACCAGCGGAGGCCCTGGGCGGCCACGGCGACGCCGAGGGCCGTCCAGCCGAGCAGCGGGATGAACGGCCGTCCGGCAGCCCAGGGTTCCACCGCACAGCCCACGAGCAGCGCGGTGTGCAGGGCGACCATGGCCGGGTAGTGGCCGCGGCCGTACTCGCGGCCGCCGCGGGCCAGGCTCCAGGCGGTGTGGCGGCGGGCGGTGACCAGTTCGGCGAGCCGCTCGGCGGCGACGAGGCCGATGAGCAGCAGGTACAGGGTGAGTGAGGTGGTGGCGGTGAAGGCGGGCAGGGAGATCGGGCTCATCGAGATCATCGGGTCACCAGCGCAGGAGGACGAGTTCGGAGGCGAAACCCGGGCCGAAGGCGAGCATCAGCCCGACCGATCCGGGCGGAGGCGGTCCCGCGCTCTGGACGGAGTCCAGGATGTGCAGGACCGACGCGGAGGAGAGGTTTCCGACGGCCGCGAGCGAACGCCGGCTGGCGGCGAAGGCCGACTCCGGCAGCGCCAGTGCGTCCGAGAGCGTGTCGAGGATCTTGGGGCCGCCGGGATGGCAGATCCACGCGCCGACGTCCGCGGGCTTGAGGTCGTGCGCGGCGAGGAAGGACTCGACCTCCTCGGCCACGTGCAGCCGGACCAGGTCCGGGAGTTCACGGCCGAGCACCATGCGCATCCCCCAGTGGCCGATGTCCCAGCCCAGGAGGTGCTCGGTGCCCGGGTACAGGCGGCTGCGGGCAGCCACCACCTCCGGTCCGGCGCCGGTGGCGTACAGGGGGTGGTCGCGGCCCACCGCGACCAGCGCACCCGCGCCGTCGCCGAAGAGCGCTCCGGCCACCAGGTTCGCCATCGAGGCGTCCGTGGACTGGAGGGTGAGGGAGCAGAGCTCGGTGGACAGCAGGAGGGCGGCGTGCCCGGTGCGGCCCGTCAGATGGTCGTGGAGGTGGCCCACTCCGGCGGCGCCGGCCGCGCACCCGAGGCCGAACAGCGGGACCCGCCGCACGTCGGGACGCAGGCCCGCGCGGGAGGCGAGGCGGGCCTCCAGCGAGGGGGTCGCGAGCCCGGTCACCGTGGTCGACATGACCAGATCGAGCTGCGCGGCCGTCAGGCCGGCGTCGGCGAGGGCGAGTTCCAGGGCCCGGGCGCCCAGCTCCAGGGCCGTCTCCAGGAAGAGGGCGTTGGTCGTGCCGAAGTCGTTCGCCGGGCCGTACCGCTCCAGCGGGAGCGCGAGATGCCGGCTGTCCACGCGCACCGAGCTGTGGACGCGGCGCAGCAGGGCGGTGTCGGAGCCCGGGGGCAGGAAGCGGGCGAGCGCCTCCGTGATCTCGGACTGGGGGTGGCGATGGGGCGGGAACACGCTGCGCACTGCCAGAACACGTGTCATTCCTTCACCATAGAAAACAACTGACACAGGGTCATGAATCAGGCGAACCGGGCGCGGCGCCGCATAGCGTGGCGCCGTGCCCGCGCGAACCACGCAGACCCACCGGCCCGCCACGGAGATCACCGGCGGCGCAGCACCCCGCTCCGCCGCCGCCGTCGCGGCCGGCCTGGCAGGGGCGTGCCATCCGCTGCCCGCCGCCGCCGTGACCCTGTTCGCCGCCGCCCTGGCCGCCGCCGCGGGCCACGGCCCCGTAGGGGCGGCCCTCACCGTGGGCGCGGTGGCCGCCGGACAGCTGTCGGTGGGCTGGTGCAACGACCGGGCCGACCTGCGGCGCGACCTGGCCACGGGGCGACCGGACAAACCGCTCGTCGCCGGTACGGTGACACCCGCGGCCGTGACCCGGGCCGCGGCCCTGGCCCTGCTGTTCTGCGTCCCGCTCTCCCTGGCCTGCGGGCTGCTCGCCGGCGCCGTGCACCTCGTCGGCGTGGCGGCCGCCTGGGCCTACAACCTCCGGCTCAAGCGCACGGCCGCCTCCTGGGTTCCCTACGCCCTGGCCTTCGGCCTGCTGCCCGCCTTCGTCACCCTCGGCCTGCCCGGTGCCCCCTGGCCGCCCCCGTGGCTGACGGCCGCCGCGGCCCTCCTCGGCGCGGGCGCCCACTTCGCCAATGTGCTGCCCGACATCGAGGACGATCTGGCCACCGGGGTGGCGGGGCTGCCGCAGCGGCTCGGGGTGCGGGCCTCGGCGGCGCTGGCCGGGCTGCTCGTCCTCGGCTCCACCGCCACCCTGGTGGTGGCACCAGCGGGGCGGGTGACGGCGTACGGCTGGCTGCTGCTGGCCGTGACCGCCGCGGCACTGCTCCTCGCGGCCCGCCGGCCCGCCGGAAGGCTCCCGTTCCTGGCCACGATGGCGGTGGCCGGGGCGGACGTGGTCCTGCTGGTCGTCGAACTCCGCTCCTGAGCCGCCTCCGCAAGGCCCGCTACGGAGCCTCCCGGGTGCGGGTCCAGGTCAGGAGCGCCTCCGCCGGCCACGTGTTGATGACGCGCCCCACCGGAACCTCGCACTCCACGGCCCGCTCGCAGCCGACGATCTGCCAGTCCAGCTGGCCCGGGGCGTGCGCGTCCGTGTCGATCGCGAAGAAGGTGCCGACCGCCACCGCGAGGCGCAGCAGCCGTCGCGGCGGGTCCAGGCGTTCGGGCCGGCTGTTGATCTCCACGGCGGTGCCGCTCTCCGCGCAGGCCGCGAAGACCGCCCCGGCGTCGAACTGCGACTCCGGACGGGTCCGGCCGGTGACCAGCCGCCCCGTGCAGTGGCCCAGTACGTCCATCAGCGGATTGCGCACGGCCGCCAGCAGCCGCCGCGTCATCGCGGGCGAGTCCATCCGCAGCTTCGAGTGCACCGAGCCGACCACCAGGTCGAGCCGTTCCAGCAGCTCCGGCTCCTGGTCCAGCCCGCCGTCGTCGAGGATGTCGCACTCGATCCCGGTGAGCAGCCGGAAGGGCGCCCAGGTGGCGTTGAGCTCGGCCACCACGTCCAGCTGCTCGCGCAGCCGCTCCGGCGAGAGCCCCCGGGCGACGGTCAGCCGTGGCGAGTGGTCGGTCAGTACGGCCCAGTCGTGGCCCAGCGCGGACGCCGCCCGGCCCATCGCCTCGATGGGGCTGCCGCCGTCGGACCAGTCCGAGTGCACGTGGCAGTCCCCGCGCAGCGCAGCCCGCAGGGCGGTGGCGGCGGGGGAGGCGGGCGGTCCCTCGGGGAGTGATGCGATCTCGTCCTCGAGCGCCTGCAGATAGGCGGGCACACCGCCGTCCACCGCTTCCCGTACGACCTGGGCCGTCTTGGGGCCGATGCCCTTCACGGACTCCAGGGAACCGGCCGCGATCCGCTCGGCCAGCTCGCCCTCGCCCATCCGCGTGACCACGGCCGCCGCGGACCGGAAGGCGTGTACCCGGTAGGTGGGGGCCTGCGCGCGCTCCAGCAGGAAGGCGATCCGGTCCAGCGCCGCAACCGGGTCCATCGCGCACCTCCTGCCTGCCGGCTCCCGGACCCAGTGTCCGGCGCGGGAGGCGGCTACGCCTCTCCGGTCTCCCGGGGCACAGCGGCGTCGAGGGCGGCGGTGAGGCGGCTCAGGCGGGCCTGGAGGTCGACGACCTCGGCGAGCTCGAAGCCGGTCGCGGCCGCGATCCGCCGGGGCACCTCCACCGCGCGGACGCGCAGCGCGGCGCCCTCCTCGGTCAGGTGGGCGTGCACGGACCGCTCGTCCTCGGTGCTGCGCTCGCGGCGGACCAGCCCGGCCGCCTCCAGCCGCTTGAGCAGCGGGGACAGCGTGCCCGAATCCAGCCGCAGGTGCCGGCCGATGTCCTTGACCGGCATCTCGCCGTGCTCCCACAGCACCAGCATCACCAGGTACTGGGGGTAGGTGAGCCCGAGGTCCTTGAGGACGACGCGGTAGAGGCCGCCGAAGGCACGGCTCGCGGCGTTCAGCGCGAAGCAGATCTGGCCGTCGAGGCGCAGGAAGTCCTGGTCGGGGTGGGTGGCGGTGGGCTGCTCGGTCATGCCGCCCAGTGTACCCGGGGTGAACTTGCGAGGCATTGAATTGTGCACAACTGAATTGTGTGCTCTAGTAGTGGAGCGCGGCCGACCACCGGCCGCCACCACGGTTCATTTCTGCGAGAGGACCTCTCATGGACGCGCTCTACACCGCTGTCGCCACCGCCAACGGCCGCGAGGGCCGCACCGTCAGCTCCGACGGCCAGATCGACCTCGCCCTCGCCATGCCCCCGGCGCTCGGCGGCAACGGTCAGGGCACCAACCCCGAGCAGCTCTTCGCGGCCGGCTACGCGGCCTGCTTCGCCAGCGCGCTCGGCCTCGTCGGCCGCCAGGCCAAGGCCGACACCAGCGAGGTCTCGGTCACCGCCGAGGTCTCCATCGGCAAGGACGGCGCCGGCTTCGGCCTCGCCGTCACCCTGCGCGTCGAGCTGCCCGAGTCCCTGGCCGGCGAGACCGGCGCCCTGCTGGTGAAGCAGGCGCACGAGGTCTGCCCGTACTCCCGCGCCACCCGCGGCAACATCGACGTGGACCTCGTCGTCGAGTAAAGAGATGCCGGACGCGCGGCGGGCGGCCACCATGGAGGGGCATCCACTCGTACGGGGGCCGCACGCCAGGAGGCGCCAGTGGCGCACACCTACGCAACGGACGTGCTCGTCGCAGGCGCCGGCCCGGTCGGACTGACCGCGGCCGGGGAGCTGCGCAGGAGGGGTGTCTCCTGCCGGATCGTCGACCGCCTGCCGGCCAGGCTGCCGTTCGCGAAGGCGGTCGGCATCCAGCCGCGCACCCTGGAGGTCTGGGACCGCATGGGGATGGTCCGCGCCGCACTGGAGGCGGCCGTCCCGATGCGGGGCCAGTTCCTCTACATCAACGGCGCCGAACAGGCCCGCACCGAGCTCTCCGTGCCGCCCGAAGTGCCGTACGGATTCGCGGCGCTGCCGCAGTACGAGACCGAGCGCGTCCTCGACGAGTTCCTGGGCCGGTTCGGAACGGCCGTCGAACGCGGCACCGAACTGGTGTCGTTCCGGCAGGACCCCGACGGGGTGACCTGCCGCCTGCACACCCCGTCCGGGGAAGAAGAGGTACGGACCCGGTTCCTCGTGGGCTGCGACGGCGCGCACAGCATCGTCCGCAAGGGGCTGGGCCTCAGCTTCGAGGGCGGGGCGTTCGCGGAGGAGTACATGCTCGCCGACGTGCGCGTCGACTGGGACCTGCCGCCCGGGTACGCCGTGCGCTCCATGCACCGCAACGGCGACGGGGCGGTCGACGACGTCCTGGTGTGCATCCCGCTGCCCGGCCACGGCCGGTACCGCATGTCGATGATGGTGCCGCCCGAACTCTCCACCGCACCGCAGGCCGATGCCGCCGGAGACGGCATCACCCATGGCCTGCAGAGCGGCCGCAGCCCCGGACTCGCCGACATCCAGGCCGTCGTGGACCGGCTTTCACCGCAGCCGACCACCGCCTCCGACATCCGCTGGACCTCGGTCTTCCGCATCAGCCACCGGATCGTCGACCGCTACGGCGACGGCCGGGTCTTCGTCGCCGGAGACGCGGCGCACATCCACCCGCCGACCGGCGCCCAGGGCATGAACACCGGTATCCAGGACGCCTGGAACCTGGCCTGGAAGATCGCCCTCGCCGTCGGGGACGGCACGGCCCACTCCCGCATGCTCGCCAGCTACGACGCCGAGCGGCGCCCCGTCGGCGAAGAGGTCGTCGGCCGCACCGTGCGGCACGCCGTCGAGGGGATGGAGAACGACCCGGACGACCCGGCGACCCTGATGATGCGCGAGGCCCAGCTCCTCGTCGGCTACCGCGGGAGCCCGATCGTGGACCCGCCCGGCGACGGACCGGGACCCCGTCCGGGCGACCGGGCCCCCGACTGCTCCGGCCTCACCCGGCCCGTCGCCGCCTACCCGATGCGCCTGTACGACGTCCTGCGCGAGCGGGAACACGTACTGCTGCTCTACGGAGCCGGCCCCGTCACCGGATCCGGGCTCGACGCACTCGTCCGTACGGCACGGGACCTCTCCGGCGGCCGGATGGAGGTCTGCGTGCTGCTCCCGGCCGGTGCGGACGCCGACACCGGCTTCGAGGCCGACGGGACACCACTGCCGGTGTACCGCGACAGCCGGGGCGAGTTCGCCCGCCTCTACGCCGCCGAGGAGCCGACGGCCTTCGTGATCCGCCCGGACGGGTACCTGGGCGCCCGGCTCTCCCCGCCCGCCCCGCAGCCGCTGGCAACCCACCTCGCGGCCGTCTTCCCCGCGAACTGATCCGTCAGGCGCGGGCGGCGGCCTCCCGGCGCTGCCGCTTGCCGAGCGGGGCCAGCGACATGTCCTGGGCCTGCGACTTCAGCGGCTTGAAGCCGTACCCGTGCTCGGTCAGCCAGCTCTCCGCCGCCAGCTCCGCACGGGCCGTCGCATCGAGAATGTCCTCCTCCGCCTCACCCGAATCCAGGAAGCGGAAGGTGAAGAAGGGGCGGGCCGCCAGGTCGTACGACAGGTGGCCCTCGGTGGTGAAGCGCGCGCGCAGCATGTCGTGCTCGGGCGCGGCGGCGAGCAGCTCGGCCGTCTGGTCGTCGGTCAGGGAGTCGAACGAGCCGCGGACGGTGATACGGAAGGTACGGGTAGCACTCATCCCCGGAGCCTAGATCGGGCACTCCGTCCCCTGCACCCGGATATCCGCCGGTCCGCCCCGGCCCGTCGGCCCCGTCGGCCCCGGCCGCCCCGCCGACACCGGCGAAGGCCCGTACGGACCGCACGCACACCCCGAAAGGCCCGTCCGGGAGCACGTTTTGGATAGTCGGACGATCCTCAATACGATCCGGCGATGATCACTAGAAAACGGCTTGCGGTCGGGGCGTGCGGCCTGCTCGCCGCCCTGGCCGTCGGGCTCTTCCCGGCGAGCGCCACCGCCGCCGACGAACCGACGGCGAAGGAACCCCCCAAGGTCGACCTCGTCCTCGACGTCAGCGGCTCCATGCGGGCCAACGACATCGACGGACAGTCCCGCATGGCAGCGGCCAAGCAGGCCTTCAACGAGGTCATCGACGCGGTCCCCGCCGAGGTGCGCCTCGGCATACGGACCCTGGGTGCCGACTACGCGGGGGAGGACCGGGCGGTCGGCTGCAAGGACACCAAGCAGCTCTACCCGGTCGGACCGCTCGACCGGACCGAGGCGAAGACCGCCGTGGCGACCCTCGCCCCCACCGGCTGGACCCCGATCGGCCCCGCCCTGCTCGGCGCGGCCCAGGACCTCGAGGGCGGCAACGCCACCAAGCGGATCGTGCTCATCACGGACGGCGAGGACACCTGCGCCCCGCTCGATCCGTGCGAAGTGGCGCGCGACATCGCCGCCAAGGGCATCCACCTGGTCATCGACACCCTCGGCCTGGTCCCGGACGCCAAGACCCGGGCCCAGCTGACCTGCATCGCCGAGGCCACCGGCGGTACCTACACCTCCGTGCAGCACAAGGCGGAACTCTCCAGCAGAGTGCGCCAACTCGTCGACCGGGCCGCGGACCCGGTCGTCAACCCGGTCGCCACCGAGGGCGCGAAGCAGTGCGAGGGCGCACCTCAGCTGAAGGCCGGCCTCTACAGCGACCGCGAGACCTTCGGCGAACACCGCTGGTACCGGGTCGACGTCCTGCCGGGCCAGGAACTGCGCGCCTCCGTCAGCATCGGCGCCGACCGCGCCGTCAACAACGACTACGGCGTACTGCTGCGCGCCACCACCGTCCACGGGCGGGAGATCGTGCGCGGCTCGGAGGCCGGTGACGGGCGCACCGACGTCCTCTCCACCGGACTGCGTTACCCGAAGGCCGAGACCGACGGCGCGGACTCGGACGACAAGCCCGTGCCCGAGACCGTCTGCCTCCAGGTCAGCAACTCCTTCTCCGCTCCCGCGTCCGTCAAGACGACCCCGGGCATGCCCGTCGAGCTCACCATCGATGTGGTGGACGGACCCGACGAGGCCTCCGACGTGGCCGCCTTCGGCCTCGGGCGGGGCTGGTGGCTGCTGGCCGTACTGGCACTCGCCGGACTGCTGGCCGGTCTGGTGTGGGGATGGATCTCCCGCTGGCGCATCTCCGTCTGGAGGACCAACTGATGCGTGGAGCACGCAGACTGACCGCTTCCCTGCTGGCCGCGGCCGCCGCCCTCACCGTGGCGGGCACGGCCATGGGCACCGCCGTCGCGGACACGCCCTCGCCGAGTGCCACCGCCTCCGCGAGCCCGGGCGGCGCCAAGGCCGAAGCAGCCCCCACCGAGGCGGGCACCAGCTTCCGTACCGCCGCGGCGTTCCGCCCGGGCCAGAAGGCCACGGCCGGCGCGTCCAGCGGTGACTACCTCTACTGGGTGGTGCCGATCGACGCGCAGCAGCGCGTCACGGTGAAGGCCGCCGTCACCCTGCCCGAGTCGAAGGCCCGCCACGGCGCCTCGACCTGGCAGATCGACGTGTACGACGGACTGCGCCGCCGCCAGGCCTGCACCTACGGGACGCAGACCGCGGCCGCCGCCAAGGACGCCGCCACCGTCGAACTGTCCTGCACCCTGCGCACCGTCCGCGCCGGCGCCGAGCCGTGGGCCAACGACCCGCTGCCGGGCAGCTACTACGTACGCCTGACGGTCGTCGACCTGCCGGACGAGGACCTGGGCCTGCCGGTCCGGGCGTCCGTCGAGGCCGAGGTGAAGGAGACCGGCGGCAGCCAGGCGGTCGACGCCGCACTCTCCACCCCGCTGGTCGCCGGCACCGTGACGGCGACCCTGCGCGAGCCCGAGGACGGCTGGTCCGGCGGCTGGTGGTCGGACCGCTGGATCTGGACGGCCGCGGGCGGCGCGCTCGCGGCCCTCGCGGGCCTCTTCGGATACTCCCTGACGCGCGGCTCCGGCCGCCCGCCCCGGGCCTGAACGAAGGGGAGGCCGCGGCCCTTCGGCCGCGGCCTCCCCCACCCGTCCGCGGGTCAGCGTCCGCGGGTCAGCCGGGTCTGGAACGAGGGCTCGGCCAGGTTCCCCTTGACCGCGACGGGCACGCTCCTGGCCCCCTCGCCGTTGCCGACCGTCAGCAAGGCCACCTCGGCACCGTCCTTCGCGCTGTGCGGCAGGGGCCCGGCTCCGGCAGTGGGGCCGAGGGACAGCTTCAGCTGCTGGCCCGGTACGCCGATGACGTTCAGGTCCTTGGTCGCCACCAGTGGCGTACGGCTGCCGAGCCCGTCGTCCACGTGCCCGACGACATCGCCCTTGCGGATCACCGGGACCGACGCGAGCGCCGTCCGTACCGCCTCGATGATCGTCTTGCTGTTCGCCAGCACCAGTTTCAGGCTGTTCCCGCCGTCCTCGTCCGGCCCGTCCACCCGCTGGTCCATCAACGTGCCGAGGATCAAAGGCGTCTCGTCACCGATCGACTTGTACGCCGCCCACATCAGCGTCCCGCCGGCCGGCGTGCTGGAACCGGTCTTGATGCCACGGATGCTCAGACCCTGGGCGGTGAGCAGGATGTTGTTGTTCTCGAGCCGCTTGGACAGCCCCTTGATGGTGGCGTTCGGAAGCGCGACGATCGACCGGAACGTCTCGTCCTTCATGACTGCTTCGGCGAGCTTCAGCTGATCGGCGGCGGTGCTGACGGTGGCCGCGTCCAGACCGCTGGGGTCCGTGTAGGTGGTGCTGTCCATGCCGAGCTCCTTGGCGGCGGCGTTCATCTTCGCGACGAACGCGGCTTCGGAGTCGGTGCCGGAGTCCCAGCGGGCCAGCAGGCGGGCGGCGTTGTTGCCCGAGGGGATCATGAGCATCTTGAGCATGTCCTGCTGGCTGAACTTCGTACCGGCGGCCAGCCCGGAGATGCGGGACTCGTGCTCGGAGGTTCCGTCCGCGACGAACTTCGCGTCGATCGTGATGTCGGGACCGGGCTCCGTCTTGCGCAGCGGGTGGTCCTTGAGGATCACGTAGGCCGTCATGACCTTGGCGACGCTGGCCGTCGGAACGGGCTTCTGCTCGCCGAAGGTGCCGAGGTCCCCGGAGCCGGGGACGCGGACGGCGCCCTGGCCCTTGGCGGGCCAGGGGATGGTGAACTGCCCGTCCAGGGTGCGGTCGGTCGCGGAGGCGACGAGCTGCGGGGCCGGCAGCGGGCGCAGCAGCTGGGCACCGGCGCCCGCGCCCACGAGGAGGAGCAGGACCGGCGCCCATATCTTGACGCGGCGCACCGCGGTCCGGCGCGGGGTCTCCGTCGGGGCGGGGGTGTTGGTGAGCTCGGCCAGCAGGTCGAGCGGGGGCAGCGGTGCGGCGGGTGCCGGCCCGGCCGCGGGCGGCCGCGGCGCGGTGGGCCCGGTGGGCGCGGGAACGGCTTCGAGGTCCTTGAGCGCGACGAACTTGCTCGTCCGCTCGGAGTCCGCCTCCACCTCCAGCGCCCAGGACGGCGTCGTACGCGGAGCATCGGGCCGGGCGGCCTCGGGCCGCGGCCGTGCGATGAGCTGCGTCTCGTCGGCTGCCGCCGCGGGCTCGGCGCGGTCCCCACCCGGAACCTCCTGCGTCCCCTCGGCTCCACCCCGGGCACCGACGCCGCGCGCGGACGCGGCCGCGGGCTTTGCCGGAGTCGCGCCCTTGGCTTCGCCCTCGGCCTTCGCGCCATGCGCGGGCTCGGCCTCGGGGGCGTCCTTCTCCTGGTCCTTCGTCGGGGCTTCGGTCGTGGCGTCGGATTCGGCCGCGTCGTCGGCCTTCGGCTCGGTCGTGGCGTCGGGCTTCGCGGGGGTCTTGGCCTTGGCTTCGTCCTTGGCCGTCGCGTCGTGCGTGGGCTCGGCCTCGGGGGTGTCCTTGTCCTGATTCTCCGTCTGGGCCGGTGCCTCGGCCACGGCCTCCGCCTCGGACGCTGTGGGGGTCTTGGCCTTGGCTTCGTCCTTGGCCGTCGCGTCGTGCGTGGGCTCGGCCTCGGGGGTGTCCTTGTCCTGATTCTCCGTCTGGGCCGGTGCCTCGGCCACGGCCTCCGCCTCGGACGCTGTGGGGGCCTCGTCCTTGGCTTCGTCCTTGGCCGTCGCGTCGTGCGTGGGCTCGGCCTCGGGGGTGTCCTCGTCCTGATTCTCCGTCTGGGCCGGTGCCTCGGCCACGGCCTCGGACTCCACACCCTGCGCGGGCCCACCTTCGGGGAGCGCATCGGCCGTGGCTTCCGCTTCGGCCTCGGCGTTGCCGCTGGTCTTCACCTCGGCTTCGTCCGTGGCTCCCGCGTCCGCGGTGGGCTCGCCGACGGTGGCGTCCGTGTCCTGATCCTCCGTCCGGACCTCGGGCTCTGCCCGAGGGGTGTCGGTCGCCGGACCGGCAGGTTCGCCCTCCGCCGCCTCCGGCCCCCCGTCGTCGGCCGTCGGCTCGGCGGAATCCTCCTGGGTCTCCGCCTTCAGGACGGTGGTACCCGCCTCGATCTCCGGGTCGTCCGAGGAACCGCCCGCCACCGTTACCGCCTTCATCCCAGCCCCGCCTTGCCGCTCACACCGTGCCGATACGTTCGGCGAGGACCCGACGGGTCCTCGCCGAACTGCTAGATGCCCCCGGTGCCGCGCTCGTTCCGCGCGCGGGATCTTGTGACCGTTCGGTCATATTCGGTGAGTACGCCTACTCATGACCGTGCCCGCCCGCCCGGCCGACCATGGACCGAAGCGCACCGAAACACATCGCACCGCATCGCTTCGCACCAGCCGAACGGGGCCGTCCATGCTCAGCCGAATCGCCGCCACGCTCGTACCCGCCTTCGGGCGGCTGACCGTCACCGCCGACCCCGGAGTACGGCCCGCCCCCGGTGCCATTCTGGTCGCCAACCACACCTCCCTCGCCGACCCGGCCGTCGTGGTCGCCGCGCTGCGCCGGTACGGGATCGAGCCGGTCATCCTGGCCACCAGCGGCCTCTGGCGCGTACCGCTGCTCGGCTCCGCGCTGCGCCGCGAGGGCCACATCGCCGTCCACCGCGGCACCACCCGCGCGGCCGACTCCCTCGACGCCGCGGCCGTCGCCCTCGCCTCGGGCCGCAGCGTGCTGCTCTACGGCGAAGGCAAGCTGCCCCTACGCCGCGACGCGAGGGAGACGGCCCCCGGCCCCTTCCGCAGCGGCCTGGCCCGGCTCGCCGCCGCGACGGGAGCCCCGGTCGTGCCCGTGGGCCAGGCAGGCGTACGCCGCCTCTGCTCCGGGAACGGTGCCAAGCAGCTCGCCGGGGTCTTCACCGCCCCGCTGCGACGCCCCTGCCTGCACGTGCACATCGGCTCGCCGCTCCACCTGCCCGACCGGGTGCCCGAGGCGACGGACCGAGCCCGCCAGGCGGTCACCGCGGCCTGGCGGACCGCAGCGTCCGCCCTCGGTGAGGCGGGCGGGGAGAGGATCTGAGGCATGTCCCGATCGGCCCCCCGGGCCGTGTCGCCGAGCCCGTCACCGGCCGCGGCGTGCGACCGTCTCCGCATGACCGAAGGCTCGACACCTCACATCTCGCCGGCGCGGATCACCGTACTCGGCGTCCAACCCGGTAACCCTCCCTTCCGCATCGTGGAGGTCGACGGAGAGTTCGTCGGCAGAGCGATGTCGATGACGGACGTATTGCTGGTCGCGGCGGAGGTGGGGATCCCGATCCACGACCTCGACGACCTGGAGGTGGTCCGGTGGGTCGGCGGCGGCAAATTCACCTGGACCACGACCACCATGTGAGCCCGCCGCTGCGGCAAAGCCTCTCGGCGAAGAGGCCCTGCGGCAGGAGCGAGGCGCCGTCAGGTCAGGGGCGGGCGGCGATGCTCAGCGGTGCGCGGGGTGCCTTTCGGCACGGGCAGCCTCAGGCGGGTGTCGGGGTTGGCCGGCGGAAGCGCGACCGGCCTGGCACCGTCGTGGTCCTGCGCGACGTCGTGGAGCGGGCGGGTGCCTTCCGCCGCGTCCGCCAGCCACTGCCAGACCCCCGGCCCGTGGCCGTCCGGCTGCCCGGCGGCTGATTCCCCGTTGGAGATCCATGTCGTGAGGGTGAACCGCTGGTCCGCGAACCACCCGCTGGGGCAGGTGGACGGTACGACCTCGTGAAAGGCGCCGGCCGGGAAGAAGACGATGGTGTCGTGCTCGGGCTCGACGGTCCGGTAGGACTCCGCCGGCCGTGCCCTGCCGTCGTGCACCACGGTGTCGTACAGGCGCAGTTGGCCGCCGCCGAAGCCACGGGGCGTGCGGTGGAGGTAGTACACCGCGGACAGCGCCGTGCGCACGTCCCGGACGCGCGAGGCGTCGGTGTGGATGCCGAAGTGGCCGCCTTCGCCGTGCGCCGTCAGCACGGTCAGCGACCGGGTGAGCGCGGACCGGTGGCCGAGGACCTCCTGAACGGGCGGCAGGCAGTCGGCGAGGTGTGCGCTGAACACCTCGCTGGTCACGGGGAGGACCAGGGAGTCCCGCCCCTTGCGGGACACCAGTCCGGTGAGGGGGTCCAGGACGGTGCCCACCGTGAAGTCGTCCTCCCGGGATATCGCGTATTCCAGAAGGGCCGCGGCGCGTTCCGCTCCAAGGAAGTTCTCGAACCGGCAGACCGGTGCCTGTACCGCGAGGGCGGGGGACCACTGATCGGAGGGCGGCAGTACTCGGGGGCTGATTTCCATCGGCATGGCCGGTTCCATCGTGTATCCGCTCATAGCCCGGAACCGTACGACGGCGGCCGTCCGCGCCGAAGGGGCACACGGGGGCGCACGGGAGTGCACGGCGTACGCCCGCAGCGGGTGCCCCGGGGTGGTGCCGGTCGGCGGTAAACGGAATTCGTGCGGGGAACCGGACGGGACCGGGGGAGTCTCAGCGGGTGGTGTGCCCGAGAACGACATGGGCCGCGACCTCACGGCCCGCGTCCGTGTCGATGAACGACAGCATCACCGGGCTGCTGCCCGTGGGCCCGCCGGCCGTCGCACGCAGCCGGTAGCGCTCGACGCGGACGGCCTCGCGGGCGAGCGGGCCGCCGCCCGTGAAGAGGGACGGCGGCTTGGCGTCATTGGCGATACGGAAGTCGGCCGGGCGCCAGGTGCCCGCGCCGGGGTCGAAGCGTTCCAGCAGGAAACCGGGCCCGCTGCCCGCCGCATCACCGGGTTCGCCGACCAGCATCTCCATCTGGAAGGCGACCAGTACGTGCCGGTACTCGGCGGAGTTGCCGTTCCGCAGGGTGACGGTGAACTCCTGCGGGGCGCCACCCCGTACGAGGGCCAGCCGGCCGCCCCGGGTGTCCACCGCGACCGTGAGCCGGGTCGGGGCCGGAGGCGGCGTCGGTGTCACGGCCCGGGTCGTGGGCGGCGCGGAGGCGGAGGGCGACGCCGGGGCGGAGGCCGTCACCGAGGCGGAGGCCGATGCCGACGGTGACGGTGACGGTGACTGCGCGGTGGACGCCGAAACGGAGGCAGCCGCCGGGGCCTCGGCGGCCTCGTCCCCGCATCCGGTGATGCCTGCCAGCAGGACGGCGGCCACGGCCGCCGCGCTCAGGCCCCGGCGGGGGCCTCGGGATGCGGGCATGAGATCGGGTCCTCCAAGGTCGGCTTCGGGCAGGAAGCTAGCAAGGAGGCGCCCCTGCCTGCGAGGCCGAACGGGCTTCGACGCGGCGACGTTTCGGTCACGAGCGGCCCGGCGCCGCTCAGACGCGGAGGGTCGCCTCCAGAACGGTGACCGCCCGCCCGGTGAGGTGGACCCGGTCCCCGTGGACGGCGGCCGTCACCAGGCCGGGGCGTGCCGAGGCCTGGAATCCGGTGAGGGCGTCGGTGCGGCCCAGCCGAGCCGCCCAGTAGGGGGCCAGTGCGGTGTGGGCACTGCCGGTGACAGGGTCCTCGGGGATGCCCCTCGCCGGGGCGAAGAAGCGGGAGACAAAGTCGTACGCGTCTTCCGTCGCCTCCTCGGCCGAGGTGGCCGCGGCGCCTGCGGCCACCTCGGCGACGGCGGTGACGATGACCCCGCGCAGATCCTCGCGCAGGCTCAGGGCCGCGACCGCCGAGAGGTCGGGGCACAGCGTCCGTACGGTGGCCTCGTCGGGCAGGACGGTGAGCAGATCGCCCAGCGCGCCCGTACGGAACGTGGCCTCCGGCCGTGTCCCCAGGGCGTCGGCGAGGCCCGCCGGTACCGGAACCTCCGTCACCGGGGCGGCCGGGAAGTCCAGAGTGATCTCCCCGTCAGCCCCGTCTGCCCCCTCACCAGCGGCCCGCGCGGTGAGCAGGCCGCTGTACCGGCTCAGGAAGCGGACCGGGCCACCCGTCAGCAGACCCTCCCGGCGCAGCGTGTGAACCGTGGCCAATGTGGCATGGCCGCACAGATTGGCTTCGACGAGCGGAGTGAACCAGCGGATCTCCCAGTCGGCCTCGCCCCCGGCCGGGAGCGGCAGGGCGAAGGCCGTCTCGGGATGGTTCAGCTCGGCGGCGATCTGCCCCAGCCGTATGTCGTCGGGCCAAGGGCCGGCCGGGAGCAGGCAGACACCGGCAGGATTTCCGGTGAAGGGACGGCTGGTGAAGGCGTCTACGATCTGGATGCGCATCCCGTGAACGTAGCGAGGCCGATCCGCCTCGCGGCAAGGCCAATTCCCGGTCCGTGGCCTGCGGTCGTCCCTCAGCGCAGCGGCTTCTCGAAGCTGAAGGCGGTCACGGCCATCCGCTCGCGGAAGTAGAAGCGGTGCGCATCGGTCCGCTGGGTGCCGGACTCCAGGGTGAGGGCGGTGCAGCCCGCCGCCAGTGCGTGCCGCTCCAGGTGCGCGAGGAGCTCGTGCCCCACTCCGGCGGAACGGGCGGCAGCGGCGGTGACCAGGTCGTCGACGTAGAGCGAGCGGACCATCGAGGTATTGACGACGATCCGCCAGCCGGCGGCGCCCACGCACACGCCGTCGGCGTCGTAGGCCGCAGTGAAACGAAGCCCCTGGCCGCGCGCCTCCGCGACGATCTCGAGGAAGAGCTCCTCGGTGAGGTGGGGACGGAGTTCGAGCAGCACGGGGAGCAGGTCGGCTGCGAGCCGCGCGTCGCCCGGCTCGAGGTCGATGATCTTCATACCGTGAGCCTACTGGGCCGGGCCGGGAACTCTCCGGGTGAAAAACGTCGCGCGGTCGCGGCCGGCATGTCGAAATGGGAAGGACGGCTCCGACGTCCCATGCGAAGAGGCTCCCGATCCCGATCCGCCTCCCGATCCGGACTTCGGCCCGGATCCCCGGTTCCGGAGCCGCCGCGCAGAGCAGAAGGAGTGGCACCCCATGAAGTACATGCTGATGGTCCTCGGGAAGCAGTCCGACTACGACGCCATGGGCGGCGCCGCGAACAGTGACAGCCCCGGATGGTCCGAATCGGACCTGAAGGCGATGTTCGACTACATGGGCGCCCTCAACGACGACCTCGCCGAGTCGGGCGAGTGGGTCGACGGGCAGGGACTGGCCGATCCCCGCCAGGCCCGCCTGGTCACCGCGGCCGCCGACGGCAGCCCCGTGGTCTCCGACGGGCCGTACGGAGAGGCCAAAGAGGTGCTCGCCGGCTACTGGATCGTCGACGTCGCGGACTTCGCCCGGGCCGCCGAGATCGCCGCCCGTGCCTACGCGTGCCCGGTCCCGGACGGTGCGCCGAACTACCCGGTCGTCGTCCACCCCGTCGACAGCCGCTCGGGGGCCGAGATGTGCTGACGGACCCCGGCCCCGGTCCAGGCCCCGGCCCGGCCTCCGACGCCGCCTCCGCGGGCGAGGACCTGCTGCGCCGACTGGCGCCGCAGGTCCTCGGCGCGCTCGTGCGCCGCTACGGACACTTCGACGCCGCCGAGGACGCCGTACAGGAGGCCATGCTCGCCGCCACCCGGCAGTGGCCCGAGGAAGGCCGCCCGGCCAATCCGCGCGGCTGGCTGATCCGCGTCGCCTCCCGTCGGCTCACGGACCAGCTGCGCAGCGAGGAGGCGCGCAGGCGCCGCGAGGAGACCGCCGTCGCACTGACCCCGCGCGACGAGTTCGTGGCGCCGCCCCCGGGGGAGGGCCGCGCCCCCGCCGAGGACGACACGCTCGCCCTGCTCTTCCTCTGCTGTCACGCCGATCTGGCCCCCGCCGGCAGGATCGCCCTCACCCTGCGCGCCGTCGGCGGCCTCACCACGGCCGAGATCGCCCGCGCCCTCCTCGTGCCCGAAGCCACGATGGCCCAGCGCATCAGCCGGGCGAAACGGCGCATCAAAGCCTCCGGGGCGCCGTTCGGCATCAGGAGCGACGCCGACGCCGGCACCGGTGCCCCCGACCCGCAAGGGGCCGAGGAACGCGCCGAGCGCCTCGCCGATGTGCTCCACGTGCTCTACCTGATCTTCAACGAGGGCTACACCGCCACCTCGGGCGGCGATCTGCAACGCGCCGACCTCGCCACCGAGGCGATCCGCCTCACCCGCGACGTCCACGCGCTGCTGCCGTCCGACGGAGAGGTGTCCGGCCTGCTGGCCCTCATGCTGCTCACCGACGCCCGCCGCGCCGCCCGCACCGCACCCGACGGCAGCCTGATCCCCCTCGCCGAGCAGGACCGCTCCCGCTGGGACCACGACGCCATCACAGAGGGAGTCGCCCTGGTCAGCGACGCGCTCACGCACACTGCGCTCGGCCCGTACCAGCTGCGCGCCGCGATCGCGGCCGTGCACGACGAGGCGGCGAGCGACGAGGACACCGACTGGGTGGAGATCCTCGCCCTGTACGAGCTGCTGATCCGGCTGGTCCCCGGTCCCGTGGAGCGCTTGGGCCACGCGGTCGCGGTGGCCATGGTGCACGGGCCGCGGCGAGCCCTGGCCCTGCTCGCCGAGCTGGACGAGGACCAGCGCCTTGCCGGGCAGCATCGCCTCGAGGCCGTACGGGCCCACCTGCTGGAGAGGGCGGGCGACCGGGCCGCGGCGCGCGCCTCCTACGCGAAGGCGGCCGGCCTCACCCTCAGCGTCCCGGAACGCCGCTACCTCCAGTTCCGGGCCGCCCGGATCGCGGAGCAGGAGGAGCGGGACGAGCAGCAGGAGCCGGAGGAACCGGCCGAACGGACAGGACCGGCGGAATCGGCAGAATGAGAAGTCCGGGCGGTCCCGCCGGATGCCCGTCCCGGCGTCCGCATGTCGGACATGGTCCACCGTTGTCGTACGTGCCGCCTACTCTTGATCACGTGAGCCCGACCCCTGACGATCACCCGGTCCCCGAACGTTCCCTCGCCGAGATCAACGCCGACATCCGCTGCCTCTTCGCGCGCGCCGAGGGACGCCTCTCCGACGCGGAGCGGATCCGCCACGCCGCCCTGCTCGGTGAGTGGGCCTCGGCGATACGCGCGTCGGTGGTACCGGCCGCATAGCGCGCCCGGCCCCGGTCACGCCGGACCGATGATTTCGCCGGCCGCGGCCAGTCTTCCCTACGAGCATCCGCACGTACGAGAAGGTGGACCATGAGCGACCTGCGCAGTCTTCTGGAGACCTACGTCGGTGACGGATCGCTGCCCGGCGCGGTGGCCCTCGTGGCCCACGACGAAGCCGTGGAGGTCGCGGCGGTCGGCTCCCTCGACACCGCCGGCACCGCGCCCATGGCCCGCGACTCCCTCTTCCGGGTCGCGTCGGTCACCAAACCCGTGACGGCCGCGGCCACCATGATGCTCATCGAGGACGGCCTGCTCTCGCTCGATCTCCCCGTGGCCCGCTGGCTGCCGGAACTCGCGGCGCCGACGGTCGTCCGTACGCCGTCCGCACCACTCGACGACGTGGTACCCGCCGTCCGGCCGATCACCGTCGCCGACCTCCTGACCTTCCGCGCCGGGTACGGCTTTCCCGCCGACTTCTCGCTGCCCGCCGTGACCCCGCTGATCGGCGATCTGAAGCAGGGTCCGCCCAGCCCCCAGGAGGTCGCGGCGCCGGACGAGTGGATGGCTGTCCTCGGGGGGATCCCGCTCCTGAACCAGCCCGGCGAGGCATGGCTCTACAACACCTGCTCCGACATCCTCGGGGTGCTGATCGCCCGTGCGACCGGGCAGTCCTTCCCTGACGTCCTCGCCGAGCGCGTCTTCGAGCCGCTCGGCATGCGGGACACGGCGTTCGTCGTTCCCCGGGAGCAGCTCCACCGGTTCACCAGCTCCTACCGGGCGACCGCCGACGGAAAGGGCCTGGAGCTCATCGACGCGCCCGACGGCCAGTGGAGCAGCCTCCCGGCCTTCCCCTCCGGTGCGGGCGGGCTGGTCTCCACCGTCGACGACCTGCACGCCTTCGGCCGGATGCTGCTCGCGGGAGGCTCCCACGGGGGCCGACGGCTGCTCTCCGGCGCGTCGGTACGGCAGATGACCACCGACCACCTCACCGCGCCGCAGCGCGAGGCGGGCGCCCTGTTCCTGGAGGGCCAGGGCTGGGGCTTCGGCGGCTCGGTGGACGTGGCCCGCATCGACCCGTGGAACGTACCGGGCCGTTACGGCTGGATCGGCGGCACGGGCACCGCCGCCCACATCGTCCCCGCGACCGGGACCGTCACCGTGCTCCTGACCCAGCGGGAGCTGAGCGGCCCGGCCTCGCCCGAGGTGATGCGCGCGTTCTGGACCTACGCCGCCGCGCGGCCCTGACCTCCCGCCCCGCCCCCGTCGCTCCGTCCCCCGCCCCCGTCGCTCCGTCCCCCGCCCCCTGCACCCCCTAGCCCCGCGCCGCCCGGTCCCGCAGCCGGCGCTTGTCCGGCTTGCCGCGGGCGGTGAGCGGGACCGCCTGTTCCCAGAACACCGCGGTGGGCCGGTGCGCCGGGGCCAGTTCCTTCTCCACCAGGTCACAGGCCTCGGCAGCGATCCCCGGGCCGGGCGCGTACCCCGCCGCCGGTACGAGGAAGGCGCACACCTCCTCGCCGGTGAGCTCACTGTGCCGCCCCACCACCACGGCCTGCCCGACGCCGGGATGCCGGGTGAGCGCGGCCTCGACGGGCACGCAGTACACGTTGTCCCCGTGGACCATCACGACGTCGTGGACCCGGTCGTCCAGGTAGAGATAGCCGTCCGCGCCGAAGTGGCCGACGTCCCCCGTCCGCAGCCAGCCGTCCCGAAGCACTCCGGCCGTCAGCCGGGGCCGGCCCCAGTACCCG
Organism: Streptomyces sp. NBC_01232; assembly: GCF_035989885.1. Classification (GTDB taxonomy): domain Bacteria; phylum Actinomycetota; class Actinomycetes; order Streptomycetales; family Streptomycetaceae; genus Streptomyces. Next base: position 8,263,620 of record NZ_CP108518.1, read on the forward strand.
GTCATCATCGCCGCCGACCGCATCCACACCTCGCCGGTGCGCCCGGACGCCACCGCGGCGCCCCGCTCGTCGCGCACCTCGACCTCCACGCCGACGACCGGTCGCCCCACCGACGCCAGCAGTTCCGGCCGCCCGCCCACCGCCGCATCGTGGTCGGCGGGGGACAGGCGGCAGATCACCGCCGCCTCGTTCGTGCCGTATCCCTGCCGCCACCGGCTGCCCCAGCGGGTCACGGCCTCCCGCAGCCGTTCGGGGTGGACGGGCGAATCGCCGTAGGAGACCGCCTCCAGCCCGGGTACGCCGCGGGCGGTCACCGGGTCGTCCAGCAGCCGGTACAGCATCGAGGTCGTCAAGTACGTGGACACCCGCCCCAGGCGTCGGCAGGCCGCCGCGAACTCCCCGGGTGAGAACGGTTCGAGGATCTCCACCCGCCCCCCGGCCCGCCACTGCTCCAGGCACCGTCCGCCGGACCGCTGCGCCAGCGATGTGACCGACAGATGGACCGACTCCGCCCAGGCCGCCGGCTGTACGGCGTTCCGCGCGGCCATCGCGCCGAAGGTGGAGGCCACGCCCTTGGGCCGCCCGGTGGTCCCGCCGGTGTACGTCACCCGTGCCACGTCGTCCTCCCGGGCCTGCACGGAGACCGCCCCGGGCTCGTGGCCGGCGGCCCGGCGGAGCAACTCCGCCAGGTCCAGCAGCGGCGCCCCGGTGCCGGGCACCGGCACATCGTGGACGACCAGGTCCGGCCGGCAGTCCCGCAGGATGTGGTCCAGCCCGTACAGCGCCGGTCCGGCCAGCACCTGGGTCAGCCGGGCGCCCAGCAGGTGAGCGGCGATCCGTACCAGCAGCACCTCCGGCCGGTTCGACCCCGCGACACAGGCCAGCCCCGATCCGCGCCCGACGCCCGCCCCGGAGAGCACCCCGGCCAGCCGGCGGGCACCGCCCAGCACCTCCTGGAATTCCAGCACGTCCGGTCCCACGCCGAGCGCGGGCTGCCCCGCGTACCGCTCCAACGCCCCTACCAGGGACGTGACATACCGCGCGGCCACCATGTGCGACTGCCTCTCCGCGCCGCTCCGGGACACCGGCATCATGGACGCCATGACGAACGAATCCCGTGCTCGTTCCTTCAGCTCCGCGGCCGCACGCTACGCCGCCCACCGCCCCGCGTACCCGCCCGCGCTCTTCGACACGCTGGCGGAGATGGCCGGCTTTCCGCTGGCCGGAGCACGGGTCGCCGACGTCGGGGCGGGAACGGGTATCGCCACCGCCCTGCTGGAGGCCCGCGGGGCCCGGGTGGTCGGGGTGGAGCCGGGCGAGGGCATGGCCCAGGAGTTCCGGCGCTGCAACCCCCGTACGCCGCTCGTCCGCGCCGACGGCAACCGGCTGCCGCTGGCCGCCGGCAGCCTGGACCTGCTGACTTACGCGCAGTCCTGGCACTGGACCGACCCGGCCCACGCCGTGCCCGAGGCGCTGCGCGTGCTGCGTCCCGGCGGGGCGCTGGCGGTCTGGCAGAACGACCCGGACGTCGGGGTCGGCTGGATCGCGGACCAGCAGGCCCGGATCGAGGAGCGGTTCGGCCCGGGGTGGTACATCAACGAGCGCGCGCTCTCGCAGGAGGGGCTGCGGTTCACCGACCGCCGGCTGTTCTGGTCGCGCCGCGTTCCGGTCGACACGCACCTGGCCAAGCTGTCCACGCACTCCCTGTTCCTGATCGGCGAGCCCGGCACGGATGCCTTCCTGGAGGAGGAGCGCGCCCTCCTCATGGACCGGTTCCCGGACGGATGGGTGGAGGAGCACTACGTGGTCGAGGTGAGCGTGGCGGTCCGGGGGCGCGACATCCGATAGGGGCTGTTCGGGTGAAGCGGCGCAACCTGCCGCCGCCCCGGACGTTGATCAAGGTGCTTATCACCGTGCACTCGTGCGACAGAAGGACCACTGATGATCAAGAAGTTCATGGCCACCGCCGCCGCCACCGCGTCGATCGTCGGCGCGGGCGCGGCCATGGCCGCCCCGGCCATGGCCATCGGCAACGACAACGGGATCAACACCGTCAACGGCAATGGTGCCCAGCAGATCTACGGCAACCAGAAGACCGCCGGTGACCTGAGCCCGCAGCTCGGCCTGGTCCAGGGCACGCTGAACAAGCCCTGCATCGGTCTGCCGGCGAAGGTCAACGCCCAGTCGATCCTTGCTCTGGTCAACATCGGTGTCCAGGACATCAACGTCCTGTCGAACCCGCAGAACCAGCAGTGCACCGAGAACTCCACCCAGGCCAAGGGCGACGAGCCGCTCTCCCACATCCTGGACAACATTCCGGTCCTGTCCGGCAACGTCTCGGCCGGCAGCTGACGCGTCCCCTCGTACGAGCCGGGGCCTCCGACGCCTGCGCGAGTGCCCACGGGGCCCCGGCTTGTTCCACCCGGATCCACCGGTTCCACGGATCCGTCTCCTCCACCGGCGCGCGGCGGCCCTGCGGCCGTCGGAGTGGGCACCGAACCGTATGCCGAAGAGCCTCCTGCCCGGCCGGGCGGAGGCTCTTTTGCGTGTCTGCGCGTCCTTTCCGCCCGTGTCAAGACACGAATGTTCGAGACATGACGCGCACTGCTCTGATCATGCCCACTTGAATCTCCTGCTTCACCCGGACGGCGTGAGGCCCACCAGGTCCAGGAGGCGAGTGGCGATGAACCCGGAATGCGCGGAAGCGGACCGATGGGCGGACGCCGGGCACGTGAACGGCGAGCTGAACGGGCTCCACCTGGCTCGTACCGTCACGGAAGAGGTGCGGCGGACCGGAAAGCACTTCCTGCCGCGGTCCCTCCTGCTTCGGCTCGGCGACATCCGGAACCGCCCCGCCGAGGACCGCCCGCCCTTCCTCCGGGCATTCCTCGACTGCGTGCTCGACAAGCACGAGGGGCGCTACTGGAACAGGACCTACCTCTCCCTGCCGCTGCTGGAGCTCCTCCTGGACACCGCGGAAGACGCTCCGGACCCGAACCGGATGGCCACCCTGCTCATATCCGACGTCATCCGCTTCGAGACCCGGTGGGCAGCCTCGTCCCGCGAATCCGCCGCGAGCGACCCGCCGGACCCGGAGACCCTGCGCAAGCGGCTGCGCCACGCCCTGCGGTTCGTGGCGCACGACCTCGACGGACCGGAGGCCGACGAACTGATGTCCCGCGCGGCCGACGCGTCCCGGTCCCACTGGGCGGACGTCGCCGACCTCCTTCCCCGGCTGACGACCGAGGAAGCGGGCCACTGGTTCGACGTGACGGTCCAGCCCGTGTACGTGCTCCACGACGAGTACTTCTTCATCAGGGCCCTCCAGGCCCATGAAATGATCTTCACGGCGATCGCGACGGACGTACGGTCGGCGGTCGAGGCGCTGCGCGACGGCCGCCTGGCAGCGGCGGCGGCCGACGTGGAGCGCGCCGCCGGCCTCTTCGAGCGGGCCTCCGCCCTGTTCCGGATGGTCGCCACCATGCGGCCGGGGCACTTCGACGGTTTCCGCCACTTCACTCAGGGCGCCAGCGCCATCCAGTCCGAGCAGTACAAGCGCTTCGAGATCCTCTGCGGCCTCCCGACCGCCCCGCGGCTGAGGTCGGAAGCCTTCACGAACGTGCCCGCCGTACGTGCCGAGGCCGAGGACGCCACCCACGACACGGTGGTGCGGGCCTACCTCGACCTCCGCCGCTCGGCCCGTTTCGACGAGGCGGAGTGGAACCGCTTCCGCACCGCGCTCGGCGGGCTGGAGGAAAGGCACCAGCGCTGGAAGTCCACCCACCGGAGCCTCGCCGCGCGCATGCTGGGCGACGCGCACGGATCGGGTTACACCGCGGGCGTCCCCTACCTGGCCGAGTGCCTGGACAACCGCCTCTTCTGGCAGCTCGGCGAGCAGCGCGGGGCGGGGCGCCCGACGGGCGCTCCCATCGCGAGCGAACGAACCTGATGGATCATCAGAAAGGCCGCGTCGGAAGGTACTTGCCGTCCAGGGTGATGACGGCCCGCTCACCGCCCTCGGGATCGGCGACCTTCCTGACGGCCAGCTTGAAGTTGATCGCGCTGATGATGCCGTCCCCGAACTGCTCGTGGACCAGTGCCTTCAGGGTCGTCCCGTAGACCTGGAGCATTTCGTGGAAGCGGTAGATCGTCGGATCGGCCGGGATGCCGCCGGGGACGGACCCGCGGGTCGGGATCGTCTGCAGGAGCAGCACCGCGTCCTCGTCCAGGTCCAGCAGCGCGGCGACCGCCTTCGCGGCGGACTCGGGCAGCGGGTGCTGGCCCAGCAGGGCGGCGGTGACGAAGGCGACCGACAGGCCCGCCGCGTCGGCGAGCTGCTGCCAGGAGAGGTCCTTGCGGGTCTTGGCGTCGACGACGGTGACGGCGAGGGCCTCGCGGGCGGTGGGGTCGAACTGGGCGTGCGGCATGGAAGTGTCCTTCGGGAGGGGAGGGGAGGGGGAGCGGGAGAGAGGGGGAGCGGGCGGGTCAGGCGGCCGTGGTGGTGGCGACGTCGGTGACGCTGCCGGATCCGATGTCGTAGACCCATCCGTGCAGCGAGAGGTTTCCCGCGGCCCGGGCGCGGGCGACCGAGGGGTGCGTGGCCAGGTTCGCGAGCTGGACGCGCACGTTCTCGCGGATCAGGGCCGCCAGCCGGCCGGGACCGGCGCAGCCCGCGGTACGGGCCACCGAGGCGTCCGCATGCCGCAGCCAGCCCGAGACGGAGGCGGCGGCGCTCAGGTCCGCGCCCTCGGCCAGGGCGGTCATCGCCCCGCAGGCCGAGTGCCCGCACACGACGACCTCGGTGACACCGAGGACGGCCACGGCGTACTCGATGCTGGCCGCCACCCCGTCCGGGCCCGGTGCTTGGGCGGGTACGAGATTTCCGGCGGTGCGGACGACGAACAGCTCGCCCGGCTCGCTCTGCGTGATCAGTTCCGGCACCACACGGGCGTCCGAACACCCGATGAACAGGGTCGTCGGCCGGTGCACCTCGGCCAAGCGGGCGAAGAGCTCCGCCTTGGCCGGAAACACCTCGCGCTGGAATCGGGCGACGCCGTCCGCGAGATCGTGCGCGGGGGTCATGGTCTGCATGGTCACTCCCTCTGGTGGGATCCGCCCCGTGTGGGGCTCGACGTGTTCCACCATGCATGACCTGCATCTATTGTGTCCAAGACGCAATATCCATGTCTGCCATCGATACCATCTATAGTCGATTTCATGGCCCTGGAACTGCGTCACCTGCGCTATTTGATCGCCGTCGCCGAACACGGCAGCTTCACCCGCGCCGCCGAAGAACTGCGGATCTCCCAGCCCACCCTGTCCCAGCAGGTGAAGCAGCTCGAACGCGCCGTCGGCGTGCAGCTGTTGGACCGTACCGGGCGCGCCGTGCGGCTGACCGACGCGGGCGCGACGTACGTGCACTACGCGCGCGGGGCGCTGCGGGACCTGGCCGCCGCCGAGCGCGCCGTCATGGACCTGGCCGACCTCTCCCGCGGCCACCTGCGCCTCGCGCTGACCCCGACCTTCACCGCGTACCTCGTCGGCCCGCTCGTCGCCGGGCTCCACCGTGCCCATCCCGGGATCGCCCTGGAGGTCCGGGAGATGCCCCAGGACCGCATCGAAGCCGGCCTGCTCGCCGACGAGCACGACCTCGGGCTCGCCTTCGAGGGGCCGCACCTGCCCGGCATCGCGGCGACCCCGCTGTTCATCGAAACCCTCGGCCTGGTCGCCGCCGCCGACGCGGACCCCGGCCCGCTGCCCGTACGGGACCTCGCGACGCGCCGACTGGCGCTGCTCAGCGGGGACTTCGCCACCCGCGAGCACGTCGACGCCTACCTCGCCGCCCACGGTGTCCGGCCGCACATCGCGGTCGAGGCGAATTCCGTGCACGCCCTCACCGAGATCGTCCGGCGCACCTCACTGGCCACCGTCCTGCCCGACGCGGTCACCCACGACCACCCGTACCTGCGCCCCGTTCCGCTGGACCCCGCCCTCCCGTCCCGCACGGTCACCCTGCTGCGGAGGGAGAGTGCGTACCAGAGCGCCGCGGCCCGCGCCTTCACCGGGCTCACGGCCCGGCTGGTGCGCGACCGCGGCTACCGCCTCCCGCTGCGCGCGAACGCGCAGCGGGAGGCGGCCACGAGCGGGGCGGATCACTTGCCGGGGCACTCCTTCCAGGCCAGGTGATAGATGGTGTTGATGCTGCCGTCGGTGGAGTCCATCGTCATGTAGCTGGTGGACGAGGGGGACGAGGTTCCTCTGGTGACGCGCAGCTCGGTGTTGATGTTGAAGTTGCGCTGGACCCCGCACGGCGCCCAGACCAGTTGGGCCCAGTCGGTGACGTCGGTGGCCTGCCAGTTGTCCTCCTGCGGGCCGCTGAAGGTGTGGGTGCGGGAGGCGGTGTCCGGCGAGCCCTGGAAGTAGTACGAGGCCTTCTCGGTGCTCTTCGCGCCGGGGGCGAGGGAGGCGTAGCCGCGGTAGTCGGCGCTGGCGACCGCGTAGGTGAACCCGTGGGGCACGTGCACGATCAGGCTGAGCTGGCAGTTCTTGCGGGCCGCGGTGGGCGGGGCGCCGCCGCCGATCTGGGCGAGGTACTGGCTGTAGGTCACGGTGAACGCGGTGTTGTCCTGGGACACGGCGACCTGCGCGGTGTCCTTGGGGCACCCGGATCCGTTGACCGTGGCGACTTCGATCACGATGCGGTCGGGCGGCGGGTCCACGATCGTGGAGGGGGCGGCCTGGGTGGGAAGGGTGGCGGTGAGCAGGGCGCCGATCGCGCCGCTCACGAGGAATCCGCCGGACATGGTTCTCCATTCCACTGCTTCGGTACCGGGCGGCGCGCAGGCGTGTGCCGGGGCGCCGGAGGGTGGGGGGTGCGGCCGGCCAGAGCGGGGCCGGGTCGTCACACCGGTGTGCAGGGTGGAACGGGGCATGCCCATGAAGGGGGATATGGGCATGTCCCTGACAAGTCCCGGTCGGTGTGGACCGGGTGCCCGAATCGTAGGAACCCCCGGCGGGCCGGACCAGGGCGATGTCCGGCCAATCGCCCTCCGCGCGCCCGGACCGGCCGGATCCGGTCGACCGGCCCGGCGCCGAGGAACGGGATCAGGCCGCGGCCGGCCGGGCCAGTCGCTCGACGCGGGCCATGAACTCCGTCGGGTGGAAGGGCTTCGCGAGACAGTCGCTCACACCGGCCTCCAGCGCGTGGACCGTGCACTCCGGATCCGCGGGCGGCAGCGCGAGGATCGGCACCCGCCCGTGCTCCGGATCCCGGCGGATCTCCTCGAAGAGCGCCACCTCGTCCAGGCCCGGCCCGGTGCGCTCGCAGATCACCAGGGCGATCGGGCCGGCGCTGCCCAGCAGGGCGACGGTGTCACGCCCGCTCCCGCCGTCGACCACGGCGAACCCCCGGGCCACGAGGAGCCGCTCCAGCAGCCCCCGCAGGGTGGTCTCCCTCGCCACGAGGAGGATCCTGCTCGGGGTGTCGCCGCTCATGTCGTGCCTCTTCATCCGTGTGGGGGGGTCCCGCAGAGCCTACGAGGCGGGGCGTGTGCACGCCCGCTCCGGGGCACCTGATCCGGTAGCTTCGCTCCATGAGCACAGAGCCGCAGAGCTTTGAGATCCTGCTGGTGCCCGAGCACATCGAGAACCTGCGCGGCGAGTCCGCGGCGGACCGGGCCCTGCGCTCGGCCGTGGTCGAGGCCACCGGCGAAAAGGGCGCATCCGGCTACCCCCGCTACCGGGGGCAGGGCGTGGAGGCCGACATCGACCCGAGTACGCGCACGGTCGAGGCCCTGCTCGTCGACGGCGCGGAGCTGGACTACGGACTGGTCGCCATGATCGCCCCCGAGCGGGGCCGCGGCGGCCGCTGACCGGTTCCCGGGACCGGCCGGATCGGAGCGCTCCGGGAATCACGGAAGTCCTCGATGTTGGCCGGGAGCGGTCCGCCGCCGGAACCCGGCGGTTCGGCCCCGGACGACTCCACCCACCGCGACGCTCCCGCTCCCCCGGGCGGGGGAGGGGGACGGGACGGGCCCGGCCCGGTCCCCGAGGTGCGGAGACCGGGCCGGGCCGTTGTCGGCCGGGAGATCAGGCGGACGTCAGCTCACCTGGAGGGTGACGTCGTCCACGACGAAGGAGGTCTGGAGGGACTGGTCCTCCGTGCCGTTGAACTTCAGGGTGACGCTCTGGCCGGCGGACTGGGAGAGGTCGTAGGACTTCTCCGCGTAGCCGGAGTTCGCGTTCAGGTTGGAGAAGGTCTCCAACGTCTGGCCGCCCACCGAGACGGTGAAGCGGTCGTACACGACGTTCTCGTCCTCGTCCGTGTCGATGTGCAGGAAGAAGCCGAGGCGGTACGTGGAGCAGCCCGACGGGATGGTCAGCGTCTGGGAGGCGCTGTCCGTGTGGGTGGACCCGTACCCGTTGAGCCATGCCTTGTAGGTGCCGCCGTGCGGGGTCTGCCCGGACTGGTTGGTGATGACGCCCGCGGTCGCACTCCACGGGGTGGCGCCGTTCTCGAAGCCGCCGTTGACCACCAGCTGGCGCGGGGTGCAGGTGCCGCCACCGGTGACGGTGAGCGTGTAGGTGGTGGTGTGGCTGACGGTCCCGGAGCCGGTGATCGTCAGGGTGTAGGTGCCCGGCGCGGTGCTCGCGCCGACCTGGACGGACAGGGCCGAGGAGCTGCCGGACTGGACGGACGTCGGGCTGAGCGTCGCGCTCACCCCGGCCGGTGCGCCGGAGACGGAGAGCGCGACGGTCTGGGCGGCGCCGCTCACGGTCGTGGTGCCGACCGTCGCGGAGGTGGAACCGCCGGGGGCCGCGCTGCCCGCGGACGGGCTGACGCCGATGGAGAAGTCCTGGGCGGGGGTCTCACCGCCGACCGCCTGCTTCCAGACGGCGTAGGCGACACCGTCGGCGCTGCGGTTCAGCACCGTGGCGTTGATGTTGTTCGTGGTGTCGCAGGAGCTGTGGTAGCAGGGGTCGTAGGCGGCGTTGGCCGTGCCGCCCCACTTCGTGGCCTGCGCCGAGGTCTTGCGGGCGCTGGCCCCGGCCGCGTAGCCGGAGGTGGGGATGCCGGCCTGCTGGAAGGAGTAGTCGTCGCTGCGGCCCTGGCCCTCGGTGTTCTCCTCGGGCGCGAGGTTCAGCGAGGTCCAGTACGCCTTCAGCGGGGCGGCGGTGGCTGAGTTGACGTTGTTGATGAAGTAGCCGCCGTTGGTGGACCCGACCATGTCGAAGTTGTAGTAGCCCTTGATGGCCGCGCGCTGCGTGCTGCTGAGCTGGTTGACGTAGAACTCGGAGCCGTTGAGGCCCTGCTCCTCGTCGGTCCACCAGGCGAAGCGCACGTGCTTGGTCATCGTCGGGTTCTTCTGGGCGAGGACGAGGGCGTTCTCCAGCAGGGTCGCGGAGCCCGAGCCGTTGTCGTTGATGCCGGGGCCGGCCGAGACTCCGTCGAGGTGGGCGCCGAACATGACGGTCTGGTCGGCGGGGCCGCCCGGCCAGTCGGCGATCAGGTTGTTCGAGGGGTAGGTGCAGGAGGTGCAGTTCTGCTCGGTGACCGTGTAGCCGGCCGCCTGCAGCTTGCCCTTCACATAGGCCAGCGACTGGGTGTAACCGGCGCTGCCCGCACGGCGGTGGCCGCCGTTCTGGCTCGCGATGGTGTTGAACTGGGTCAGGTGCGCCTGCACGTTGGCGACGTTGACGTCCGGCGGGTCGTTGCCGGGCTGGGTGCCGCCGACGTTGAGCGAGTAGTCGACCGTGTGGGAAAGGGCCGAGCCCTGGCCCTTGACCACGACGGTGGACGCGCCGGGCGCCGCGTTGGCAGTGGCGGTCAGGGTCAGTACCGAGGACTGGCCGGACTGCACGGTGGCCGGGTTGAAGGAGGCGCTCACCCCGGCCGGCAGGCCGGAGGCGGTCAGCGTCACCGACTGGGCGTTGCCCGTGGTGACCGCGGTGCCGACCGTGGTGGTGACCGATGCGCCCTGCTGGACGGTGCCCGAGGACGGGTTCAGCGACATCGAGAAGTCGTTGTTCTGGCCGCTCGGGGTACAGGTCGGGTCGGCGGACTGGGCGGGCACGCTGATGGCGTCCCAGGCACCCTTGGTCCTGTTGAAGAGGTCACAGGTGGTGTCCAGCGACTTGGCGGAAGTCAGCGTCGCCGTACGGTACTTCTTGTAGGACATGCTGCTGGTCTTGAGGAGCATGCCGCCGTAGAAGATCTTTCCGGCGTTCTGGACGCCCACACCGGTCAGCGTGGTCCCGTTGCAGGTGCTGCTGCTGGGCTTGCCGCCGCCCGGGTTGGTGCCCTCGGCCAGCAGGTAGAACCAGTGGTTCATGGGCCCGGCCGCCGCGTGCACCTCCGTACCCGGTATCGCGGAGCTGTAGCAGGCCGGGTCGTTGTTGACCGCAGCCGGGTTGTACATGTTCCGGATCGGGCCCCGGCCCTGGAGGTTGATCACCTCGCCGACCGTGTAGTCCGGGGTGTCGTACGGGGCCGGCTGGTTGATGTACGCCTCGGTCAGCGCGCCGAAGATGTCACCGGTCGCCTCACCGAGCCCGGACTCCTGGCCACTGGTGCCGCCGGGGGTGTTCGAGTCGATGGCGTGCCCGTATTCGTGGGCCACTACGTCCACACCGGCGATCCACTCGTTGGCGCTGTTGCGCCCGATGGTGACCGAACTGCCGTCCCAGTAGGCGTTCAGGTCGCTCAGGCCGACCTTGGCGGGGAAGCTGCGCCCGTTGCCGCTGACGCCGTTGCGGCCGAGCCACTGGGAGAGCATGTCCCACTGCTTCTGCGCGGCGAACATCAGGTCCACGCAGCCGGTTTCCTTGCTCGTGGGGTTGCCCGTGCCCCAGGAGTCGGAGGACTTCGTGAAGACCGTGCCGGTGCTGTAGTCCGCACAGCTCAGGCCGGTCCGGTTCGGGTCGCGCAGGGTGTAGCTGGAGCCCGAGTTGGTCGTGTCGATGGTGATCGGGCCCGGCCCGTTCCACTTGCTGTTGCCGGTGCCCGCGACCACCTCGTCGTAGCTGTCGACGAAGGCACCGGTCCGCGCGTCCACGAAGACGTGCAGCCTGCTGGGCGCGGTCTTCGTACGGCCGCTGAGCACGGTCTCCCAGGCCAGCACCGGCTTGTCGTCCCTCAGGCGGACGACGAGCCGGCTGCTCTCGACCTTGTCGACCGAGACCAGCTTCGCCCGCGAGGTGGCCTCGGCGTCCTTCGCCGAGACCGAAGCCCGCGTCGAGACATCGATGCGCACCGAGCTGGCGGACTGCAGTGCGCGTACCTTGCCGGTGCCGTCCGCGAGCACGACCGCGTCGCCGCCGACGACCGGCAGGCCGCGGTAGCTGCGCTCGTACGAGACGGAGTAGAGATCCTTCACCCAGGGGGTGACGAGGCGTCGCTCGTACTGTTCCTGGGAGGAGTTGACCAGGGGGTCGAGACCGCTGTCGACGGCCTGGTCGGCGGCCGCGACCGCGCGTGCCGCCGGTGTGTCCTTCTGGGACGGGGAAGGCTGCGCCTGCTGCGCAGCCGATGCCGTCCCGGCGAGGGCGCCGGCGAGGCTCGCGGTCAGCGCCATCGCTGCCACGGCCGCCGTCCATCTGCTGGGATGCAACGTCCACTCCGATCGTGGGGGGTGGGGGGGTGGGGATGGGTGTTCGTTCGCGGCCGAGTATGAGCGTGAACATGACGAGATTGGGACATCTCGGCAGGCATAAGGCCCGCGTTATGGTGCCGTGGCGGCACGACTCGTACGCTGCCCGGATGCAGCTGGAGTTGAGGCATCTGCAAGCCGTCTGCCGGATCGCGGAGGCGGGCAGCCTGGGGGGTGCGGCGAGGCGGCTCGGCGTGTCCCAGCCCGCACTCTCCGCCCAGCTCCGGCGCATCGAACGGGTCACCGGGGGCGAGCTGTTCGTACGGGGACGCAGCGGCGTGGAACCCACGGCGCTCGGCCAGTTCGTGCTGGCCAAGGCGCGTCGCGTGCTCAGTGAGATGGATGCTCTGGGAGCTCAGGCGCGCGCCCTATCGACCGGCGGACCGCTGCGGCTGGGCTGCATCCTGCTCGTGCTGCTCGACGGCCTCCTCGCTCAGACCGACCTGTCCATGTCAGGTCGGGACATCGCGGTGGACCTGGAGGACTCGGTCACCGTGCTGGCGCGGATGCTGGGCGCCGGGCGCTATGACGCCATCGTGTACGGAGAGGTCAACGACCACGAGGTCCCGCTGCCGGAAGGAACCCTGGCCAGGACGCTGATCCCGAAGGAGCCGTTCTGCATCCGGCTCTCCGCGCGGCACCCCCTCGCGGCCCTGGACCGCATCGAACTGGCCGACCTGGCCGGGGAGTCGTGGATGACGCTGGTGGAGGACGACGACGGCGGCCCCGAGGCGCTCGTCACGGCCTGCGCGAAGGCCGGATTCAGCCCCTCACTGCGCTACCGCATCACCGACCGCAAGATGCAGCACGACCTGATCGCCGCCGGCCGCGCGGTCGCGCTCACCCAGCCGACGGCCCCGCCGGGGGAGGGCACGGTGATGCGCCCGCTGGTCGGCACCCCGATCATCGGACGCATCCGCCTCGCCTGGAGCCGCGCGGCGCTCTCGGCCGGGGAGGCTCAGCTGCTCTACCGCGCCGCGGCCCGCGCCTACCTGGCCAATGTCGACAACAACCCCTTCCACAAGGAGTGGTGGGACGCGCACCCGGAGGTGCACCCGGTACTCGACTGACCGGCGGCGTCAGTTCCGGCGGTGAGCCGTCAGCAGGAGGTACTCCCACTCCATGACCCCGTCGACGGTGTGCTCGGCGGCGAGGGCGTCGAGCGCCGCGTCCAGCTCGGCGACCTTGTCCGGATCGCCGGCGACGGCGCGGTAGACGGCGATCGTGGGCCCGTAGCAGGCCTTGAAGAACTCGCGGAAGTCCGAGGGCCCGGTGAACCGGTCGACGCGAATCGTCCGGCGCCGTGAGTCCACGTCGGTGACCGCGTCACCGAGCAGCTCGTGCACGTGCTCCTCGTCCCCCCACAGTGGGGGCGGCTGGGCGCCGGGCGGAGGCGGGGGAGCGTAGGGCTTCATCGTGGCGAACATCCGGCCCACGAACCCCTGCGGGGTCCAGTTGATCAGCCCGACGGTGCCGCCCGGACGGCAGACGCGGAGCATCTCCTCGGCGGCGGGCCGGTGGTGCGGGGCGAACATGATGCCGACGCAGGACATCACGATGTCGAACTCGCCGTCCGCGAAGGGCAGGTGCTCGGCGTCGGCCTCCCGCCACTCCAGCTGAACCCCGCGTACGGCGGCCAGGTGCCGGCCGACCTCCAGCAGCTCGGGGGTGATGTCGGACGCCACCACGTCGGCACCGGCCAGGGCGGCCGGAATGGCGGCGTTCCCCGAGCCGGCCGCGATGTCGAGCACCCGGTCGCCGCGTCGGACACCGCACTCCTCCACGAGCACGGTCCCGAGCTCCGAAACGACGTGGGTGGCGACCGACGTGTAGTCGCCCAGTGCCCACATCGCACGGTGCCTGGCCTTCAGGGTGCGGTCCGCCTGGGCCGCGTCGCTCGCCTCGGTCATGACAGCCGTCCTCCAGGACTCGGGGCCGCCCCCTCTCCGAGCATAGGTACGTTTCGGGGACCCGGCCCGTCGGCGGTCCCACGGGCGGCGTCCCCTGGCGAGGCGGCGCGTGGCAGGGCGGGGCAGCGCCGGCAGGGCGGGGAGGGGCGCCCTTGCCCGCGCGATCAGTCCCGGGACCCCGGGCGGCCGAAGTCGCGCGCGAACCCCTCGCGGAAGCCCGGCCGCTCCAGAGCCCGCTCGAAAGCACGTGCGGCACGGGTGCGTGCGGCCTCGTTCTCCTGCGCGGAGGCGAGCTCGGCGAGGTACGCACGCAGGCTCAGCCCGCGCTCCGCGGCGAGCACGGCGAGACGGTCGTGCACATCGGTGTCGACCTCGACGGTGGTGGTGTCGGCCATGGTCCGAGTATGGCGCGCCCGGTGACCGGGCGGGGGCCCGTTCGGCGCAGGCGTCCTGCCGGTGCGGAACACCCCCTGTGCACAGGAGGCCCTCCGCGGTCACCGGGCGCGCCCTCCCCGCCCGGTGACCGCGGCCAGGGTGACGGGAAGGGCCGTCAGTTCTTCCCCGTCAGAGAGTTCCCGGGCGCCAGGGCTTCGGCGATGCGCCCGGCGATGGTCTGTGCCGTGTTGTCCTGGGGGGCCTTGGGTCCGACGGTGGTGGAGACCGCGATGGCCAGCTTCTCGCCCGGGAGGTAGGCCTGGATGGCCGCGTACCCCGCGAACGAGGGGTTCGACTGGATCCAGCCGTTCTGGACGATCACGCCGTAGCCGAAGTGCAGGGCCGGAAGCTGCCGGAAGCAGCTCCTGGGCGGGCAGCCGGGTATGTTGCCGCCGAGGCCCACGGTGCCCGGGTCGAGCTGGGTCTTGAAACTCTGCGGAGACAGGAGCTCACCGGTGCCCACGGCCTCGGCCGAGCGGGCCAGGTCGCAGATGTGGGTGGTCAGGACCGCGCCGGGGGCGGTGGTCCAGGAGGGATTCCAGAAGGTGGACTCCTCGTACTTGCCGCGCTCCGCGTCGAAGGAGTGCAGGACGGGCTCCTCGATCTGGGGAGTGAAGCTGTTGACCGTGTTGTCCAGCCCGGCGGGCCCCGTGATCTGCTGCTTCATCACCTCGGCCAGCGGCTTGCCGGAGATCTTCTCCAGGGCCTGTCCGAGGAGCACGAAGTTCGCGTGGGAGTAGCTCCAGCTCGTCCCCGGCTCGTACCAGAGGGGGTGGGCGGCGGAGATGCCCACCAGTTCGTCGGGCGTCCACTGGCGGAACGGGTCGGCGTACAGGGCCGCGATGAACTTCGGGTCCGGTACGTAGTCGTGCAGGCCCGAGGTGGAGGCGCCGAGCATGCGCAGCGTGATCTCGTCGGCGTGCGGTGCGTCGGGAAGCCAGCGCGAGATCGGGTCGTCGAGGCCCGCCTTGCCCTCCTCGACGAGTTGCAGCATGGCGATGCCCATGTAGACGATGGCCACCGAGCCGGCCCGGAAGTGCATGTCCGCCGTGGCCGGGACACCGGTCATCGACTCGCCGAGTGCACCCGTGACGACCTCCTTCCCGTCGCGCGTGACCCGCAGCACGACCGCGTTGAGGTCGAGTTCCTTCTGCGCCGCCCTGGCGATGTCCATGATCTGCTTCGCTTCGCCGCCCGAGGGCGCGGGGGACGCCACGCAGGACGCGGGCGCGGACCCGGCGCCGGTCGCCGCCCAGGCGCCACCGGCCGGCAGGACCGTGGCGAGCAGCGAGGTGGCGCACAACAGCGCCGTCCGGGCGCGGCCCGGGTACGCGGTCACGACTCCGGCCATGGCGATCTCCTGCCGCGAAGGGCCCCTCGTACGGGGCCCACCCTTCGATGGAACGCCCACCCTGCGGGTTGGGCCAGTCGGCGCAGCGTGGGCGACGGCCCGGAGCGGCTCAGCCGGCCCAGCGGCTCGTGAGGAAGGTGATGGCGACCACGGTGGAGAGCGGGCCGGCGACGTAGAAGTAGGCGGCCTGGATCCGGGGGCGCCGCAGGCTCCAGGACGCCAGGCCGATCCACAGCGGCCACCACAACAGGGTCGAGCGGGGGACGGAGGTGTACCAGTAGGAGGTGCCCAGGGCCCACAGGGTGAGGGCGATGTACAGGGCCTCGGGCCGGCGGCGGGCCCGGAGCAGCACCACCAGGAGCACGACGCCGACGACCATGGCCAGGAGCTCGGCCTGCCACATGAACGCGTAACCGGTGGCCTGGGTGTGCCCGAAGGCGGCCTCCCAGGTGTTGGCCCACGCCTCCCACGGCGCGTGGAAGTCCCGGTACCAGCCCCGCTCCTGGGCGTGCTTCCAGGCCATCCAGTCCCCGGTACGCGTCTGCAGGAACCAGCTGTAGAGGACGGGTGCGAGCGCGGGCAGCAACAGCCACGGGGCCGAGCGCCAGGCGCGCAGGCCGCGCACCGTGAGGACGAAGTGGAGGGCGAGGGCGGCCGCGAGGAACAGGCCCGTGATGCGGACCGAGCAGGCCAGGCAGGCCAGGACCGCGGCCGCCGGCCAGTTCTGGCGCTGCGCCGCCAGCCAGGCGGGCAGGGCCAGAGCGAGGAAGAGTGCCTCGGTGTAGCCCGCCGCGAGGAACACGGCGCACGGTGAGAGCAGCAGGAACGCCACCGCGCGGTGGCCCGTTTCGAGGTCGGCGAGCTGATGGCGGGCGATGCGGGCGAGAGCCAGGACGGCGACGCCTCCCGCGACGAACGAGATCAGCGCTCCGGCCGCGGCCCAGTCGGGGACCACGGTGTGAACGGCGCGCAGGGCGAGGGGGAAGCCCGGCAGAAAGGCCTCCCGGTTGTCCCAGCCGGCCGTCCAGGGCCCGGCCTGGGCGGGGAAGTACCCGTCCTGGGCTATGTGGAGGTAGTGCCACCAGTCCCACTGCTGCCAGGGCGAGAGCAGTGAGGCCGGCCGTCGGGTCTCGCCGTTCTGGGGGAACAGCCATCCGACGGCGCCCGCGGTGGCCCAGATGCCGACGCGGGTCAGCAGGTAGAGCCACAGCACCTCGCGCTCGCCCGGGCCGAGCCGCAGGAACGCCGGGCGGGCGCGGCCGATGCGCGCGGCGCGGCCGGGACGCGGGCCTGCCGGGCCGGAGTCGCGCACGGGGGGCCGGGCGCCGGTGGAGCCGGGGAGTTCGGTGGGCCGACGCGGGGCGGAAACGGGCATATCGGTATCTCCTGGCCGTCTGAGGGCGTGCGGAGTCACCGGCCCTGGTTCGGGCCGGTGTCCGCGGGCGAGTTGTGCGGGGAGAGGGGGGAGTTGCGGTGGGGGCTGCCCGGACTACCGGGGCGACCGCGGGGGAGTCGGGGACGTGGACGTAGTCGGATACGAGGTCCCGGTGGCGCCGAGTGGCGGCGCCGTGGTGCTGCGCGGCGGCGTCGTGCCGGGCGGCGGCGACATGGAGCTGCCGGGCGTCGCGGTGTTGCTGGGCGGCGCCATGGAGTTGACGGGCGTCGTGGTGCTGCTGGGCGGCGGCGCGGAGGTCGGGGACGGGGCCGCGGGAGAGGGGGTGGTCGCGGGGAGGGTCGGGCCCGGGTCCCCCGGGAGGAACGCGGACAGGGCCGCACCGGAGCCGGCGAGGACGAGCAGGCAGGCGGCGGCGATGCCGGCGATCCGGCGCCGGCGGTGCCGTTCGCCGCGCCGCTCGATGACGGCGACGGGTGAGGGCGTGGTGGCGGCCTGTCCTGCGGAGGCCGCCTCCCGGAACAGGGACCGCAACGGGTCGTGGGAGTCAGGCATCGGGAGCCTCCTCAATGCGCGGGTCCTGCAGATGGCGGGAGAGCGTGGCGCGACCCCGGGTCAGGTGGGTCTTGACCGTGCTCGCGGACAGCGAGGTCTCGGAGGCGATCTGCTCGACGGTCAGATCACACAGGTAGTGCAGCGCCATGGTCCGGCGCTGCTTCAGGGGCAGTTGCCGCAGCGCCTCCACGAGCGCCACCGCCTCCGGCCCCGGACCCTCCACGTGGCCGGCGGGGGCGGTGCGCTGCCAGGCGTCGGCGGTGCGCCGCCGCCCGCGCCAGCGGCTGACGGCGAGCCGCCACGCGACAGTGCGGATCCATGCCTCGGGCCGGCCGTCACGGTCCAGCTGGCGCCGGCGGCCCCACCCCCTGACGAACGCCTCCTGCACCACGTCCTGTGCCTCGTGGTGGTCGCCGAGCATCACGTAGAGCTGTCCTGTGAGCCGTCCTGCCGCTTGCGCGTAGAACTCCTCGAACTCCTCGATGGTCAAAAAATCGCTCCCGAATCCATGTGTCCCTCTCACGGGGCATACGCCCCCCGCATCGCATCCGGTCGACACCGGACGACAGATCGCTGTGTGAGTGCCGTCACACGGTCGACGGGGTACCCATCGTCGCGGTGACCAGGGCCGGGACGGGCGACGGCGCCACGGGCCGCCGGGTGATGCGGAGGCGGGGCCCGGGACCGGCCCCGGCTCGAGCCGCGGACGACGGAGGGAGGGCGGAGGGGAGGGAGAGAGGGGGCCCGGATCGGGGCGGCCTCGGGCCCGGCACAGCAGAAGGGCCCGGATCCATGAGGATCCGGGCCCTTCCGAGCAGTAGCGGGGACAGGATTTGAACCTGCGACCTCTGGGTTATGAGCCCAGCGAGCTACCGAGCTGCTCCACCCCGCGTCGGTAGACCTCACACTACGGCATCCCCGGGGCGCCTCTCGACGCATTTACCCGCGGCCGCGCCCGGAGTGTGGCCGAAAGGGCTGAATCACGCCGCCAAGGCGAGATCATTCCCCCTGGTGACAGTGCGTGCAGGCGTGTACCTTCACGGGTAGCTGTCGTGGTTCCAAGTGCCTTGCCCGTGCCGTTCGGTGTGGGCAGTTTTGCTGTGTTGTGCCGTAGGACCAGGGCGATCACCTCCGTCTTCCACGCCGTGTGGAAGACGTACGTCAACGGGAAGGCATGAACATGGCTACGGGAACTGTGAAGTGGTTCAACTCGGAGAAGGGCTTCGGCTTCATCGCCCAGGACGGCGGCGGCCCGGACGTCTTCGCCCACTACTCGGCGATCAACGCCTCTGGCTACCGTGAGCTCCAGGAGGGTCAGGCCGTGACCTTCGACATCACGCAGGGCCAGAAGGGCCCGCAGGCGGAGAACATCACCCCCGCCTGATTGCCGGAAGCCGGCCCGGCCTGACCGCCGGGCTCCGGAGAACCGTTTCCCCACCCCTTCGCTGAACGGGCTGCGGAAAAGATCAGGGCCGTGCGGCCATG
Organism: Streptomyces sp. NBC_01232; assembly: GCF_035989885.1. Lineage (GTDB taxonomy): Bacteria > Actinomycetota > Actinomycetes > Streptomycetales > Streptomycetaceae > Streptomyces. Next base: position 8,282,397 of record NZ_CP108518.1, read on the forward strand.
CCGCACGGCCCTGATCCGTTTCCTGGCAGCAGAGCGGGGCGAGGTGGCGCGCACGGCAGTGTCAACCGGACGAAGGGACCCTGACGCGCCGCTGCCCCCAGGCCCGGAACGCGGCCCCCACCACGGCGAGTACGACGGTCGCGACCCCCGACGCGGCCAGCACCTGCCGGGGCCCGAGGAGCGCGATCAGCGGACCGCCGAGCGCGGTACCCACCGGCCCGGCGGTGAGGAGCGCGGCGCTGCGCGCGGCGAGGACCGTGGTCAGCCAGGCGGCCGGCGTGCGTTCCTGGAAGAGGGTGTAGGACAGCGCCGTGAACGGTCCGTAGATCAGGCCGCCGAAGGTGAAGCAGGCCAGGGTGACGGGTGCGGACGCGCCGAGGCCGAAGGGTACGAGCGCCAGCCCCCAGCCCGCGACGATCCCCAGGGTGACCGGCCACAGCGGGAAGCGCCGCAGGGCCCCCGCGGCCAGCCCGCCCAGCACCGCGCCCGCCCCGAACAGCGCCCAGTACAGTCCGAGCAGGCCCGCCCCCGCGTGCAGGTCGTCGGTGACGTGCAACGGGAGTGCGACCTCCGCCGGGCCGTAGAGGAAGTTGAAGAACCAGGTCAGGGCGAGGACACCGAGGAGCTCGGGCTGCTTGCGCAACAGCCGAAGCCCGGCCGCCGACCGGTCGGCCCCGTCCGCCGCGACCCCCTCCTGCGGCTCCTCCTTCTTCGCGGGCGCGCCCCTCAGCCGCCCGACCTGGACGGCGAGCACGGCGAACGACAGTGCGTCGAGGCCGATGAGCCAGGCGGGACTGATCACCGCCGCCAGGAACCCGGCGAGGGCGGGTCCGATGACGATGGACGCCGAGACGCTGGAACTGACCAGCGCGTTGGCGGCCAGCCGCTGGTCGGGGGGAAGGATTCCGGCGAGCAGCGAGTACTTCCCCGCGTTCCCCCAGGCGTGCAGTACGGACGAGCCCGCGAGCAGAGCCACGTACAGCACCGGGTGCAGCACCCCGGTGACCCAGGCCAGCGGTATGCAGCCGAGGAGGACCGCGCGGATCCGGCTGTCGGCCACCAGCAGGCGGCCGGCCGGAAGCCGGCGCAGCCACCGGCCGAAGAGCAGGGCCCCGGCGGCTCCCGGGAGCGCGTACGCGGCGAGCGCGGCTCCCAGGAGCATCCCGGACTGCCCCGGCGGCGCGATCTCGATGGCGAGCCACGCGACCGCGACCACGCTCATCCCGTCACCGAGATCGGACGCCGCCAGTGCGGGCAGCAGCCGCCGGAAGTCGGCGTGCGCGAAGAGCGGCCGATAGGCCGGGGGGAGGAGGCGAGTTGTCCGTGCGGCAGTCACCGGGTCAGACTCGTGGTTCAAGCGCACTTGAGGTCAAGGGGGAGTGACGCGTGCGACAGCTCGGTATCGGTGAGCTCGCCCGGCAGGTCGGGATGAGACCCTCCGCCCTGCGCTACTACGAGAGTGTCGGCCTGCTGCCGGCCGCCGAACGGGCCGCCGGCCGGCGCGTGTACCCGGCCGGCACCGTACGGCGGATCGCGCTGATCAAGATGGCCCAGCGGGCCGGATTCACCCTCGCCGAGATCCGCGATCTGCTCGACGGCGACGCGGAGCGCGGCGCCACCCGGCAGTGGCGCGCCCTCGCCGAGAGCAAGCTTCCCGAACTGGACCGGTTCATCGCGCAGACGCAGATCCTGCGCGACGCCGTCGCCGACTGCCTGGCCTGCGGGTGCATGAACTTCGAGAAGTGCCAACTGCTCGCCGCCGAGGGGCCCGGTTCCTGACCCGCGAGCCCACGGGCCCGCTGGACAGCCCTGCTGAACAACCGCGCTGAACGGCCCGGCTGAACGGTCCGGCTCAGCGGCCGCTTTCCGCGGCCCGCCCGGCCAGCCCCGCCTCGTGCGCGGCGATCGCGGCCTCCACCCGGTTGCGTACGCCGAGCTTCCCCAGGATCGCGCTGACGTGTGCCTTCACCGTGCCCTCGACCAGCCCCAGCCGAGCGGCGATCTCGGCATTGGACAGCCCGGCCGCCGAGCAGGCCCGGCTGCGGGAGCGCACCCGGATCGCCGCCGACATGCAGGACTCCCTCGGCCATGAACTGAGCCTCATCGCCCTGCGCGCCGGCGCCCTGGAACTCTCGCCCACCCTGACGGGCCAGGACCGGGAGGACCTGGCCGTCCTGCGCGCTGCCGTCTCCGACGCCGTCGGACACCTGCGCGACACCATCGGCGTCCTGCGCGACGGCTCCGAGGGCGAGGCGCCGACCGCCTCGCCCGTGGAAACGGTGGAAGAACTCGTCGCCCGGACAAGGGAGTCCGGGGTCACGGTGCACCTCGGGCGGGAAGGAAGTTCCCGGGCCCTCCCGCCCCTGGTCGACCGCAGCGCGTACCGCGTCGTCCAGGAGTCGTTGACCAACGCCATCAAGCACGCACCCGGCAGCACCGTCCGCGTACGCATCACCCACCAGGACGACCGGACCGACGTACGGGTGACCAACTCGGCCCCGACGCCCACCGCTGCGCCCGTCGCCCCCGGCCGGGCCACCGGCCGCACCTCGGGCCATCGCGGGCTGACCGGCCTGCGCGAACGCGTCCTGCTCATCGGCGGAACCCTGCACGCCGCACCCCGCGAAGGCGGCTTCGAGGTCCGCGCCACCCTGCCCGACCAGGTGGGCCCGGAGCGCCCGCGCACCGCCGAGGGGCCCCGGGAGGAGACCGGTTCGGAATCGGCCCGTCGGCTCGTCGCCGCCCGGCGCAGTGCCCGGCTGCGCTTCGTCGCCGCCTTCGCCGCCTTCGCTGCCTTCGCCGCCCCGGTCGCCTTCGCGCTGCCGGCGCTCGCCTGCGGCGCGTACCTGGCCCACCAGCTGACCAGCTGCGTCCTGGGGCCCGTGGACTTCGCCGCGCTGCGCCCCGGCCAGGACCGTTCCGAGGTGGCGCCCCGCCTCCCGGAGCGGCAGTTCCGGTACGTCCCGGACGCCGTTCGGGCGCGGCCCGCACCCCCCCGACACCGTGTGCGAGTACTACCGCTCGAACGGCAACCTGCTGGAACAGGTCGACGTGTACAGGCTCTGCTACAGGGGCTCCCTCCTGACGGCCAAGGACGTGCTGCAGGGCTGAGCGATCGGCGGACCCCGGAGGATGAGGCATGATCGGGGGATGTCTGATCGCATCATTGCCGCCTGTGACGGAGCGGCCAAGGGAAACCCCGGGCCGGCCGGCTGGGGCTGGGTCATCGCCGACTCCCAGGGACGTCCGGAGCGTTGGGAGGCCGGTCCGCTGGGGCGGTCCACCAACAACATCGGGGAACTGACCGCGCTCCAGCGGCTGCTGGAGGCGGTGGACCCGGGCACGCCGGTCGAGGTGCGGATGGATTCCCAGTACGCTATGAAGGCCGTGACCCAGTGGTTGCCGGGCTGGAAGCGCAACGGGTGGAAGACCGCCTCCGGCCAGCCGGTCGCCAACCGGGAACTGGTCGAGGCCATCGACCGGCTGCTGGCCGGTCGCGACGTGACCTTCCAGTACGTCCCGGCCCACCGCGAGGACGGCGACCACCTGAACGCGATCGCCGACCAGGCCGCCAGCGACGCGGCCGTGGCGCAGGCGGCCGCCGGTACGGCGCTCGGGAACCCGGACATGCCGGTACCGGCTCCGGCCTCGGCCTCGCCCGCGCGCCGCAAGTCCGCCGCGCCGAAGAAGCGTGCGTCCGCGGGCACCACGGCCGGCGGATCCCGGGCCATCAAGGCGAAGTTCCCCGGCAGCTGCCCCTGCGGGAAGCCCTACGCCGCCGGGGACATGATCGCCAAGAACGGCAGCCGCTGGGGCCACCAGGCCTGCGCCTCCCTAGGGTCGGTGGACGCGTAGGTACGCCACGTCGTAGGACATCTCCGACACACCCTGCTCGGGCGCCGGGTGGTAGCGGCCGGCACACACCGACAGGTTGACGATGAGGTACGCCCGCCAGGTGCGCCCGACCCCCCGGCGGTCGGCGAAGACGCGGGTGCCGTTGACCCACCACACGACGGAACGGCTCCCGAATTCGACCTTCAGGTCCACCCAGCCGCCGGGGGTGATGGAGGCGTCCCGGTGGTAGCGGGAGCCGCCCTTGACGTGGTTGGAGAGTTCGAGCAGGTCGGGGTTGTCGGGGTGGTACTCGAAGATGTCGATCTCGTTGCCGCCGTCGCGCCAGGTCCAGATCGCGGGCCAGGCCCCGATCTCGCGGGGCAGGCGCACCCGGGACTCCAGGATGTCGCCGACCCGCACCATGAAGCCCTCGTCACTGCCCTCGGTGGTGAGCAGTCCGGCGTTCCACTTGCCGTCCGGGCGGCGGGTGGCCCGGAACGTGCCGGTGCGGCTGTAGGAGGAGTCCGCGACCAGGTGGTCGAGCTTGTTGTCACCGGGGTTGGTGGGGCCGCCGTTCGGATACGCCCAGGACCGGCCGGCGACCCACTGGGTGGCGGACCTGAAGTCCGCGGTGAAGACCGGGGCCCGGACCGCGGTCGGGGCGTCGTCGTCGTGTGTGCCGGTGGAACGTCCGGTGAGCCGTCGGAGCCGAGCGAGAACCTGAGTGAGCACGAGTGCTCCTTCCCCATGAATGGACGCCCCTGCAGCATGCCCGGCTGCGATGCGCTACATACCGGTGGACCGGTTTGTCTTTCGCCTTCTCTGTAATGTAATAATCAATAGACGGCTGGGACTATTACGCGTGAAGGTGTTCCCCGTGGGGACCGCCCAGGTCCGGGATTCCGACTCGAAGAACTGAGCGAGGAGTTGCACCAGTATGTGGAAGTGTGAACGAGTCATCGGCGCCGACCTGGACGTCGAGGAGGTCATCGGCGTCTACCGTGCGTCCACCCTCGCCGAGCGCCGCCCCGTCGCCGATGGGGAACGGTTCGCCCGGATGCTGGCCGGAGCCAATCTCGTCGTCGTCGCCCGGACCGAGGACGACCGCCTCATCGGCATCGCCCGTTCCATCACCGACGGCGCCTACTCCACCTACGTCGGAGATCTCGCCGTCGACGTCGCGTACCAGGGGAAGGGCGTGGGCCGCGACCTCATCCGCGTCACGCGGGAAGCGGCGCCCGAGGCCAAGCTGGTCCTGCTCGCCGCACCGGCCGCCGTCGACTACTACCCGCACGTCGGCTTCACCCGCCACGAATCCGCCTGGACGCTGGACCGCCTGCAGTAGGCCGGTGCGTCGGCGCTCGCTTCGAGGGCGCCAACGCACCTTTTCCGTATGCCGGTTGCGCGCGACCACGGCGCGGTAGCATCCGTGCCGTGGGGGGACTTGTAGGACACAACAGAGGGAGCACCGTCCTGCGCGCCTGCGGCTGCGCGGTGGCGGGTTTGTTCCTCATCGCCGGTTGCGCGGACGACGGGACGCCGAAGGGCGGTGCGGCGAGCCGCACCCCCGCCATGTCGGGCACGCCCTCGGGCACCGGAGGCTCCGGTGCGGGCACCCCGGCTCCGACGGGAAGTCCAGCGGCCCCGCTGGTGCCCGAGCTCGACGAGTCCAAGCAGCCGAAGACGGCCGCCGAGGCGCGCGACCTGCTCGGCCGCATCATGATCGCCGAGCAGGCCCTCGGACCCGAGGTCGTGCGCAGCACCCCGTTCGAGAGCGATCCCGGCCGCTGGCCCGTGCTCGACGAGGGCTGCGTCTGGCAGATCGCGGGCCTGCCGGCCGACGTACTCGCCACGAGGACTCGCTCCTTCCACATTCCGGCCAAGGACGGCCGGGGCCGGGTGCGGTTCAACGCCACGGTCACCGTCCACCACAACCGCGAGGAATCCGGCTGGGAGACCGCCCGCGCCATGGAAGAGGTGCTGCGGTGCCCGGACCAGAAGCTGCGTGAGGGCGAGGACCTCAAGAAGCTGTGGGGCGGCGTCCTCTACCTCGGCGAGCAGATGAACGGCTGGACCGAGGACGCCTTCACCGAATCCGGCACGTACGTCAGCGCGCAGGACGGCGGGCCCTATTACTACACCTGGTCACAGGCCCAGTTCGGGCCCGTCACCGTGGCCATCGCCGCCAGGGGCGCGGCGGGCTACACCGACGAGGACGTGAGCGCCTTCGTGGTCCAGGGCACCAGCCGGCTGATGCTGCAGGCCAAGCAGGAGCTCGGAAAGGCGGCGGGCTGATGGAACCGCTCCATCCCTCGGACCCCTCCCGGATCGGCGGGCACCGGCTCCTCGGACGCCTCGGCGCGGGCGGCATGGGTGTCGTCTACCTGGGCCGCACCGAGGACGGCGCGCTCGCCGCCGTCAAGGTGATCCGCGCGGAGTACGCCGAAGAGAGCGACTTCCGGGCCCGCTTCCGCCGCGAGGCCGAGATCGCGGCCGAGGTGGACAGCCCGTGGGCCGTGCGGATCACCGGCGCCGACCCGGACGCGCCCGAACCGTGGCTCGCCACCTCCTTCGTCGCCGGACCCTCGCTCGCCGAGGCCGTCGCCGCCCACGGCCCGCTCCCGCTGCGCGCCGTACGGATCCTCGGCAAGGCCATGGCCAAGGCCCTCGGGGTGATGCACGAGCAGGGCCTCGTACACCGCGACGTCAAACCCGCGAACGTCCTGCTCGGCATGGACCGGCCCCGGCTCATCGACTTCGGGATCGCCCGCGGCGGCGAGCACACCGCCCTGACCTCCGCAGGCGCCGTGCTCGGCACCCCCGGCTTCCTCCCGCCCGAGCAGGCCGAGGGCCGCCCCGCCGAACCGGCCGGCGACGTCTTCTCGCTCGGCTGCCTCCTCGCGTACGCCGCCACCGGCCGGCTGCCCTTCGGATCCGGCACCGTGGACGCGGTGCTGTACCGAACGGTCCACGACGAGCCGGACCTGGGCCCGCAGATCCTCGCCGACCCCGAACTCGCCGCACTGCTGCGGACCTGCGTCGACAAACATCCCGACACCCGCCCCACCGCGGCCGAGGTGGACGCGGCACTGACCGAGGACACCCCGGGGGAGGGCACCGACTGGCTGCCCGACCCGGTCGTCGCCACCATCGCCGAGCGGGCCGCCGCGCTGCTCGCCCTCCCGGGCATCGACGAGACCGTCGCCGACCCGGACGCCGCCCCGGCGCCCGGTACCACGGCGCCCTCCCGCAGGCGGTTCCTCGCCCTCGCGTCCGGCGGCGCCGTGCTCGCGGCCGGAGGCGGCCTCGCCGGCTGGCTGGCGCTGCGCGACCGGGACAAGCCCGGGGGCCGGGCCGCCGACGCCCCGCGGCAGTGGGTCATCGGTGTGCAGGCCGACCTCTCCGGCCCGCAGAAGGCGGCCGGGCAGGCCCAGGAACGCGGCGTGCGCCTCGCCGTCGACGCCTTCAACGCCCGCAAGGACAAACCCTTCACGCTCTCGGTCGCCACTGCCGACGACGCCGGCAGGGCCGACCGATCGGCGGCCGCCGCCACCAAACTCATCGCCGACCGCGACCTGTTCGCGGTGATCGGCCCCACCGGCAACGAGTCCGTGATCCCCTGCCTCGAACTGTACGGCGAGGCCTCCGTACCCCTGGTGACCGTCTCCGCCCTCGCGACCACCTTCAGCATCACCAACCGGCGCAGCTTCTTCCAGAGCTGCCCGATGTCCTCGGCCCAGGCCGCCATGGTCAACCTGCAGCTCGCCGGAAGGCAGGGCGTCCGCAGGCTGGGCATCCTCAGCGACCGCGGCGGCGACACGGACACCTGGCAGGCCGCCCAGCTGGTGGCCCGCACCATTACCTATTTCGCGCCCGAGGCCACCTACTACGGGCGGGTCGTCCCGCGCGGAGTGCAGGACCTGGCACCGGTGGTCACCGACATGCTCGCGCACGGGGTCGACGGCCTCTTCTACACCGGCACCCCGGCCGGCGGGGCCAAGGTCGCAGGGTTGCTGGCCGCCGCCGGTTTCAAGGGACCCCGGGCGGCGGACTACACCATCGCCGGCCCCGAGTTCCTCGCCGCGGCCGGCGCGACGGCCGAGGGCTGGCAGTTCTTCACTCCGTACACGGGCCCGGAGGCCCCCGAGGTCGCGGAGATGACCCGGGCGCACCGGGCGGCCTACGGCTCCGCCCCCGGCATCTGGACCGCGGAGGCCTTCGACGCCACCCGCCTGGTCATCGACCGGCTGGTCACCACCGCGGCGGGCGGAGCGCGCCCGTCCCGCGACGGCCTGCTGACCGCACTCACCCAGGGCACCTTCCGCGGCCTGACCAAGGAGTACGCCTTCGACGACCGCCGTCAGGTCAAGGGCAACGTCTACTTCGTGCACAAGGTGGAGGGCGGCCTGATGCGCTACATCGGCCCGGCCAACCAGCCCGTGGCGGGGTAGCCCCCGGATGCGCCCGCTCACCCCGGCCGATCCGGCCGTGATCGGCGGCAACCGGCTGCTCGGGCGCCTCGGTTCGGGCGGCATGGGCACCGTGTACCTGGCCCGCTCCGCCACCGGCAACCTGGTCGCGGTCAAGGTCATCCGCGCCGACCACGCCGCGAACCCGGACTTCCGCGCGCGCTTCCGGCGCGAGGTGGAGGCGGCCGGGCAGCTGACCGGGCGCTGGGTGGTCCCGGTCGTGGCCGCCGACCCGCAGGCGCGCGAGCCCTGGCTGGCCACCCCCTTCGTCCCCGGGCCGTCCCTGGCCGAGGCGGTGGGAGGGTACGGTCCGCTGCCCGCACGGGCGGTACGGATCCTGGGCGCGCGGCTCGCCGAGGCGCTGGCGCAGGTGCACGCCGCCGGGCTGGTCCACCGCGACGTCAAACCGGGCAACATCCTGCTCGCCCCGGACGGGCCCCGCCTGATCGACTTCGGGATCGCCCGGGCCGAAGGCGCGGTCACGCTGACCGCCGCGGACGCCGTCCTCGGCACCCCGGGCTACCTGGCTCCGGAACAGGCCCGGGCGGACGGGGTCGCGGCGGGCGCACCGAGCGACGTCTTCTCGCTCGGCTGCGTGCTGGCGTACGCGGCGAGCGGCCACGGACCCTTCGGCGGTGGGCACGCGGCCGCCGTGGTCTACCGCACGGTCCACGACGAGCCCGAACTCTCCCAGCTCCCGCATGAGTTGCTGGACACGGTGCTGGCCTGCCTGGCGAAGGACCCGGGTGCCCGGCCGACCCCGGGAGAGCTGCGCGCCGTACTCGGCGACGGCCTCCCCGGCGGCGCGGACGCCGAGGACTGGCTGCCGGCCCCGCTGCCCCGCCTCATCGCCGAACGCTCCACCAGAGCCCTGGACCTGCCCGCCCCGGAGCCGACCCGGATCGACGCGCCGGAGGTGACCGTACGGGGCCTCACGCGCCGGCGGCTGCTCGCGGCCGGCGCGGGCCTGGCCGTCGTCGGCGGGCCGGTCGTCTGGTTCACCACCCGCGGGCGGGCGCGCGGCACGACCGGGCCCCCGGCCCGCGACCTCGCCACCCTCACCCTCGGGCTGCAGGCCGACCTGACCGGTCCCGGCAAGGAGAGCGGACTGGCGCACGAGCGCGGGATGAAGCTGGCGGTGGAGCGGCACAACGCCCGGCCGGACGCCGCGTTCCGGCTGGCCCTGCGCGTCGCCGACGACGGCGGGGACGCCACGCGCGCCGCGCAGGTGGTCAAGGAGCTGGCCGCCGACCCCGCGGTGGTCGCACTCGTCGGCCCCACCTGGGACGCGGCAGTGCCCGAGCTGGCCACCGCCTGCAACACGGCCGATCTCGCCCTGCTGCTCGTGTCCGCGGACAGTGCGGAGACCGCCACCTCCCTGCCGGACTGGCGCACGATGGTCGCCACCCGCCCGGCCGGCGACCAGCTGGCCCTCCCGGTGATCGACTACTTCACCCGCGTCCGTCCCGTCCGCCGCACGGGCCTGGTGGAGGACGTCGAGGGCGGCGAGCCCGCCCATCCGCTCGTCCGGACCCTGCAGCAGTCCCCGCCGTCGAAGGGCACGGTCAGCGTCCACCGGATCCCGGCGGGCAGTTCCGACTTCGCCGGCGCCGTACGCGCGCTGACCGAGGCCGGGGCCGAGGCCGTCGTCTACGCGGGCACCTCACCGCAGCGCGCGGGCCGGATGGCCCGCGCCCTGACCGAGGGCGGATTCCAGGGCCGGCGGATGGGGATCCACCACGCCATGGAACCGGCCTTCCTCACGACCGCCGGTGAGGCCGCCGAGGGCTGGCTGTTCAGCGCCCTGTTCACCGACCCGCAGGCCGTTCCCGCCGCCGCCGGGTTCGTCGCCGCCCACCGCGCCGCGTACGGGCAGCCGCCCGCCCGCTGGGCCACCGAGGCGTACGACGCCGTGGGCCTGGTGGCCGATGCCCTGACCGGCCTCGGGGAGGACGGGCGGGGCCGGGCGGGCCTGACCCGCCGGATCTTCCGGACGGCGCACCAGGGCCTGGCCAAGCCGCTGTCCTTCGACACCAACACCCATGTGCTGAAGAGAGAGGGCAACGCCTACCTCTACCAGGTCGAATCCGGCGCGTACCGGTACCTGGGCCGCTACCCGGACGTGAAGCCGTCGGCCGCGCCGTGACCGGCCCCCGTGGTGACCGGCCGCGACGTGACTACTCGAACCGAGAGGTGTCACCGGCCCCGCGGCGCACGATCTCGACATCGCCGCCGGAGAAGTCGATGACGGTGGTCGGCTCGGTGCCGCAGTCACCCGAGTCCAGCACGGCGTCCACCTCGTGGTCGAGCCGCTCCTTGATCTCCCAGCCCTGAGTCATCGGCTCGGCCTCGTCGGGCAGCAGCAGGGTGCTGGAGAGCAGCGGTTCGCCGAGCTCCGCGAGCAGGGCCTGGGTGACGACGTGGTCGGGAATCCGGACACCGACCGTCTTCTTCTTCGGGTGCAGCAGCTGGCGCGGCACCTCCGACGTCGCGGGGAGGATGAAGGTGTAACTGCCGGGGGTCGCCGCCTTGATGGCCCGGAACACGTCGTTGTCGATCTGGACGAACTGACCCAGCTGCGCGAAGTTCTGGCACACCAGAGTGAAGTGGTGCCGGTCGTCCAGGCGCCGGATCGACCGGATCCGGCTGATGCCGTCACGGTTGCCCAGCTGGCAGCCCAGCGCGAAGCAGGAGTCCGTCGGGTATGCGACGAGCTTCCCGGAGCGGATCATGTCGACCACGTTGTCGATGGTGCGCCGCTGGGGATTCTCGGGATGAACGTCGAAGTATTTCGCCATCCGCCGAGCGTACGCGGTCGAACCCCCGCCGCCGGTACGCCCGAGCCGCCCCACCGGGCCCGCCGGGGCCTGCGGGTCAACGCCTTCGCCCCGGCGTTCGACCCCGGCGGGCGACCCCGGCGGCCGACCCGGGGCCGGGAGGTTCCGTAGGGTCGGGTAGGTGAGATCAGTGATCATCAAGGCCCGGATACCGGAAACGGTCGTGTCCGCGGGGCTGTTCATCGGAGCGGTCGGTGCCGTCGGTGCGAGCGTGACCGGCGCGTGGTGGGGGACACCCGCGGCGGTCTGCGCGTTCCTCGCCGGCCGCCGGCCGGGGCGGGGCCGGAGCGCGGCCGTGGCCCTGGGCGTCGTGATCGCGGCCGCCGTGCCGGCCGTTGTCCTGCTGCCCCAGTGGCTCCCGTGGGCGAGCCGGTTCGTGCTGACGCTGCTCGTGGCCGCGATGCTCCCGTGGTTCGCGGGCCGCTTCCTGCGCCAGTACCGGGAGCTGGTGCGCGCCGGACGGGAGCAGGCCGCGCGGCTGGAGCGGGAACAGCGGCTGCTCGCCGAACAGGCCCGGCTGCGCGAACGGGCCAGGATCGCGCAGGACATGCACGACCTCCTCGGCCACGAACTCAGCCTCATCGCCCTGTCCGCGGGGGCGCTGAAACTGGCCCCCGGCCTCCCCGAGGCCCACCGCGCCGCCGCCCACGACATCCGCACCAGGGCGGGAGCCGCCGTGGACCGGCTCGGCGAGGTGATCGGCCTCCTGCGCGAGCCGTCGGACAGGGCGCCGGGGCCCGCGCCCGCGTCCGGGCCGGGCGCGGCCCCCGGGATCGCGGGGATCGCGGGCCTGGTGGACCGGGCGGCCTCGGCCGGGCTCGACGTCCGGCTGCGCGTGATGGGCGAGCCGGCGGCCGCCGAGCCGCCACGCGCCGTCGACGGCGCCGTGCACCGTGTTGTTCAGGAGGCACTGACGAACGTGGCCAAGCACGCGCCAGGGCACCGGGCCACCGTCGTCGTCCGGCACGCACCGGAGCGGACCGAGGTCACCGTCACGGACGAGCCCGTCCGCACACTGTCCCCTGCCCGGGTCCCGCTGCCCCCTGCCCGTGTCCCGGTGCCGGTGCCGGCGGTCCCGGAGGCGAACGGGCCGGAGGATGATCCGCCCTCCGGAGCATCCCGCCTCGGGCTCATCGGCCTGGACGAACGGGTCCGGCTGGCCGGCGGCTCCCTCGCCGCAGGCCCCGAGGGCGACGGCTTCGCCGTCCGCGCCGTGCTGCTGCACCGGCCCGGCGCAGCCCCGCCGCGCCCCTCAGGCCCGGCCCGGCCGGCCGACGCGATGCCGCCGGAGCACCGGAGCGCCCGCCGCCGGCTGCGCCGGACCGCCGTCGCAGCCGTGCTCGTGCCGTTGTGCACCGCGTCCCTGCTCATCCTCGGGGTACGGGCATGGGACACCGCCGCCGCACGGCATTCCGTGCTCGCACCGCAGGACTACGCCCGGCTGCGCCCCGGGCAGCCCCGCACCGAGGTGGCCCCGTACCTGCCGGACCGGCAGACCCACCGCCGGCCGGCCGCCTCCACACCCGAACCGCCCGATGGCGCCTGCGAGTTCTACGTACAGACCGCCGACCCCTTCGACGACCGCTCGGGGGACATCTACCGCCTCTGCTTCCGGTCCGGCCGGCTGGTCTCCACCGACACCTTCACCGGGAGGGAAGTCAGATGATCCGAATCCTGATCGCCGACGACGAGCCGATGATCCGCGCGGGAGTCCGCGCCGTCCTCGCCACCGATCCCGGCATCACGGTCGTCGCCGAGGCCGCCGACGGCCACGAGGCGGTGCGGCTCGTGCAGAGCCACCGCCCGGACGTGGCCGTCCTGGACATCCGGATGCCGGGCACGGACGGTATCGAAGCGGCCGCCGAGATCCGGAGGACCGTACCCGGGACGGGAGTCGTGATGCTGACGACCTTCGGCGAGGACGAGTACATTCTGCGCGCGCTCGGCGAGGGAGCCACCGGCTTCCTGATCAAGTCCGGCGAGCCGGAGGAACTGGCGGCCGGTGTCCGGGCGGTCGCCGACGGCGCCGCCTACCTGTCACCGAAGGTCGCGGCCCGGGTCGTCGCCCACCTCGCCGCCGACGGGGCGGGCGCCCGGGCCGGCCGCCGCTCCGCGGCCCGCGCCCGGGTCGACGCGCTGACCGGACGGGAACGGGACGTGCTCGGCCTCCTCGGCGGCGGGCTCTCGAACGGGCAGATCGCGCGCCGGCTGCAGCTGGCCGAGGGGACGGTGAAGGGCCATGTCAGCTCGATCCTCGCCCGCCTCGGCGTCGACAACCGGGCCGCGGCGGCGGTGGTCGCGCACGAGGCCGGAGCGGTCCCGGCGCAGCCCGGGAGCCGGACGGCGCCCGAGGAGCGCTGACGCCGCGCGTGCGGCGGCGGGCAGGAGCACGAGCCGTACGCTCACCACGGTGCTCGCGCCCAGCGCCGCACCCGCGAGGACGTCGTGCGGATAGTGCACGCCGACCAGCACCCGCAGCAGGGCGGCGGCCGCGGCCACCAGCAGGGCCAGGGCCGCGAGCCGGGGCCGTACGAGGGTCAGACCGACCGCCAGCGCGACGGCGAGCGTGGCGTGGTTGCTCGGGAACGACCAGTCGCCCACCGCGGGGCACGCCGCAACGGCCCGGGCCCCGGCCACCGCCCGGCACGGCCGTTCCTCGTCGACCAGGAGTTTCAGCGCCTCGCTGAGCCCGTAGGAGACCACGGTCCCGACGGCCGCCACGGCCACGCCGGTCAGACCCGTCAGGTCACGGCGCCGCAGGGCGCTCCCGCCCGCCCAGAGCAGCAGCAGGCCCAGGAGCAGCAGGGTTCCCTCACTCGCGATCTCCAGCACCTGCCCGGCCCACCTCGGCCAGTCGTCCGTCACGCCCCGGGAGAGCACGCGGTAGGCCGTGGCCGAGGCGCCCTCCGTGACGTGCACCGGCTCGTTCGTGCCCAGCGCACCGCCGGGCGCCGCCCAGGCGACGGCTGCGGTGCCCGTGCCGGCCGCCGCAGCGGCCAGTGCGGTCCGCGGGCCCCATCCGTATCGGGTGTTCGATTCCATGGGGTCCGACCGTAGGAAACGCGGAGCCCCGCACGCCCCGGCCGAACGACCGTCCGGGGCCCCGACGAACGGCGGGGTTGCGGTGTCCGCCGTTCCGTGCCCGGTGCGGCGCAGGCCGCACGTGGTGACGACGGAGCGGGCCCGGGCGACCCCTGCGCGGCTGCTCCGGACGCTGCGGGGCAGGTTCCGGGGCACGATGAGAGGTAGCCGTGCGCCTCGGACCGCCTCCAGGGCGGGTGGGAGCGGGCGGCATCGGGCCGACGATGCCGGAAGGAGCGTCGCCGATGGGAGCGATCGACGGGTCGGAGACCAGTGGGCTCAGGCCCGGCATGTCCGGGGTCACCCCGCCGAGCGGACTGCTCGACGTCCTGAACGTCGCGGCGGTCGTCCTCGACTCCGAAGGGCGGGTCGCCCTGTGGAGCCCGCAGGCCGAGCAGCTGTTCGGCTGGACGGCCGCGGAGGCGCTGGGCCAGCCGGCCGCCCGGCTGCTCGCCGCAAAGGAGCACGTGGGCCTCGTCACGGAGCTGTTCGCACGCGTCATGGGAGGCGCGGGCGACTGGGCGGGCGCCTTCCCGGTACGGCGCAGGGACGGCACCACGCGCCTGGTGGAGTTCCGCAACATGCGGCTGCTCGACGAGCACGGCGACATGTACGCCCTGGGCATCGCGACCGACCGTACGAGGCTGCGCCAGCTGGAGCGGGACCTCGCGCTGTCCGCGCGCCTGGTGGCCCAGTCCCCGATCGGGCTCGCCGTCCTGGACACCGAGCTGCGGTACGTGCTCGTCAACCCGACGCTGGAGCGGATCAACGGGCTGCCCGCCGAACAGCACATAGGCCGGGGCGTCCGCGAGGCCCTGGCCTTCCTGGACGACGCGGAGGCCGCCGAGTCGGCCATGCGCCAGGTCCTGGCCACCGGAACCCCGCTGCTCGAACAGTTCACGGCCGGCCGCGCCCACGGCGGCGAGCGCACCGAACACGCCTGGTCGGTGTCCTACTACCGGCTGGAGGACGCCACCGGCCGGGTCCTGGGCCTGGCCACCTCCGTGGTGGACGTCACCCAGAGTCACCAGGCGGCCCTCGAGATCGCCCGCAGCCGCCGCCGCCTCGCCCTCATCGCGGACGCCACCGTCCGCATCGGCACCACCCTCGACCTCGACCAGACCGCCCGTGAGCTCGCCGACGTCGTCGTGCCCGAGCTCGCGGACATCGCCGCCGTCGACATCCTCGACTCCGTCCTCGAAGGCAGGCCGACCCTGAGGTCCTCCGCCCACGAGCCCGCCGTGTTCCGCGCACTGGCCCTCGCGGCGGCCTACCCCAGCGACGCCGTCCGCGCCGCCGACCCGCCGGGGGACATCGCCCGCTACGCCGCGGACCGGCTGGTCACCCAGTCCGTGACCACCGGCCACCCCGTCCTCGTCGCCCACGTGCACGCCCAGGACATCTCGCGCATCGCCCGCGACAGCACCGCCGCCAACCTGCTGACCCGTGCCGGACTGCGCTCCTACCTGGCCGTCCCGCTCATCGCCCGCGGCGAGGTCCTCGGCGCCCTCGACCTCAAACGCACCCGCAACCCGCTGCCGTTCAACGACGACGACATCGTGCTGGCCGGGGAACTCGCCGCCCGCGCCGCCGTGTGCATCGACAACGCCCGCTGGTACCGCAACGCACACCACACCGCCCTCGCTCTTCAGCACCACCTCCTCCCGCACAACCCGCCGCCCACCCCCGGTCTGGAAGTCGCCTACCGGTACCGGCCCGCCGCGGCCAGCAGTGAGATCGGGGGCGACTGGTTCGACGCCATCGCCGGACCGGACGACACCACCGTCCTCGTGGTCGGAGACGTCATGGGCAGCGGTATCAACGCCGCCGCCAGCATGGGACAACTGCGCACCGCGACCCGCACCCTCGCCGAACTCGCGCTCGACCCGCCCCAGGTGCTCCACCAGCTGGACCACACGACCGCCGCGCTGGAGGAGACCATCGCCACGTGCGTCTACGTCGTCTTCGACCCGCACGCCGCCCAGTGCCGGGTCGCCCTCGCCGGCCATCTGCCGCCCGTCCTCATCCGCGCCGGACAGCGCCCCCGACTGCTCGACCTGCCCACCGGAGCACCGCTCGGCGTGGGCGGCATCCCCTTCGAATCCACCGCCATCGCCCTGGACCCCGGCGACCAGCTCGTCCTCTACACCGACGGCCTGGTCGAGACCCGCGACCAGCCCATCGACGAACGCCTCGACCTGCTGCTGACCCTGCTCGCCGACACCGGGCGGCCGCTGGAGGAGACCTGCGACCGCCTCCTGGACTCCCTGCGCCGCACCGACGACCACGACGACGTCGCCCTGGTCATCGCCCGCGCGAGACCCCTGCCGTAAGCCGCAGCGCGGCCCGTCCGGTGTGCCACAATGCGGATTCGAGCGACTGGCGGCCCGGAGATGGAAACGACCATCGGGAAGCACACGCGCGGGAGCCGACCGCCTGGGCTGCCGCGGGAGTGTCGCCATGAACGCTTTCACCGATGTCGACCGCAGCGGTCGCGGCCCGGAACTCCTCCACTACCTCGACGACGCACACCGCGGACTGGCCGCGCCCAAGGGCGTGATGCGCGCGGGCCTGGACGTACCGGCGGGCCATGACGTCCTGGACCTGGGCTGCGGTGCGGGACACGAACTGGTCGAGCTGGAGCGCACCGGACGGTGCGCGTTCGGCGCGGACTCCAGCCGCCTGATGCTGGACGCGAGCCGACAGCGCCTGGAGGCCCTCGGGCTCCCGGTCCGTCTCGTCCGCGCCGACGCCCACCGCCTGCCCTACGCCGACGGGGCCTTCGCCGGTTGCCGCGTCGAACGCCTCCTCCAGCATGTCGACGACCCCGCCGCCGTCCTCGCGGAAGCACACCGGGTACTGCGCCCGGGCGGAAGCCTCGCGGTCCTGGAGCCGGACTGGGCGTCCCTCGCCCTGGCGTCCGAGGACCCGGAGGCGGCGCGCATCATCGCCGACGCCGTCGGCGGCCACGTTCCGCACCGCCGGATGGGCCGGGAGCTGCGCGGTCTGCTCGTTGCGGCGGGCTTCGCCGACGTACGCGTCGAGGTCGAGCTCGTCGTCTACACGTCGGTGACGGAGCTGTCCCACGTCATCTCCCTGGAACGGGCCGCACACGCGGCGTGGACCGGAGGCCTGATCCCGCAGGAGCGTGCGCAGGTGCTGCTCCGTGAACAGCACCTGCTGTCGGAGTCCGGCGCCTTCCACGCCACGTTCCAGCGCACCACGGTCGCCTGGGCCCGGCGTCCTCCCGCCACAGGTCAGTGACCTGCGGCGACTGTTATCGTCCGGGGTATGCCCGAGCTCATAGTCCCCACCTCCCGCCTGTACACGTCCTGGCTCGCCGCGCGGGCGGAATGGGGACCCGACGCCCACATGGACGGCGGCGGGCTCGGCTCCGACGACGACGTGGACACCCCGGAGGGCTTCGCGGCCTGGGTGGAGCGACTGCACCGGTACGGGGACCGCACGGCGCCGGTCGACCACGGCCGCGTCCACGCGACCTACTGGTGGATCGCCGAGGGCGACGAGTATCTGGGCGCCATCGACCTGCGGCACCACCTGAACGGCTTCCTCCTCGACGCGGGCGGCCACATCGGCTACGGCATCAGGCCCTCGGCCCGCCGCCGGGGCCTGGCCACGTGGGCCCTGGCCGCCGTCCTGCACGAGGCGCGCCTCATGGGCATGGACCGGGTCCTGCTGACCTGTGACCCGGACAACGAGGGGTCGGTCCGCACGATCGAGGGCAACGGCGGAGTGCTCGAGGACGTCCGCGAAACCCTGATCGGCCCGAAGCGGCGCTACTGGATCGATCTCTAGCCCGTCCCGGCGGTGCGGGACCCTGCCGTTCCCACTGCGGCGCGGCCGCGGTGGGTCGATAGTGGGGCTGTGGGCGAAAGGCCTGAGGGACCCGGGCAGGGCGGTGCCGAAGACGGCACGGCCTGGTCCGGACGCGCCGGTGCGCAGGCCTTCGCGGCGGTCGACGCGGCCACGGACCGGCTGCTCGGGTATCCCTTCGTCTTCCGGGAGCTGTCCCGCCGGATCGGCGCCGGCGAGGTCCTGGTGGACTACGGATGCGGACCGGGCAAGGTCGCCGACGAGGCGGCCCGGCGGCTCGGCGCCCGGGTGCTGGGTGTGGACACCTCCCCGGAGATGCTGGCACTGGCCCGCGGCTCGGCGACCGCGGTGGCCGAGTACCACCTGGTCGAAAACGGGCGCGCGAGCGGACTGGTGGACGGTTGCGCGGACGCCGTGATGTGCAATCACGTACTGGCGTCGCTCCCGGCCGAGGAGGCGGTGCTCGAGGTGTTCACCGAGATCCGCCGACTCCTGCGGCCGGACGCCCCGTTCGTGCTGCTGTCCACCGATCCCGCCTGCAGCGGCACGGAGTACGCCTCACTGCGGATCGGTGACCCGGGCGAGGTCTACGGGCCGGGCGACGAGCTGACCGTACGGCTCCGGCGCACGGACGGCTCCTGGCAGGAGGCACGCAACCACGCGTGGCCCGTCGGCGTCCTTCCGGCCCTGCTGGAGCGCGCGGGCTTCCGGGACGTCGTCCAGCACCGGCCGACCGTGGAGGAGGCGCTGACGGTGGCCGACGCGGGCTTCGCGACCGGCCGGGCGTGGTCGGCGGAGCGGGCCAGGCCGCCCCTGGTCATCACGACGGCCCTGGCGACACCGGCTCCCCTCACGTGAGACGTGCCGGCGGTGCCTCGAAGCCCGGTGGATGACATGACGGCCCACGGTCTCCACGATCACGGCCGGGGGCGTTGATGCCGAAGACGGTACGGGGTCGATCCAGCGCGGCTGCGATCCTCGCGCCGACGCTGATGGCGGCGGGCAGGTGCGGTACCGGGGGGCCGGCCGACAACGGGGTGCCGGCGCCCGGTGCGTCGCCCGGTTCGGCGTCAGGCGCCACGGCCGCGCCGCGGGCCACGAAGGCAGCGGCGCCCACGGGGCCCGGGGTACCGGAGGAGTCGGCACGGGTCACCCCGCAGGACGGCAGGCTGCTGGAACGCTTCCGCAGGAGCGAGGTGCCCCGGGGTCATGGACAGCCGTCCGAGGACACCCTCGCGGTGATCCTCCGCGGAGCCGACGGCTCCGGCCATCTGGGCTGGATGACGGATGAGCAGACGTACTGCTTCGCCTCGGTCCGCGCCAGTGGATCGCTCTCCAGCCGGTGCGGACAACTCCCCGCCCGGCACGCACCGAACACCGCGGCCGGCCCACAACTCGGCGCCCACCTCGCGGGCGAGGAGTACCACTACTACACCGCGCTCGTCCTCGACGGGCAGGGCCGGTTCGCCTTCACGGGCTCCCACCCGAGCTTCGGACCGGTGCACCGGGCCACAGTGGCCTTCCCGTCGGGCAGGACGGCGGCCCTCCTCGTCTACGAGGTCCTCGGCCCGGACTTCCACGCGGACGCCGAGATCGGCGACGGCGGCCGCACCCACTGCTTCATGGCGACGGCCTCCATGGAAGATCCGGCCACTGCCTGACCGTCGACACCGAGCGCCCGCAGGGCGGTGTGAGCCGCGCCGGTGTTACTGTCGCGCCATGTCGTCCAAGGCCGAAATAGACGTGGTGACCGCCGAGTTCTTCGGCGCCTTCGACAACCGGGGCGGCAGGACCGCCGATCTGGACCGGATCCGGCGGCTGGTGCTGCCCGGCGGAGTGATCACCATGACCGGACCGCGGTTCACGGTCTACACCGTGGACGGATTCATCGAGCCGCGCAGGCGCCTGCTGGCCGACGGCCGGCTCACCGAGTTCTCCGAGTGGGAGACCTCCGAACGGACCGATATCGCGGGCGACATCGCGTCGCGGTTCGGCGAGTACGGCAAGTCCGGAATCCTGGACGGCAAGCCCTTCGATGGGGGCGGGACCAAGACCATCCAGTTCGTGCGCACCGCGGACGGCTGGCGGATCGCGGCCTTCGCCTGGTACGACCAGCCCTGACCGGGGCGCGGCGTGCAGCGGCACGCCGCGCCGCGCTGCTCAGCGGAACTCGTGGACCAGCTCGATCTCACCCACGATGTGGGCGTTGAACTCGTCGAGCTCCTCGGCCGGAACCCACAGTTCGAGGATGGTCCGCCCGCCCGCCTGCTGGACCGGGTACCGGCGCAGGAACTCCGAGTCGACCTCGAAGCGGGTGACGTAGCCGACCCCGCTGTGCTTCACGTTCCAGTCCCTCGCGATCCTGATCGCGTAGTCCTCGTTGAGGACGGGGTAGAAGATCGGCTGCTCGGGCAGACGGGGCGGCCAGGCGCGCCAGTCGAGCTCCCGGACCAGGTCCAGCTCCTTGGGGCCGGTCGGGCGCCACAGGGTCGTCGTTGTCTGCCGGCCGCTCATGGGGATCGCTCTCGGATGGTGGTGGGGCCGCCGAAGCGGCTGGTCAGGACAGCGGACACTACCCGCCGGACCGGCCGGGCGGCCACGCCGTTTTCCCCGGGGCCGGGGCCGGGGCCAGCGCGGTGCAGAGGCGGGCGAGCCAGTCACCGGCGGTGCCGTGCACCCCGGGGTGGTCCGCGCGAAACCGCTCCCACGCCTGCTCGTCCACCCGGACGCCGGCCAGGCACGGAGGCTCGGCGAGGAGCTGCCCCCGGCAGGCGTGCGCCAGCAGCACGGCGTCGTACAGGTCCTTGCACTGCGGGCCCTCCCCGGACGCCGCGTCCTGGCGCAGCCACCGCAGCTTCCAGGCCAGCGACAGCCCGCGGCTCGCCGTCCGCACCGCCGTGACCCCGCCGTCGCCGCGCGGGACGGCCGTCCAGACGGGTGCTTCGGGCAGCCGCTCGTCGTGGGAGAAGTCCAGTTGTGCCACGCCCACCGGGCCGGACTCCGCGCGCCACGGTATGAGGATCCTGACCCCGGCGGGCCCGTCCTCCGCGTGGGCGTACGCGTACGCCCAACTGCCGTCCCTGCTCGCCCCGTCCGCGTCGAGCAGGACGCCGGCAGCTGCCTGCGGTCGGGCGCGGACGAGTTCCAGCAGGTCGTCGTAGGGAGGGAAGCCGTCCGGCTCCGGCTCCGGTTGCCAGACCAGGCCCTCCGGCGGAACCTCCGCACGCAGCCCCCGCGTCTCGAACTCCTCCTCCCCGTCCGCCCAGATCTCGTAGCGGGCCGCTCCGTCGGCGGCCTCCGGCCACTGCTGCACGGCGTCGTACGCCGCGACGTACGGGTGGGGGTGCAAGGCGTCGACGGGGACGGGCGAGGGCGGCAGCACGACGAAGTCGAGGTCGCCCGGCGGCCGGGCCCGGCTACCGGCCCACGCGGGCATGACCATGCTGCCGCGCAGGACCAGGCCGTCGCCCCAGGCGGATTCCGCGATCAGCCGCAGGAGGTGGTCGAGGGCGGCGCGGCCGGGCCCGGCCGCCCCCACCCTGTCGTTCGCTTCCATCCCGCGACCCTAATTCCGGCCACTGACACCCCTACGCGTGCGGGCCGCAACAGCCGTCGCGCAGCATCTGGTCCAGGACCGTCCGCCAGTCGTCCGTCTCCGGGGCCTCCGGGGCCTCCGGGGGCGACGGGGTGAAGGCACGTTCCAGGAGAGGGAGTTCACCGACGCGCCCGCCGCGGACGGTCCCCCGTACCCGGACCAGGTCGTCGAAGTCGGTGAAGGGGTCGCCGTCGACCAGGGTGAGGTCCGCGATCCGGCCGGGTTCGACGGTGCCGAGCCGGTCCGCGACGCCGAACATCCGGGCCGGGGTCCGGGTCACCGTCGTCAGGGCCTGCGCCGGTGTCAGACCGTACCGGTGCAGGGCCCGCAGCGCGAGGTGGAGATGGAGGCCGACCGGGGTGAGCGGCGCGTCGGTGCCGAGCGCCAGCCGACCGCCGTCCTCGATGACGCGCCGGTAGACGCCGACCTCCCGCTCCAGGGCGGCAGCCTGCTCCGCACTCGGCGGCCCGGCGGCCGCGGCCCGCACGGCCGCCACGTCCCACGGCGGCATCAGGGACGTCACCCGGGCGTCATCGGCGAGGGCAGGATCGGCGCCGAGCAGCGGGAGCGCCGTGAAGGGCGTGGCGACGAGATCGAAGACGCCGTGCGTGTACACCTCCAGGGTGTCCTGGTAGGTGTGCCCCCGCGGGCTCGCCCCGTGCCCGTACTCGGCACGCTCCGTCGCCACCAGATGCGTGGTCAGGTCCTGGCCGGACCGGATCCCGGGGGCGCACAGATGGGAGCCGGCCAGGACGCCGAGCCGCTCGTGCGCGAAGCGGGCGGCCTCGGCCATGTACGAGTAGGGCGCCCGTACGTACGTCTTGACGAAGTCCCAGTCCAGCGCCTCGGCCCGGGCCAGTGAGCGGGCGAACCCCGCACGCGTGCGATGGGCACGCCCCATGCTGTAGGCGACCCTTGAGCCGTCGAGGAGCTCTCCGCCCGCCAGCAGCCGGGGCGCGGCGAGCCGCCCGGCACGGATGTCCTCGCGCAGCCGGGCCTGCTCGTAGGCGGAACCGCCGAGCGAGACGACGGTCGTGACCCCGTAGGCGAGGTGCAGCGCGCCCTGGCGCGCCCCGTACGTGTAGGGGTACGGGTGGACGTGCGAGTCCCACAGGCCCGGCAGGACCGTGCCGTCGGAGGCGTCCACGGTGCGGGTGGCGCGGCGGCCCCTGCGGTGCGGCTCGACGGCGGTGATCCGGCCGCCGGAGATCAGGATGTCGACGTCGGCGCGGGGCGGCGAGCCGGTGGCGTCCCACAGCAGTCCCGCGTGCACCACGGTGTCGACCGGTGCGGGGCGCCGGTGGGTCAGGGCGACGGGTACGGTCCTGGGCGCACCGGCCGGTGCTCCGGAGCCGTCCAGGGTGAGCAGGCGCAGCCGGGCGCAGGACTGGTAGAGCAGGGTCCGGGAGTCCGCGGACCACGAGGGGTGGTCGGCGGGCTCGTCGGCCAGGAGGCGTGCCGGGCCGGCCGGGGTGCCGTCCGGGCCGACCGGCAGCAGCCAGAGCGCCGATTCGCCGACGCAGGCCAGGAAGCGGCCGTCGGGGGACCAGACCGGGCCGGAGGCGTAGCGGTCCGAGAGAGAGGCGTGCGGGGCGAGCGCGTGCAGGCGGGCGGCCCCGGTGGCGGTGTCGACGACGCGGATGAGGTTGTACCCCTCGCGGAAGCGCCGGCTGAGCCGGTTCCGGTCGCACAGGGCGAGGTACCGGCCGTCGGGCGACCAGCTGGGCGGGCCGGGCAGCCCTCCGCCGCCGAGGGCCGCGACGAGGGGGGTCTCGGTCCCGGTCGCGAGGTCGCGGACGAGGAGCCGCCCGGCGAGGTCGAGGGCTGCGAGCCGCTTGCCGTCCGGCGACAGCACCCCGTAGACGCGGCCGCCCGGGGCGAGGACGCTCTCGCGGCCGCCATCGACTTCCCGGCGGCGCACGGTGTTCAGCCCGTCGCGGTCGTCGGTGTAGACGAGGGAGCGGCCGTCCGGGCTCCACACCGGCCCCTGGACGTAGGCGGTGACGGGAGCCTGGAGGATCTTGCGGGGCGCCCCGCCTGAGACGGGTGCGACCCAGAGCGCGTTGAGAGCGGCGAAGGCGATGCTGCGGCCGTCGGGGGAGAGGGCCGGCAGGTGGATGCCCCGCACCGGGAGGCTCCGTTCGGCCTCCAGGACGTACTCCTTGAACCGGAAGCGGGGGCGCGGCACTTCGAGGGTGGCGTCGAGGGGGATCACCCGGTCGGCGGCGCCGTCCCGGTGGGGGCGGATCACCCGGAAGCGGCCGTCGAGGGTGATCAGCAGTCGGTCGTCGCCGAGCCAGCGCGGTGGGGCGGGCGCGAGATCGCCGTCGAGGGGGACCGGACGGCCGTCCGCGAACAGCGAGAGGTTCTCGGCCTTGCGGGGGCCGGGAGCCGCGGACAGCCAGGCGGTGCGTCCGGCCGGGGAGAGCGCGGGGGCCAGGAGCCTGCCGTCGGCGACGGTGTGCTCCACCGTCACCGTCCCCGCGGCGCCGGGCTCCGCGGCCACGGAGGCGAGGGTCCGGGCGGTCAGGGTTTCGCCGGTGGGGGTGCCGCGTACGAACAGCACGCGCGAGCCGTCCGGCGACCAGACCGGGTCGAAGTCCTCCCACTCCCCGTCCTGGCCGGGACCGTCCTGCCCCGGCAGGCCCGTCAGCCGGCGCGGGGGGCCGCCGGTCACGGCGACGGTCCAGATCCGGTACGGGCTCCCGGCCACCGGATCACCACCGCGTTCGGAACAGAAGGCGAGGCTGCGGCCGTCGGGCGACCAGGCGGGCGCGCGGTGGTCGAAGGGGCCGTCGGTGAGCGGGCGCAGGCCGGAGCCGTCCGCGTTCATCACCCAGATGTGGAAGGCGCCCCCGCGGTAGGCGCTCATCGCCACCCGGCGGCCGTCGGGCGAGAACACCGGTCGGCCGGGTTCCAGGTCGGGCGGGGTCAGCGGCGTCGCGGGACCGCCGTCCGGGGGCAGTGACCAGAGGACGCCCTGCACCTCGGCGACGACCCGCTCCCCGGTGGCCGTGGCGGTGGCCGCCCCGTTGGTGGCCCGGGTGAAGCGCAGTCGGACCGGTTCCCCGGCGGCGCCGTCGGGGGCGGCGGCCGCCGCGGACGAGCGGCCGAGCACCGCCGTCAGGGCTCCCGCCGAAGCCGCCTGCAGAACGGTCCTTCGCGCAACTCGCAACCCGACCACTCGCCCCGTCCGTCGATGACTGCCCGTGATGTCCTGTCAGCGACCCAAACGATCACGGCGCCGGTTCGGCAACGGCGGCGAAAAGGGTTTGACCCGTGCCGTCGCCGGCGATCGGATGGCGTTCCATGGATACAGCACAGATGCATCCCGGCACGCACCCCGTCGACGAGGACCTCGTACGCCGTCTGATCGCCGCGCAGTTCCCCCGGTGGGCCGGGCTGACCGTGGAGCGGTTCCCGTCGGGCGGCACGGTCAACGGCATGTACCGGCTGGGCGACGGCATGGTCGTACGGCTGCCGATGCTGGCGAGCGGGGCCGGGGACGTGTCGACGGAACGGGAGTGGCTGCCCCGCCTCGCGCCCCGGCTGCCCACGGCCGTCCCCGAGGTGCTCGGGGCCGGCGAGCCCGCGCACGGGTATCCGTGGGCGTGGTCGGTGTACGGGTGGCTGGCGGGGGAGAACCCCGTGGCCGGGGCGCTGAGCGAGCCCGTCGCGCTGGCCGGTGACCTGGCCGGGTTCGTGGCGGCGATGCGGAGCATCACTCTGCCGGGGGCGCCGCAGGCGTACCGCGGAGGGCCGCTCGGCTCGCTCGACGCGGCTACCCGGGCGGCGATCGGGCAATTGCGGGGGATACCGCAGGAGGGTGTCGACTGCGATGCGGTGGCCGCCGTATGGGAGGACGCGCTGCGCGCCCCGGAGTGGGACGGGCCGCCGGTGTGGCTGCACGGCGATCTGATGCCGGGCAATGTGCTGGTGACCGGGGGCAGGCTGACCTCGGTCATCGACTTCGGGTGCATGGGGGTGGGCGATCCGGCCTGCGATCTGTTCCCGGCGTGGAACCTGCTGCCGGCCGGTGCGAGGACGGTCTTCCGGGAGGCGCTCGGCGTGGACGACGCGACCTGGCGGCGCGGCCGGGGGCGGACGCTCTCGCAGGCGGTGATCGCGCTGCCGTACTACCGCACGACGAACCCGGCGATGGCGGACAACGCCCGGCATGTGATCAGGGCGGTGCTGGGAGAGGACTGACGACGCCGCGGGCCGGAAAGGCGGGGGCGCCGGTGATGCCGCTCCCGCCGTCCGGCCGCGTACCGGTCAGGAACTGGCGGCGGACGTGCAGGCCGAGCTGCCGCCGCAGAAGGTGACGTCCCAGTGGTTGCTCTCCCGGGCGTAGACGTTGCCCGCGGCGGAGCGGTAGCGGGCGGCGCCGTCGCCGCGGTTGGCGATCCGGGTGAAGCTGCCGGTGACGTAGTTGCTGACGCAGGAGGACGGGTTGAAGTCGATCTTGTAGCCGTTCCAGTGGCTGTAGGTGCCGGAGGCGTGGCCCACCTCGGTCCCGCCCGTGATGGTGAGGGTGCAGTTGCTCGCCCTGCGCAGGGTGGTGACGTCACTGATCGTCGCGGCGTTGACCTGCTCCAGCGAGGTGCAGGTGCTGTTGTTCCGGTTGCTGCAACCGCCACTGGAGGACAGGCCGATGCCGCCCGTCGCGTTCAGCCTGCTCACGGCGGACGCATGGCTGAGCTTCGCCGGTGCGGCGTGGGCGGTGCCGGGAACGAGCAGGGCGACGAGGGCGGTGGTGGTGCCGACGAGGCCGGTGGCGAGGGTGCTGCGGACGCGGCTGCGCATGAGGATCCCTTCGGTCGGATCGGCGTGCTGGCAACACCCAGTTCAGCAGCGGGAGTCGATCCTGGCCAGGCCGCACCGGCCGCCCGTCCGGCTCTCTCCGACACTCTCCGGCGCCGGACGGACGGGTCAGCGCTCGCGCTCGCCCGAGAGCCGCTGCTCCTGGAGCCGGTCGCGCTGCAACTGGTGGGCGAGGGTGCGGCGTACCGCGGCCGGCACCGTTGCCGTCGTGGCGGCCGTCGGCTTCGGCGGGACGTCGAGGGCGCGGCTGATGACGTCGTAGGCGGCCCGCAAGTCCGCGGGCAGCTCCGCCCGGTGCGTCATCAGGTCCTCTTCGAGGAGGCGCCGCAGCTCGTCGACGGTCCGGGAGGTGAAGCGCTTGCGGCCCCGGGCGAGGGCGTCGACGCAACGGGTGCAGCGCGCGGCGTCGAGGGATTCGGCGACCACCTCGGCAAGCCCCCAAAGCCGTCCTTCGAGCCACGGCGTGTCGTGCTGGTCGAGGTCGAGGTCGAGCCCGACCGGGGGCGCGGCGGCGTCGACCGCGTACTTCGCCACCTGCTTGGACACGGCGGGCTGACTCATGTCGGCGATCCGGGCGATCCTGTCCTGGGTCCAGCCGAAGCCGGCGAACAGCTTGATCATCTCCGTGCGCAGCTTCCGCATCTCCTCGCCCGCGCGGATGACCTCGTTCATCCCGGCGAGCATCCGCGCGGCCTGCTCCTCGGTCAGCGTCCCGGGCATCTGGTGCGTACTCTCTCGGCCTGCCACGACACGGTTATACACCGGGACGCAGCCATCGTCATAACCAGGTTGTACAACCAGGTTATGACTGACAGGGTCCGTGCCATGCCCACCTTCACCGCACCCGACGGCACCCGGCTCGCCTACCGCGTGGAGGGAAGCGGCGACCCGGTCGTCTGCGTCCCTGGAGGCCCCGTCGGCTCCGCCTACCTCGGAGACCTCGGCGGACTGTCCGCGCACCGGCGGCTGATCGCCCTGGACCTGCGCGGCACCGGCGGGTCCGCCGTGCCCGAGGACACCTCCTCCTACCGCTGCGACCGCCTCGTCGAGGACATCGAGGCCCTGCGCGGACACCTCGGCGCCGCCCGGATCGACCTGCTCGCCCACTCGGCCGGCGCCAACCCCGCGATGCAGTACGCGGCCCGGTACCCGGACCGCGTGCGCAGGCTCGCCCTGATCGCCCCCGGCACGCGCGCCGTCGGCATCGACATCTCCGGGGAGACCCGGCGGGAGCTCGCGCGACTGCGCGAGGGCGAGCCGTGGTTCCCGGCCGCCTTCGCCGCGCTGGAGGCGATCAGCGAGGGCAGGGACGGCGACCCGGAGGCCCTCGGCCCCTTCTTCCACGGCCGGTGGGACGCCGCGGCCCGGCGGCACCACGCAGCCTCCCGGCCGGACAACGCGGAGGCCGTCAGGCTCTTCGGGGCCGAGGGCGCCTTCGACCCGCAGGCCACGCGCGCGGCGCTCGCCGTCTGCGGGACGCCCACGCTTCTGCTCGCGGGGGAGTTCGACGTGAACAGCCCGCCGCGGTCGGTCGCCGAGTGCGCCGGGCTGTTCCCCGACGCCACCCTCGTCGTGCAGCGCGGGGCGGGGCACTACCCCTGGCTCGACGACGCCGCCCGGTTCGTGGCGACCACCGCGGCCTTCCTGCAGTAGTACGGGCCCCCGCGCGGGGCGGGATGCGGCCCGGGCAGGGCGATGGCCCCGGCAGGATTCCCCCCGGCCGGGGCCATCACCGGGCAGGCGCGCCGCGCGCGCCGACGCGACTACCAGAGCACGGGCAGGCGCTCCGGGATGCGCTTCATGAAGCGGGTGCGCCACACGAGCTGGTCGACCGGCACGGCGAGGGCGAGGTTCGGCATCTTCTCCAGGAGTACCTCGATGGCGATCTCGGTGTGCCGCTTGCCGAGAGCCGTGGCCGGGCAGTAGTGCTGGCCGCCGCCGAAGGAGAGGTGCGTGCCGGCGTTCGGCCGGTCGATGTCAGCGACGTGGGGGTCGGGGTACACGTCCGGGTCCGTGTTGGCGGCCTCGACCAGGACGAGCATGAGCTCGCCCTTCTTCACCTCGACGTCGCCGAGGGTGAGGTCCTCGAGGGCGAGCCGGGGCAGGCCGTCGGCGATCGACAGGTTGATGCGCAGGAGTTCGTCCACGGCGGCCGGGATCTTCTCCGGCTCCTTGCGCAGCCGCTCCCACATCTCGGGGTTCTGGAGGAGCGAGACGATCGCCATGGTCAGGAACCCCATGGTGGAGATGACTCCCGCGCCGAACAGCGTGACACCCACGGTGGCGAGCATCTCGTCCGTCAGGTGGTCGTAGTCGGGGTCGTTGCGCAGCGCGGCGAGCTCGGCGATCAGGCCGGTGGTGGTGGGGTCGTCGAGGCGCTCCACCATGTAGGCGATGTCCCGGTCCCAGTTGAGCTTGGCGCCGGTGACCGGGCAGGCCGAGTTCATGAACGCGATGTCGAGGCTGGCGGCCAGGCGCGGTGCGTCGGACTCGGGGATGCCGAGGATGCGGCAGTGCAGGTTCTCGGCGTACGGGTTGGTGAACTGGCCGCGCAGATCGACCGGCGCCCCGTGGCTCAGGAGGCTGTCGACCAGGGCGGTGGCCTGGTCGCGCATCCAGCCGGTGAGGCCGTCGGTCTTCGGGTTGATCGCCTTGAGGACGGCCTTGCGCAGCCCCGCGCCGGTGATGTTGCCCATGTTGTTGACGACCTCGGGCGGGATCGTCAGCGCGTACTGGCGGGGAACACCGGGCGCCGAGGTGTCCTTGAGGCTGAACCGGGGATCCTCCAGGACCTGCTTGGCCAGCGGATAGGAGGAGACGAGCCAGGCTTCGTCCCCGGCTATGGTGCGAACCCGCTTCACCGGTTCGCTGCGCAGCTCCTCGATCTCGGGCGGGAGCTGGTCGCCGCGCGCGGAGAACGGGAAGTCGAGCAGGGTGTCAGTGGACATCGGGAACTCCTTCGGCGGGGGTGATGATGGCGTGGCCCTGGTTGCGCGAGGCGCGCAGGCCCGAGCCGCGTGAGTAGAGCAGTTCCGCCATGGGCAGGAGCTGGTGGTAGCAGTTGAGGGAGGACGGCACGCCGAGGATGGCCGGCGTGTCGAGGAAGAGCGGAGCCTCGGCACAGACGTACTCCAGGCACACGTCACGCTGCCGGGTGGTGGCGGCCTTGCCGTTCAGCACCTTGGAGGAGAGAAACGCGTCGACGAGTGAGTTGCAGGTCTCGCGGAACTCCGGGTCGATGTCGATCAGGTTCGTCAGGTGGTTGTGGAGCGTGCGGTACGCCGGAATGTCCGTGAGGGAGGACATCGGGCGGGCACGGAGGCGGACGCCGGTGGGGTCGGCTTCGGCAGCGGCGTTGTTGACCTTGGCGCGGACTCCGCGCAGGTTCTTCACCGCTTTGCGTCGTGCTTCGTCCTCGCCGTAGCCCAGGGCCTCGTACATCTCGGCCACGTGCAGGTCGGTGTAGATGAGGTCGACCTGCTCGAAATTGCGCATGCCCCAGTGGGCGAGGTCGATGACACGTTGGGCCGAGAAGTAGCTGTTCCCCGGGGAAATGCCAATGACGGCATGATCGCCTTCGGTGCTGATCACCTGGCAATGCGGGGTGTACGGCCGGACTGTGAAGACTTCGGTTGCTGTCGTCAACAGGGGTCGGGTCCTTTGCGCCGCAAGTCCCATGGGGCCCTGTGCCCCGGGTGTGGCGGCGACGTGAGGGAAAGCTACCTGAACTGTGTGCGACCTTCCATGTCTCCTGGGTAGTAACTCATCTGTCGGACAACACCGTTGACCCGGGCATCTTTTACCGGTGTCGATCCGGCCCCGACGGGAGCCCGCTGACCGCGATTTGTGGGCAGTTTCCGGACCGGGCGCACTCTGTGGCAATCGGTCGGCCGACAGGAATTCCACATGGCCCATTCCTGGCGGTGGTTGTCGCTGATGGATCCTCAATCCGCTATCAGGAGCGCGAATTCACGGACGGGCCGTCGGCGTGTTCGTTCCGGGCACTGCGGAAGGCGCGGCTCAGCCGGCCTTGGGGGCGACCGGCTTGTGACCGGGGTACACGTGGTCGGGGCTCACGATCGAGGTGACCGCCTCGCCGAACAGCGTGCTGGGCTCCTGACCCTTGTACAGGCTGTCGGTGTTGAGGACGATGACCATCGTCGCCTGAGCCTGCGGCAGGTAGACGGGCAGCACCTCGTAGCCCGGGATCGAGCCGTTGTGGCCGATCCAGCCCTGGACGTTGAAGATGCCCAGCCCGTATCCGGCACCCGGAATGTCCATCGGGGTGGTCTTCAGGCGCTCGGCCTGGGTCTCAGGCTTCAGCAGCGTGCCGGTCGCGAGGGTGCGGGCCCAGCTGCGCAGGTCCTGCAGGTCGGAGACCATTTCCCCGGCGGCCCATGCCCAGGAGGGATTCCAGTGGGTCGAGTCCTCGACCTTGCCCGAGGCCGTCTGGTCGGTGTAGCCGTGCGCGTAGGGATCGGGGAGGGCCGGGCTCGTGGGGAACACCGTGCGGCGCAGCCCGGCCGGCCCCAGGACGTCCTTGGTGATGACGTCGTGGAGCGGCCGACCGGTGATCTTCTCCACGACCAGGCCGAGCAGGATCAGGTTGGTGTTGCTGTAGTCGAACTCCGCGCCGGGCTCGAACAGCACGGGGTGCTTGAAGGCGACGTCGAGCAACTGCTGCGGCGTGAACGACCGTTCCGGCTCCTCCTCGAACGCCTTGACGAAGTCATCGTCCAAGGTGTAGTTGAAGAGGCCGCTGCGCATGCCCGCCAGTTCGCGCAGGGTGATCCGGTCGCCGTTCGGAACCCCTGTGACGTAGGTGCCGATGTGGTCGTCCAGGGACACCTTCCCCTGGTCGACCAGCTGGAGGAGCGCGGTGACCGTGAACGTCTTGGTCTCGCTGCCGATGCGCACATGGAGGTCGCTCGTCATGGGCGCGCCGTTCGCCTTGTCCGCCACGCCGAAGGACCGTACGTAGCTCCCCTTGCCGGGAGCCCACAGGCCGACCGTCACACCGGGCACCTGTGCCACGCGCATGACCTCACGCACGGCTGCGTCCAGTTGCGCCGCGACGGCCGGTGTGAGCCGGACGAACTCCGAGTCGGCGTCCGGGAACGGCGTGGAAGGGGACGTGGGAGTGGGGGTGGGGGTGGGGGCGGCAGAGACGGGAGCGGACCGCTGGGGGACGGCCGACCCGTACGCGGATCCCGCGACCGCCGGGGCGATGAGCACTCCTGCCGCGGCAGCTGCCGCGCAGGCCCGGCGCAGCCGGATGGGGGTTGGCTTCACGGCATGGTCTCCTGCCGTCCGAGGACCCGGGCAACATCCTCAGCGTAGGTCCGGGTGACTCCGGTCGCGAGGCGAGCCGTCCGCCGCCGTCATGCCCCGGACCGGCGGGCCCGGACCGGCGGGAGCTCGTGGAGGCGCCCCTCCGCCACGAGGGCGACGCCGCCTCCCACGCGTACCGAGCGGATGTCCCGGCCGTGGCCATCGGCGCTGATGGTCATCTCACCGGTGCGCCCGGTGAACCGGCCCTGGCGCAGGAGGCTCGGCTCACCGGATCCGATGCGGCCGTGGCTGCGCAGGTACGCGGCGACGCATCCCGCACCGCTGCCGGTGGCGACGTCCTCCAGGATCCCGTCGTTGGTCCAGTGCCTCCCCTCCATGGCCGTACCGTCCAGCAGGTAGGCGAAATCGGCGCCGAGGCGGGCGAGCGGCCCGTCGAGGGGCTCGACGACGCGGGCGCGGGCCAGCGCGTCACCGCGTACGGGGAGCACCAGGTAGCGCAGGCCCGTGGAGACGACCTCCGGGGGCAGGGCCGGGTCCAGGTCGGACGGCTCGAGGGCGAACAGGGCGGCCAGGTCCTCCGGGCCGGGCCGGCCGAGGAAGGCGGCCGGTCCCTGGTCGAGGAGGCCCGCGAACCGGCCGGGGCCCCGGCGGTCGGTGGTGACCTCGACCGACCGGGCCGGCAGCCGCAGGGTCCAGGCCTCGTGGTCCGTGGCGCCGTGGAGAGCGTGCAGGACTGCGGCGGCGCCGATGAGGGGGTGCCCGGCGAAGTCCAGTTCCCCCTCCAGGTCGAAGACGCGCGCCCGCCGACCGTGCCCGGATTCGCCGTCGCGCATCAGGAAGACGGACTCGAAGTGCCGCATTTCCCGGGTGATGGCCAGCATCCGGGCGCCGGTCAGCGCGTCGGCCCCGGGGAACACCGCAAGGCTGTTGCCGTTGTAGGGGCGGTCGGTGAAGACGTCGACGTGGTGGTAGCGCATGGCGGCGACGCTACCGGGCAGGGGCCGTGCGGTCCGCAGCGGCGTTACGGAACGACCGCGTCGTCGTCCGGGGGCGGGGCCCGGGAGCCGGAGGTCAGCGGCCCAACGCCGTGCGCAGGGTGATCCCGTAGCGGATGCGCAGGCGCCGTACCTCCCAGACGGAGAGCGCGGTCACCGACAGCGGGCCGCCGAGCATGAAGGTGTAGAGCACCTCCGGCGGTGCGGCGACGTCTGGGCCGGTGAAGACCTGGAAGGCGAAGAGCGACCAGACCAGCAGGGGAGAGATGAGCGCCGGGAGCAGCTGGTGCACGTCCGCGACCCGCAGGCACACCAGGACACAGGCCAGGGCGGAGACGAGCGTGAAGAAGGAGGAGCCGAGCAGCAGGACGAGGGCGGCGATCCAGCCGACGACCAGGACCAGGAAGGCCAGCACGGAGGAGAAGAACCCGGAGCCGGTGATCGCGGAGAAGAATTCCTTGAGGTCCCCGCCGCTGATCAGGTCGCCCTTGAGGGTCGTGAAGGACAGCCACATGCAGGCGGGGCCGCTGACGAGAAGGAAGGCCGCGCTCATCGGCCTGCGCAGCCGCTCGGCGAAGTCGCGGCGTCTGTCCGGGGTGCTCGCGACGAGGAACGCAGTGATGCCGATGACGCTGCCGACCGCCAGGATGCCGCAGGAGAGGCCCAGTTCGACGAGCTTGCCGAGGACGAACTCGCCGCCGCCGCCGCTCAGCGGGTAGGCCACCACCAGCCAGACGGCGGCGGTCAGGCCGAGGACCGTCCGCGCGCGCTGCATCCAGGTGATGAGCCCGTCCTCGACGTGCTCGGCCATGGGGGAGTAGTCGAACTCCACCGTCCAGGACCTGAAGAACGCCTTCAGCGCGCCGCCGGGCGCCGTCCGGTTCCCGATGATGACTCTGGTCCCGCTCACTTGCTCTCTCCCCGTGCAACACCTGTGCCGCGCCCGCTCCGTGGGGCAGGCGTGCACCGCCACGGACGTCGAACACCCTAACGGTCGGCGATCAAGCTCCTGCCCGCCGGGGAGCAGTACGGTTCATCGGGCCACGCGGCCCCAGAACGAGCAGTGGTGGGCGGCACCGACATCGACGGGGCGGATCCCGCCCGGTCCGGGAGCCAGTGACTGCACCGAGCGCGTGTCGGGTGACGAGGGGCGCTGGACGGGCCAGAGCGGCGCGCCGGGGGAGTTCGGGTCTCCTGTGCGCGCGAAGTTCGTCCAGTACCCGGTCATCCGGTCGGAGAGCTCGCGTTGGGCGTCGTCCAGCGGTTTCCCGGTGGGGAAGGAGGTGAACAGGAACGGCATCTCGAACCCGTGTGCCGCGCCGTAGGGGAAGCCGGGGTTCGCCGGCAGACCTGCGAGGACGGGAGCGTCCACATCGTTGAACTCGTAGCCGTAGAGGGGGAGTCCGGGCGCGTGAGCGGCCATGGCGCGGGCCGCCTCCAGTGTGGTGCACGTGAAGGACCGGTCGGTCAGCACCGCGGCCCAGGCCAGTGCGGGCGTGGGGTGCTGTGCTGCCGGATACCGCTCCTCGACGGCCGGGGCCGCCGGCCCGAAGGCGTCCACCAGGCGGGCGCGGTAGTCCTCCTCGGTACGGATGGGGAACGCGGCCAGCGACAGGCCGACGAACATCCGCATCTCGTCGTGATTGGTGCCCTGGAGGACCGGCACGCGGTGGAAGCGTCCCGAGGTCATCGCCAGGTCCGGCGCCACGGGCAGCAGTGGGTTGCCGAAGGCGGGCCGGTTGAAGGACTGCATCAGCTGCGTGGTGGCGAGGCGGTCCGTGCTCTGACCGCGCAGGCACGCCAGCACCTCGTCCCGGCCGCCCGTCGCGCAGCCCAGACCCCGGGCGGCTTCCGTACCGGCCGCCTGGACAGCGTGCTGGGAGGCGAAGGGCTCGTACGCCGGAGTTCCGGGTCCGAGGGCACCTCGGGGGAAGGATGTGAAGCAGGAACCGCTCTGGAGCACGGCCCGCCGGAAGAGGCCGGCGGCCGTCGGCGAGGTGAGGTGTGCACAGATGCCGAGGGCCCCCGCGGACTCGCCGAACAGCGTGACACCGGCCGGGTCACCGCCGAAGCGCTCGGCGTTCGCCTTCACCCAGCGCAGTGCGGCCTGCTGGTCCGCCAGGCCGAACGGCGGGGCGGAGCCCAGCACCGGGTGGCCGAAGTAACCGAAGACCCCCAGGCGGTAGTTGACCGTGACGACGACCGCGTCGCCCCGTACTGCCAGTGATCCGGCGTCGTAGTCGTTGCCGGACCCGCCCAGGAACGCACCGCCGTGCAGCCACACCAGCACGGGCCGCTTCTGTCCGGCCAGCCTGGAGGCCGGTGTCGTGACGTTGAGGTAGAGGCAGTCCTCGGACCCGATGACCGCTCCCGCACCCGGCGCCGGCATCTGTACACAGGGCTGAGCCGCAGTGGTCGCATCGCGGACGCCGTGCCAGGGGGCAGCAGGCGACGGGGCCCGCCAGCGCAGCGGTCCGGTCGGCGGAGCGGCGTAGGGAACACCGCTGAAGGCCGTGTACGAGCCGTGCGACACGCCGCGTACCAGGCCGCGGTCGGTCCGTACGACGGTGCCGTTCTGCCCCGAGGAGTACGGGGAACCGGGTGGTGCGGCGGACGCCGGCAGGGCGGTGGCCATGAGGAGGGCCAGCGCGCAGAGCAAGGGGAAGAGCACCGCGCGGAGCGGGTGACGTCGGCACGGACGCGGTGCTGTCGTGGTCGGGGACATGCGTATCCACCGTTCCTGGTCGGACGGGATCGGACGGGACGGAGGGGATCGGGCGAGGCCCGGGCGGCGGGCACCGTGGCCCGTTCGTCCCGATGCGCTCGGTTCTCCGTACGCTAGGACCTCCCCCGCGCTGGAGATTCAAGGGACTATGACGCACGACACATGGAGCATCGGTGAACTCGCGGCCGGAACGGGCGTCCCGGTGAAGACCCTTCGCTACTACTCCGACAGCGGTCTGCTGCCCGTGGCCGGCCGCAGCACCGGCGGTCATCGCCGCTACGGCCCGGATGCGTGGGAGCGGATCCGCCTGATCCGACGCCTGCGGGCGCTGGACACTCCGATCGCGAGCATCACGCAGGTGGTCACCGGGGAGCGCGCCCTCGGCGAACTCGTGGCGACCGAGCTCGAAGCCGTGGAGGAACGGCTGACCGAACTGCGGTGGCGCCAGGCCACGCTGATGTCCCTCGACGACTGCACGGGTGACGAACGGCTCCGGCGCCTCGAGATCCTCTCGCGCGTGCAGCGGCTCCCCGAGGCCCATCGCAGCCTCACCGATCACTGGTACCGCCAACTGTCCGCGACCATGCCCGAGCACCGGCTCGACATCATGATCGCGATGCTGTCACCGGGCCCGCCGCAGGACCCCGATCCGGCCTCGGCCCTGGCCTACGCCGAGCTTCATCTGCTCGTCGCCACCCCCGGTTTCACCTGCTGGACCCAGGACCACGAGGAAGAGATGCGGGACGCCCCGGCCTTCTACGGGGAGATCGACGAGGCGGCTGCCCTGACGGCCGCCGCGGTGGCACGGGGTCTGCCGCCCGGCCCGGGGGACGCGGTGAACGCCTTCGTATCCGCCCATGCACGGGCCCGGCGGGAGTCGGACACCCCCGCCTTCCGCACGTACCTGCATCAGCTGGTGTCCAGGTCATCCGGCTTCGACCCCCGCCTGGAACGCTACTGGGCCCTGGTCGGCACAGCGACCGGCGGGCGCGTGCTCAATATGACGGTGGCTCATCAATGGCTGACCGAAGGGCTGTCGATATCGATCTCCGGCGACAGAGACAGAGACAGAGACAGAGACAGCGAAGGCGAAGGCGACAACGGCAGCGCGAGGCCGGGCAGGAACGCCCCGGCGGGCCGGGCGGGATAGCACCTCCCGGAACTTCGTGGCTCGACAGCGGCGACCAGCCGGCCCCGGGCCCCGTATTCCCAGGTCCGATGGGCTGCCGAAGCCTGGGTTCCGGATACAGCCGGCCGTCAAGCCACGTGTTCTCGTGTCACGCGATCCCGTGGCAGGCGGGTATCCGGCCGCCGGGGCTCAATGAGAGGGCGGCTCACGCGGAGCACACGCACTGCGGGCCGTATCGAAGCGAGCCCCGTGCGAGAAAGGATGTGGCAGCGATGATTGCTTCCGTCCACCCCCTGCGTGTCGAAGCGAACCTCGATCCCGGACTGACCCGATGGATGTGGCTGGTGAAGTGGATCCTCGCCATCCCGCACTATGTCGTCCTGCTCTTCCTGCAGATCGCGTTTCTGCTGCTGAGCGTCATCGCGTTCTTCGGCATCCTCATCACCGGCAGCTACCCCAGACCGCTCTTCGACTTCAACGTCGGCGTCATACGCTGGAGCACACGCGTCAGCTATTACTCCTCCGCGGTGCTCGGAACCGACGACTACCCGCCGTTCACCCTCAAGGACGTGCCCGACTACCCGATACGCGTCGAGGTCGCCTACCCCCAGCGGCTGTCCCGCGGACTGGTCCTGGTCAAGTGGCTCCTCGTCATACCGCAGTTGTTCGTGGTCGTACTGCTGGTCACCAGCGGCTGGAACGCCTGCCGGTACATCGAGGACTACAGCCCCTTCTCCTCTGGGCTCATCGGCCTGCTCACCCTCGTTGCCGTGGTGGTCCTGGCATGTACCGGGAGCTACCCGCGCGCCCTGTTCGACCTGCTCATGGGTCTCACGCGCTGGATATTGCGGGTGGTCGTCTACGCCACCCTCATGACCGACGCGTACCCGCCCTTCCGGCTCGACATGGGAGGGAACGAACCCAACGCAGGGGTGCCGCAGCCGGCGGGCGCCGGCTGACGGGGACGGACGGCCTAGGCTTGCGCCGTGACCAGCCCAGTGGTGAACCGGAGGCAGGCGATGGGCGCCGGGGTCGGCGCCCTGGCCGTGGCGCTGGCCGCGTGCGCGGGGGACTCCGGGCCGGTACGGCGGCTACGGCTCGCGACGGGGCCCGAGGGCGGGCCGTACAACGCGTTCGGGCAGGCCCTGGCGCAGGCCGTCGCCGCCGGCGGCCGCCGGATCGAGATCGTCCCGGTGAGCACCGCGGCCAGCGTGAACAACCTGCGGAAGCTGGACGAGGGGTCGGTGGAGCTGGCACTGGCCATGGCGGACGTGGCCCAGGACGCGGCGCTGGGCCGGGAGTCCTTCCCCCGTCCGACCGCCGTGACGGCGCTGGCCCGGGTCTATGTGAACTACACGCACCTGCTCGTCCCGGCGGATGGGCCCGTGCACTCGGTGAAGGACCTCGCCGGACGCCCCGTCGCGGCCGGCGCGGCCGGCTCCGGGGTCCGGGTGGTGGCGGAACGGGTCCTGCGGGCCGCCGGGCTGAACGGCGCACCCGCGGCGACGGCGGACGAGCGGCAGCTGGGCCTCGCCGCGTCCGTGAGCGCCTTGCGCGAAGGGTCGGTCGACGCACTGTTCTGGTCCGGCGGGGTGCCCACCCCGGCGCTGTCGGAGCTGGCGGGCGAGCTGCCGCTGCGCTTCCTCCCCCTCGACGCGTACGTGGGCGCGCTCCGGGAGCGCTACGCCCCCGTCTACACGGCGGTCACGCTCCCTGCCGGGGTGTACGGCCTGACGGAGCCGGTGGGAACCATCGGGGTCGGCAACTACCTGCTGGCACGGGCGGACGTACCGCAGGACACCGTGCGCGAGCTGCTCCAAGTGGTGTTCGAGCGGTGGCGGGACCTGCTGCGGGAGGTCACGGCCGGGGCGAGGCTGGAGCCCCGGTTCGCCATCTCGACCGGCGAGGTGCCGCTCCACGCGGGCGCCGTCGCGTACTACCGGTCGGTGTACGGCTGAGACCTCACGGCGCCGGGATCCGGAGCTCGACCACCAGACCGTGCGGCACATGGCCGCTGACGTCGAGCCGGCCACCGCTGATGCGGGCGATCTCGTCGGCGATGGCCAGGCCCAGGCCGCTGCCGGGGACGTTCTGGTGCTCCGGGGCGCGCGCGAAACGTCTGAGCAGAAGGGGCAGTTGCTCCTCGGGAACCCCCGGGCCGTCGTCCGTGACCCGTACGACGGCGCTCCCGTCCGCCCCGTGCGTGGCGCGCACCTCGACGCGGCCGCCCCGCGGGACGAACTTGACGGCGTTGTCGAGGAGCGCGTCCAGGATCCGGCCCGCCGCGTCGGGCAGGGCGCGCGCCGACAGGTCCCCGGCCGGACAGGACGCTGTTAGGTGCACGCCCGCGGCACGGTAGACCGGAGCCCAGGCCGTCACCCGGTCCCGCACCGCCCGCGCGACGTCCTGGACGGTGGGCTCCGCCGTGCCGGACTCCACGCGGGCCAGCGCCAGCAGGCCGTCGAGCAGCTCCTCCAGGCGTTCCGCCTCGTCCAGTGCGCGGCCGTGCTCGGCCAGGCCGGGCCCGGGTGCGAGGTACGGTTCGACGTTCTCCAGCTGCAGGACGAGCGTGGCCAGCGGATTGCGCAGCTGGTGGGAGGCATCGGCGACGAAGTCGCGCTGGCGGCCGATGGAGTCGGCCATGGCCTCCGCCATCGCGTTGAAGTGCCGGCGCAGGTGTCGCAGTTCCGGCGGGCCGGTGTCGG
The DNA here is from genome assembly GCF_035989885.1 of Streptomyces sp. NBC_01232. Classification (GTDB taxonomy): domain Bacteria; phylum Actinomycetota; class Actinomycetes; order Streptomycetales; family Streptomycetaceae; genus Streptomyces. Next base: position 8,321,717 of record NZ_CP108518.1, read on the forward strand.
ACACGGCCCGGGCCTGGAGGCTGCCGGCGGTCAGCCGCTCGACCGCCCGGTCCAGGTCCCGCACGGGGCGCATCAGCCAGCGCGCGATCCCGGCCGCGACCAGGGCCGCCGCCGCGAAGGCGGTCAGCGCCCCGGCGGCGATGAGCGACCAGCGGGCCGCCACGTCCCGGCGGGCGGCGTCGGTGGGTACGGCCATCAGGACCGCCCCGCTCACCCGCTCGTCCCGGCCCACCGGCTCGGCCAGCACGACGGTCCGAGGGCTCCAGGGGAGAAGGGTGGGCAGCCGGTCGGTGGAACGGCCGGTGAGGGCGCGGCGGCGGGCGTCGGAGTCGGCGGCCGCGCCCGTGGCGGCCTCCGCCGCCGGCCCGGTCCCGGCCCGGGCCACCGTGGCCCCCGCGGTGTCGACCACGACCACCCCCGCTCCGTACAGATGGGCGTAGCGGCTGATCTCGGCCGAAAGCTCCGCGCGATCGGCGGCGGTGCGCATCCGGTCGGCGAGATCGGCGAACCGTACGGCCTCCGAGCGCCGTTGGAGGAGCAGGTGCTCGGTACGACCGCGTGCGGAGGCGTCCGCCAGGGGGATGCAGAGCAGCAGCGCGGCCGCCCCCATCAGCACCATCAGCACCGCGAGGAGCCTGCGCCTCACCGCTCGCCGCCCGGGTCGCCGCCCCCTGCATCGGGCGCGGCCGGCGGGGTGCCGAGCTGGTAGCCGAACCCCCGGACGGTACGCACCAGGCCGGAGCGGCCGGTCTTGGCGCGGATGCCCGCCACATGGACGTCCAGCGAGCGGGAGGCCGCGAGGAAGGCGTCCCCCCAGATCCGGTCCAGGATCACCTCGCGGGAATGCACCTCGTCCGGGCGGGCCGCCAGGAAGGCGAGTACGTCGAACTCGCGCCGCGTCAGGCGCACCGCGACGCCCGCCACCGTGACGGTCCGCCCCGACAGGTCGACCTCGACGTCACCGGTGCGCACGGGGCGCGGCCCGGCCGCGATCGGCTCGGTACGGCCCGGGTGCGGGTCCGTCCGGCGCCGTACGGAATCGATGCGGGCCATCAGTTCGGCCATGCGGAACGGCTTGACCACATAGTCGTCGGCGCCCGCCCGCAGCCCCTGCACGATGTCGCGCTCCTCGCACCGCGCGGTCACCACGATCAGCGGCGCGTCGCATACGGTACGCAGCCGCCGCAGCAGCTCCAGCCCGTCGAGATCGGGAAGGCCCAGGTCGAGCAGGACGAATTCGGCCTCGCGCGCGTGCCGCAGGGCGTCCAGGGCACGCCCGACCCGGCGGACGGTGTGCCCGCGCAGGGCGAGGGCCGTGCCGAGGGCCTGGGCCATGCGGTCGTCGTCCTCGACGAGAAGCGCGTGCATAGACAATTCCTCGTGACCTGTGACCTGTGACCTGTGACCTGTGACCGGACCCCGGCCACCGGAGCCCCCGTGACCCGGCGCAGCAGCTTACGGGAGCCGGCGCGCCGGGCCACCGGGGACGGATCAGCGTGCGGCCTCGGCCGCAGCCGTCGCCGGCCGGTCCGGACCCGGGGCGAGGCCGCCGTCCTCCTCGGCCTCGGCGCGGCTGAGCGCGGCGTTGCGGGTGTCCGGCATGAGGACGTAGGTCACGAGGGAGATCAGCGCGCACCCGGAGACGTACCAGAAGAACATGGTCTCGTGACCACTGTTCTTGAACCACAGCGCCACGTACTCCGCCGTGCCGCCGAAGAGCGCGTTGGCGATCGCGTACGGCAGTGCCACGCCCAGCGCGCGCACGCGCGTCGGGAACAGCTCGGCCTTGACCGCCGCGTTGATCGAGGTGTAGCCGGTGATGATGACCAGGGCCAGCAGGGACAGGCCGAGCGCGGACCAGTACGAGGACGCGGACCCGAGGGCGGTCATGATCGGGTAGGTGCCGACCGTGCAGCCCACCGCGAAGGTGATGAGCAGGGGCCGGCGGCCGATCCGGTCGGACAGCATGCCGGCGAAGGGCTGCAGCACGGCGAAGAGGGTCAGCGCGGTGAAGCTGACGAGCGTGGCGGTGGTCTTCTCCATGCCCGCGCTGCCGACCAGGTACTTGGTGAGGTAGGTGGTGTAGGTGTAGTACGCCACGGTGCCGCCGAGGGTGAGCGCCATGACCAGCCCCGCCTGTCGCCGGTACTGCCACAGGGCCTTGAGCGTGCCGCGCGTGCTGTCGTCGTGGGCTTCCTCGCCCGCCGCCGACTCCTCCTTGAACGCGTCGGTCTCCTGGAGGCGTCGCCGCAGCCAGAAGACGACCACCGCGAACAACGCCCCGACGACGAAGGGAATCCGCCAGCCCCAGCTCTCCAACTGGGCGCTGGTCAACGTGTGCTGAAGGGTGATCAGAATGCCCAGGCCGAGCAGCTGGCCGCAGGTCATCGACACGTACTGGAAGGACGAGCCAAGGCCGCGCCGGTTGCGGGCGGACGCTTCGGTCAGGTAGGTGGCGCTGGCCGCGTACTCGCCGCCGATGCTCATCCCCTGGAGCAGCCGCGCGAGCAGCAGCACCAGGGCGCCGAAGTACCCGGCCTGGCCGTACGTCGGTGCCACGGCGATGAGCAGCGCGGCCACCGACATCATGGTGACGGTGAGGGTCAGCGCACTCTTGCGGCCGTGCCGGTCGGCGGCGCGCCCCAGGATCCAGCCGCCGACCGGGCGCATCAGGAAGCCCACGGCGAAGATCCCCGCCGTGTTCATCAGCTGGGTGGTCGGGTTGTCGCCGGGGAAGAAGGAGTCGGCGAAGTAGATTGCGAAGCTGGCGTAGACGAACCAGTCGTACCACTCGACGAGATTGCCCAGCGAGCCGCCGACCAGGGCGAGACGGCGCTTCCTGCGCTCGTCCCCGGGCGGCGGTGCGGGCATGACGACGGACGAGGACATGGCGGCTCCAGACGGAAGTCCCTGATGAGAGACGGCAGAACTGCCCCGTTGGCGGGGGAGTGTCCAGAGCATGCGGCGGCGGTCGTACCCGGACAAGGTTCGCCACGCAGATCTAACGTTCCGCTAAGGAAGCCCTCGGGCGCCCCGTCGGGCGACCTCTCGGGCGACCGCTCTGGTGAGCTGTCCGGCGTGTCCTCGGGAGCGCCCCTGGGAACGTCCCCGGCAGGACCACGGGCGCGCCGGATTTCACGATGCCGTCATGTGCACGTCACGCCAGCTCCATGGGGGCCACCCGCACGTGGCCCACGGTGGGGGCGGCCCGCCGCCGAGCGCCGGACGACTCCGCGCACCACGCGGCCGGCCCGACCCCGTACCCCTCACCAGGAGGCAAGATGCGCGTGATCCCGAGCAGGCGGACCCCGGCCGTGACCGCGGCGGCCGTGGTGGCACTGGGTGTGATCGCGGTGCCCGCGCACGCCCGCGACGCCTCGGCGCCGCCGCTGCCCCGGGTGTCTGCCTCCGTGGAGACGCCCTCCCTCTTCGACGACGAGGCCGGCGGCAACGCGAACGCCGACGACCCGGCGATCTGGCGCAACGCGAAGAACCCCGACCGCAGCCTGGTGATCGCCACCGCCAAGGAGGGCGGCCTGCGCGTCTACGACCTGGACGGCCGTCAGGTGCAGAGCCTGCCGGCGCCCCCGCCGCCGCGGGAGGGAGACATGCCCGGCCGCTTCAACAACGTCGACCTGATCAGCGGACTCCGCTTCCCGGACGGCCGCCACGACGTGGCCGTCGTCTCCGACCGAGGCCGCGACCAGCTGCGCGTCTACCGGATCGACCCGAAGCGGCCCACCGCCCCGCTGGTCGACGTCACCGACGAGACGGCCGCCCCGCACGTCTTCTCCGCCGGCCAGGACGAGGTCAACGAGCAGCGGACCGCCTACGGACTCGCCGCCTACACCGACCGCCGCAGCGGCCGCTCGTACGCGGTCACCAGCCGGCGCCACGCCACAGCCCTCGCGCTGGCCGAGCTCCTGCCGAACGCCGGCGGAAAGGTCGGCTACCGCACCGTCCGCACCACCTCGCTGCCCTCCTCCTTCACCCTGCCCGACGGAAAGACGTGGGCACCGTGCGCGGAACCGGGCGAGGAACCCCAGGTGGAGGGCATGGTCATCGATCCCGACACCGGTGACCTCTACGCAGGCCAGGAGGACGTGGGCATCTGGAAGCTCGACGCCGACCTGCGGTCACCCGCACGCCTGATCGAGAAGGTCCGCTCCTACGGCGTACCCGGCACCTGGAACCCCGCAACCGAGGAATGCACAGCGGGCGCCGACCCCGGCTTCGGCGGCCGGCACATCGCGGCCGACGTCGAGGGCCTGACCATCTGGCGCGACCCCGCGCAGCCCGCCCGCCGCGGCTACCTGCTGGCCTCCAGCCAGGGCGACGACACCTTCGCCGTCTTCGACCGCGGGCACGGCAACGCGTACGTCCGCGGCTTCCGCATCGGCGACGGCGCCGGGCCGAGCTCGCCGGACGGCGCCCAGGAGAGCGACGGCGCCGCGGTCACGAGCGAACCGCTGGGCAGGAAGTTCCCCAACGGCCTGCTGGTCGTTCAGGACGGCCACAACACCCCCGCGACCACCGGACCCGACGGGGAGGCCCGGACCGACACCGACTTCAAGTTCGTGGACCTGGGCCTGCTCAAGCGCGCCGCCCGCCTCTGACCATGGCCGCGGGGACCGTGACCTGGGCGGCGCCGCGTTCGCCCAGGTCGGTAGGATCGCCACCGCAGACGACGGAAGGCGATCATGGCGGACAGTCCCCTCAGGCCCAGCTCGTTGATCAACACGGTCTACGGGGCGTTCCTGCGACGGCTCGGAGGCTGGATCTCCGTCGCCGATCTGATCACCCTGATGTCCGAGCTCGACGTGGACGGCCCGGCGGCGCGCTCGGCGATCTCCCGGCTCAAGAAGAAGGGCGTCCTCGAACCGGAACGCCGGGGCGCCACCGGCTACCGGCTCAGCCCGGGTGCGCAACCCGTCTTCGACGAGGGCGACCGGCGCATCTTCGGCAGCCTGGAGCCGGCGAAGCTGAGCGACGGCTGGGCCATGGCCGTCTTCTCCGTACCGGAGTCCGAGCGCTCCTACCGCTACCAGCTGCGCACCCGGCTGACCTGGCTGGGCTTCGGCAACATCGCCCCGGGCGTGTGGCTGGCGCCGGGCCGACTCCTCGGCGACGCCCGTGACATGCTCGTACGGCTCGGCCTCAGCGACTACGTGCACCTGTTCGCCGCCGAGTACGCCGCCTTCAGCGACCTGCCCGGGACCGTCAGCTCCTGGTGGGACTTCCCGGCGATCGAGGAGCAGTACGCCGGGTTCACCCAGGCGTACGGCCCCGTCGCCGCGGGCCTGACCGGGCAGCCCGGCATCGACGGCGCCGAGGCCTTCCGCCACTACGTGCCCATGCTCACCCAGTGGCGCCGCCTGCCGTACCTCGACCCCGGACTGCCCGCCGAGCTGCTCCCGGCCGACTGGAACGCGGTGGCCGCGCGGCAGATCTTCCAGCAGCTCAACGAGGTGCTCGCCCCGCCCAGCCTGCGGCACGTGCAGGAGGTCACCGGCCTGACCGAGGAGGCGGCGGACGCCCCCTAGGGGGCGTCGGGCCTTCTCGACGGGCGGGGGCAGGGCCGGTCACTTCAGGTAGATCGTGAATGTCCTCGCGCCATTGACGATCGGCCCGACGTGGACCGAGCCACGAGCCCGGTCGAATTCCCCGGTGCCGCCGGTGATCGCGTTGTCGAACGAACCGGGAGGGCCCGGCACGATGCCGAAGACCATCCCCTGCACGGAGAGCTGGCCGCCCGGGAGGACGTAGGTCACGTAGCACGCCTCCGCTCCGCCCTCGGTGACCCGGGTGGTGGTGCAGGTGCCGCCGGTTTCGCCGACCTGGTTGCCGGCCGCGTCATGGAGGGTCGAGCGGACGACGGTCCGATCACCCTGGGAGGGACCGCTGGAGTTGACGGGGAAGCGCGACTGCTGCGCGAGCCTGCCGGTCAGTGTGATGACCCGTTGCTTTTGGGGCTTGGCGTGGGCGGCAGGGGAGTCCGTCGCGTCTGCGGTCACGGCAGGGGCCCAGGCGAGAAGGGCAACCAGGGCGGTGGCCGTGCCGAGACAGGCGGCTCTGATGGGGCGCATCGTGTGGCTCCTGAAGTGTTGATGCTCATGGATGGTCACATGACAAAACGGTCATGCGATCTCATTCATAACCTCGGCTTTCCCGCCACCCGGAACACCCCGGCGCGACTCACCGGCAGGTCCGACCGGTCGGACCAACCCGGGACGAGAGACAGCCCGCCCGACAGTGCGCCCGGGCCGCGGTACCGGGCGCCGCGGCTCGAGCACGGCACCGTTCCACGGACGGACGGACGGACGGGCGGACGGGCGGACGGACGGTCGCGTCGCAGGCGAGGTGACCCTTGCGGTCAGTCCGCCCCGGGACCGTCCTGGCGGGCGGCCTGTCGCGACGTCGGACGGTGCAGACGCCGCCAGTACCCGGCGAGGTCGTCAACGGCGCCGGTGACCGAGTCCAGGCTCATGG